>JBNJEF010000001.1:0-52319 GCA_051745565.1 Patescibacteria group bacterium | reverse complement strand
TCCACGAAAGATCACCATTGCCGTCAGTAACCAAAACTTGATCTTCAAGACCGGCATCTCCCGGCCAGCTGTATTCCACTCCGGCTAAGGTGGTGGTGCCTGTCACGGAGAGAGTTCCTTCTATGTCCAAACCGTGATCCAGTGTTGAAGTTCCTCCTATGGTCATACGCTCACGACCGTCATCCCAAGAAATTCCTGATGTTCTTTCCGCAACTGATCCTATGGTGGAAATATTAGAGACTTCTCTGCCATCAACCGCAATGTCTTCACCGGCAGTAGGAGCACCACTTCCGGCAGTAGAACTTATACGAAAAACTCCTTCTTCAACTTCATTTATCCTTATCTGCGATCCCGCTTCCACATTCTGAACAAGATCAGTTCCAAGTAGTCTTCCTCCTTGAAGATCTATATCAGCGCCGCCTGTTAAAACTCCTCCGGTAGCCCTTAAACTTTCAAAGAAACGACTGGAACCAAGTACCGTTGTTGTTCCCATAAGCTCAGTAGAAGTTGAAACGGTTAGTTCCGTGAACATAGAAGGAGCTTGGAAAGTGCTGGTTCCAGTAAAGGTGCTGGTGCCGGTAACTTCCAATTCTGAAAATCTGGTAGTAGCCATAAATTCACTGGGTTCAGTAACAGTTATATCAGCGAACGAAGCGGAGTTTGAAAATTCGGCGATTCCTTCAACATTGAGATCATTTATGGTAGTTAAACCGACAAATTCACTCTCACCGGAAACTGATAGAGTTTCTAGATCGGCCGGACCGATAACATTCAAACCTCCGCCGGCTGTAAAAAGACCCTCAACACTAAAAGGACCCAGAATATCAACCGCTTGGAAAGTGGAATCTCCCGCCACCTCCAGATCCTCGCTTAAGAGTGTGTCAACGTTTATCTCCAAAAGACCTAGACCCTCGGCTATTCTGGGAAAAGCATCCCCGGCAGGGACCTCTCTTGCCCCTTCAAACTGATCCATAGGTATTGATTCCAGATCTGCTTCAACTTCCTGCGAAGTATCTTCGGTTTCAGAATCCGATCCTGTCTGGGCCAACATAAAATTGGGAAGATACTTCTTAACTTCGGTATCGCCAAGAATGGACGAAGCGATTAACCCGGCAGTCTCGGTGGCATTTGATATCACTCTGCCACCTGCCTCCGTAGAGCCGATGGCTTGCAAGATACCGAAAGATGACAAAAAGAACAGTAGAAATAAAATAACTGTGACGGCCAATTTGGAAAAGAACTTATCTTTAACACGATCATTTTCACTGACTTCTCCTTCTTGATCGTGGACCTCAGAAACCTCGTTTTCCTTCTCTTCTTTTTCCATTAAATTAACCCCGGATCCTTTTTTGCTTACCATTCCCAAATAAGGTGCAGTTTCGGATTGAGTTATATTGTCAGACGAAATAGAAACAGGATCAGAAGAGATCTGATCAGATCCTTTTTTTTCTGTTTTAGCAAAGCTATCCGTTTGATTTGTTGTATAAGGAACTTTGATATTAAAAGGCGTATTCTCACTTTGGGGTATACCGGCGGATATGCCTTCTTTGTATCTTAGAAGATCATCTCTATCCACTAACCAACCCTTTACATCCTTACGACAAAGCACCAAACCTGAACGACAAAGCTGACCTATGTAATCGGTTGTGTATCCGGTAAGCCTGGAAGCTTCCCGTGTTGGAATATATTTTCTTTCGTTTGCCTCCTCCATTAGGATGATATATAAGCGAGATATAAAAAATGTCTCATCTAGGCGGTATCTCGGTTATCTCGGATTATTTTACGTACCTCTCTTTGGTCTCGTTATCTAATTATAACAGACAGAGATAGAGGAGAAACCGCTACTGTGGATAGTGTGTGTAACACCCAAAAAAAGATAGTTTGAGATGATATAATTGCTATATATGAATAAAAACGAAGAGTCTAAAGAAAAGGATCAAACCCTTTTAAGCGTGCGCATCATCTCTTTGGGTGAAGTGGTATGGGAAGGTTACGCACAATCCATTTCTGCCGAAAATACCAGTGGACCATTTGATGTACTACCTCAACACGCCAATTTTATAACCATACTTAAAGACACCCCTATAGTGGTTAAAACTGAAAGTAAAGAGGAGAAGAAATTCACTTTTCCTCGCTCTCTCCTGTACGCAAAAGAGAACGAGATAAAAATATACGCAAACGTATAAAAAATCCTACTTAAAACTAATAGACTGGCATCGTTATGATGCTATAAGTTCCATACTAATATTAGTCATATCATTTCTGCTTATTTTTGCAGACTCCATTAAACCGGGGGATACTCAAAATAAGCCTGAACTTACGAGAAGCTTCATAATTATTAAACACATTACAAAACCAAAGAGAAAAGATGGGACGCTACTCCCGATGGAATGTTTAAGAGTCAGAGAGAGGCCGTGACCTCATAAAGCACAACATTGTTCAATTCAACTACAGGTTATTGAAGTTACACTATTCAGGATGATCATAACTTTTAATTTATAATTAAAAATAAACAGATATAACCGAGATACGGCCGAGATGAGCCACTAATTTGGAAACGATTTTATATTTGTGGCAAATAAAAAAACGACAAATTTGCCGATTTCAAATGTATGATCTATTAATTATCTGTACTTCTGATACCAGCGCCCTGAAGATCACCAACGAACCTGAACTTGTCGGCAGGCACTTCGTCAAAAGAACCCGTCACAATATCACATACATCTTTTACCAGATCTTCTCTTTTAACCATAACCCCCTTACGGCCGGTGTGAACTTCGGCTGAGAAGAAAGGTTGGGTCATGTAATTTATAAGTTGCTGAGCTCTCTTATAGACCTTTCTATTTTCCGGAGATAATTCCTCTTCCCCCACTATAGCCACGATCCGATCAAGACGACTAAACTGATTTAACAACTCTATAGCTCTAGTGGTGGCCTCATAATGCTTATTACCGATAATATCTCTGGAAACAATGGAGGACTGAGAACGAAAAGGGTCTATGGCAGGGAGTCTTCCTTCTTGAGCAACATCTCTTGAGAGCACAACAGCGGCATCCAGATGGGGCAGTGTAGTTGATACCACAGGGTTACTTATCTCGTCAGCGGGAACATATACGGTCTGAACGGAGGTGATATGACCATTTGAGTTACTTTTTATACGGTTCTCAAACTGTGCCACCTCTGTCTGAAGAGTCGGCTGATATCCGAACTCCGAGGGAATATTACCCAAAAGAGTAGATATCTCCCCTCCGGCTTGAACGAAGCGAAACATATTATCCACGAAAAAGAGAACATCTTTTTTCTCTTTATCCCGAAAATACTCCGCAAGAGCCGATGAGGCCCAGGCGATCCTGAATCTCACGGCGGCGTTTTCGTTTACATTCCCCATTATCATAGCCGTTCTCTTTATAAGCCCGTTCTTCTCCAGCGTTTGCCAGAGTTCATACCCTTCCCTGATACGCTCACCTATACCGGCAAAAATGGAAACTGTCTTTCCTTTCTGTTCTATGTTATGTAAAAGCTCTGTTAAAAGAACCGTTTTTCCAACACCGGCCCCTCCGACAATACCCAGCTTTCCGCCTTTGGGTAATGGGGCAAAGAAATCTATGGCCTTTATACCGGTTTCTTGAATTTGAAGTTCGGAAGTATCAAATCCACCTCCACTTTCCTCTGAATCAGCATAGATGGATCGCTTAAATTTAGCTTCAATAACCCCCTTCTCGTCCTGAGGTTGGCCATAGAGATCAATAACCCTTCCCAGTACACTATTTCCTACCGGCACCGAAATCTGCCCTCCGGTAGTAAGAACACCGCTATGTCTGGATACAGAATCAACAGAAGAGAGTAGAAGAGCTTTAATAGTATGATCATCGGAATACGAATGAACCTCCATAAAAGCCTCCGAATTATCTTCGGCTACTAAAAGCTCTCTTACCGCAGGACGGTATTCGGTTTCACAAGATATCTCTACCACCTGGCCCTTAAGACCCTGTACTCTTCCTAAAAAATTATTATGTTTTTGTTTTTCTACTCTTTCCATTTTTTTAAACCGGATATTGACTCAAAAAGACTGATATCAAGCTGCCTTTGTATATTAGCACGTAATTCTTTTTTCTTCTCGGAATATATCTCTGTAGCAGAACTCTCCGCAGTATCCATTCTAACCAACCTTTTAGCCGTACGAGAGAGGTCAGTTTCCAGCATAACACGCTGGATCAATACATACTGAACTTGAGTTGAGAAAAAGTCATGTATAAGAGGAAGGTCCGGCTCAAAAATGAACTGGTCCAAACTCTTATCAGCGCCGTCTTTTCTTTCAGTTAAATGAACAATGTCCATATTTGAGGCTACCTGATGAAATGGGGTTTTGTATTTGGGAAAGAAGACAACAGCCCTGCTGTATCCCTTGGCCAAACTTACCATCTTTTGCATTTCCCAACGCGTAGGATTATCCTCTTCAAAAAAGATGAATTTGCATTGATCATAACGTTCATCGCTTTCCATATAACCCTGCCCCGTCTTCCCTATAACAAAATGCTCATCAGCTTTATCCCAGCTTTCCAAAAAAAGATCCATAACTTCCTTATTTAAGGCACCATAGAATCTGTGGTTGGAAGTAACAGCGATGTTGGCAACCGGGCGCTTTCGCATCTCGGCGGCAATGTCAGAGTAGTTACGATTAACCAAACTTTGAACCTGATTGAAAAAGCTCTCTATCTCTTTATAGAAATCAAGGTTGTCCTGAAAATCTTGACGTAGTTTTTGAACCCTGCTAACAGAGAGGTCTCTCATAACACCGGATAGCACCTGAATGGAATGAATGTCTTCCATTTCTTTTTTGGTTTTTTGAATTATGGACATAAGGACAAAAATTGTTCAGGGAACAAAGGATCAGTTCTCATTTTTATCTTTGGAATCAAAAAGTGCGCTGAGATCTTTGACACCTTCTTCTATTACGTAAATAAAATCATCAACACCGATCTCCCCCAAGTCTGCCTGCTCTCTGGCTTTTTTGAAAATATCACTTTCATTTGCGGCCTTTATCAAGTTCTCTCTTTCAAACCTTACAAAATCAACATCTCTTTTTTCGCTATCAAAAAAAGAAGTGAATACAAGTGAAAGGAGTATTAATTGGGTCCCAACAGTCATTAACTCTCCGTGGTTTTGATTTAAGAGCTCATATATCACTCTGCCCTTTTTAAGGATGTCACGGGTGTGTTCGCTCATCTGTGTACCGAACCTGCTATACTCCTGTTGACGAGGATACTCCGAGAGAACATTCATAAGCTTAGTGGAAAGGCCTCTTTGTAAATTGTTATGCGTCATATGTCCTACACGAGTAACGGATTGTAATATGGAAACCGCCGGCTTAAAGCCTTCAGCATGCATCTCCGCCGAAAAGAAAAGATGCCCATCTGTTGAAGCCATAAGATTAGTGGGTATTATATTAGAAAAACTCTCAACATCCGTTTCCAAAACGGGAAAGAGAGTTATAGTGCCATTGCCTTGTTTTTCATTAAAACTCCCACTCCTTTCCATAAGATGAGCATGCTGGTAGAAAATATCACCCGGATAAGATTCCCTTCCGGGGAACTGGCCAGACAAGAGAGCGGACTCTCTTATATACTTGGCATGTATTCCCAGATCATCCAATATCAAAACAACATCTTCACCCTTGGAACAGAAGTGCTCCGCTATAAGGAAAGCAGTGGAAGGTGCTACGGTTATCATGGGAGCAGGATCATCAGAAAGAGCCGAAACAATAACGGTGTTATCAAGAGCATCATTGTCTTTAAGTACTTTTATTAAACGAGAGGTGAAAATAGCCGGTTTACCTATAGCGGCGTAAATGCATATGTTCTTCTGTTTCTTTTGGTTTATTACAATACTTTGCAAAAACTCTTTTTTACCGCTATGTATGGGACCATAAACAAGTTCCCGCTGACCCTTACCTACCGGAACTATCGTATCTATAAGAGCGAAACCGGTAACAAGTTGGTCTTTTATGAAATCTCTGGAGTCAATGTTTTTAGCTTTCACATCAAATTCCAGATCACGGGAAGCTCCACTATTTGCACGATCCCTGCCTTCGGAAGAGATAACCGATTTACCTAAAGCATTAACTACACCGCCCTTTAGATGATCACCCATATTCATCCTCCCGCTTTCTCTATCAAGAAAAAACTCCGCCCCCGGGTCAACGGGCTCCTTACTTAAAGATAAAGCTCTGACGGAATCAGCATGCAGGGAATGAATGACCGCTCTTCTGCTCTTTCTGTCGGTGATAATATCATTGACCCTTACACTTGGCAGACCCTTTATGGTCAAAAGATAGTTATTTACCTGAGTCACATATCCGACCTCTTTGCTCGCAAACTTTTCTCTCATTGTTACATTATACTATCGTTTAAAAATATTCATAAGTGGAAAATCTTCGTCTACATTTTGGCATCTAAAACCTCTCTGATCCGTTCAGATATCTTATCGTATCTCTCTTTTCTTAATCTTTCAAAACTCATATCGTACTGATCATTACTCCAGCTGAATACACAGCCGGCATTTATGCTTTCATCAACTTTTATTTTTATAAAGGCGCGACCGTCAACGTTTTCTCTCACCCACTTTCCGAAGTATCTCTGATCTTCTTTTGAAAAGATGACCGGTGCTCTAAGTATAAAAAGAGGACTCTCTTTGAATCTCTCTTCTATATGCTCAAGAGTCTTATATATATCGCCCTCAAAAGCTGCTTTACGAAAAACACTTTCTCCCCATTCCTTGAAAAATTTTATATCCTCATAACTCATTCCCTTTTCTCCGGAGAAACGGTCAAATTTCTCCATAACGGAAAGACTTCCCTCCTCTTTGGTGTATAAGAGATATTCCACAAATTCCCTCAGAACCGAAAGACGATAGCGAAAGTCCGTATAGGTATAGGTATTGGAGAAAATGACCTTAAAAAGATCCATAAATTAACGGGATTTATCAAAAGCTCCTCTTTTTTTGGCTTCTTCCAAAGCGTTTTTTACCACCTCTCTATGGTCATCCTTGGAGAGTCTGGTATTGAGGGCTATGGCCGCCGTTTCCTCAACCAAAGTGATGATATGCTCATCCACCACCCTTAATCTGTCTTTTCTGTAATCTTGCAACTCCTTTCTGGCTTTTTCCATTTCACTGTTGAGGGCCTCTTTAAAGCGACGGACCATTTCTTCTCTGTTTGAAGACATTTCCTCGGCGGTCTTGCTAATATCTTCCTTAATCTTTTTTCGGGCCTCCTCTGTAAAACTTCCCATAAGCTCATCCGCCTTTTTAGCGGAGGCGTTCAAATGCCCACGTACCTCCTCTGAAGCTTCATTGGAGATCTTAATAAATTTCTGCGAGCTTTCAGAAAAGCTCTTTTTGGCATTTTCGTTCAGAGCCTCAAGATCCCTGATCTGTTTTTCTATCTCCGGTATCTTCTCGCTCGTTTTCTTCATATCTTTTTCTATTTGCTCTTTTATACCATCTATGACCTCGCCAACGGAGATGTTGGCTTTTTGTACAGAAGATCGTATCTCTTTTTTGGCTTCCTCGGATATCTCCTCTGAAAAGGAATCAACTTTTTTTACACTCTCGGAAAAGCTCTTTTGAGCTTCACCTTTTAAATTATCCAATCGATCTACAAGTTCAGTGTGCATTGAATCCATTTCTGTTTTTCTTTCCGATAGGTATCGACCGGCTTCCTTGTCCGCCTCTGTTAATATCTCTCTTGATCTTGCCTTGGCTTTACTGATTATATCCTCGGCACGTGAATCAGCCTCTCTTATTACCTCCCTATACTCTTTATTCTGTTTTTTTAAAAGTATAAAGAGCCAAACAGTGGTAGGTAAAAGCAAGAGCACCGCGGCGATAAGAGAAATTAAGAGTATAAAAAAGGGATCTATTTCTTGAAACATAATGTAAATAATTACTTACTACTAACCAATATTATGAATTAAGGTCATATTATCCTGCTAATGAAAACCGGAATAAGCAAAATAAGAGCGGATAACAGAAGACCTCCCACGCTTATAATTATGACCAGGAACATATTAAAAAGCATCATTTTCTGTATGGACTGACGCGCCAGGGGATTGCGACCCAGAGCGGATAAACCTCCGGCCACATTTGATTTAAAGAACCTGAAAGAAAGATACAGAGCCGAAATTGCTACTAAAGCCGCGGCTAGATACCGAGCTATCATAGCCAAATAGTGTTCAACTTGTGACCCTAAAGGGGTTAAACCATTATTATCCTCTCCGGGAGGTACAGAGCCCTCTTCTCTCTGCCGGTTTCCTATCTGAAGATCAACAAGAACAAGTCCCATCGGCACGTCTTCCTCTTGATATTCAACTGATGACTCTGCATCCTCCGAAGTAAAGTTCTCAAGAGCTACCCCTAAAACATTGGAATGATCATCGCTGGCACGCATTCCCAATCCCTCAACTTCCGAGGTCGTTATATAGTCACCCGTTTCTATACTATTCTCTTTTAATATGACCCTGACCTCTACTTCTCCCGTTCTTAAAACCGATATATCACTTTCCTCGTCAGGACGAATATTGGCAATAGGTTTTTCCACGACAACTCCAAAGATATTGGGATCACTGACACCTCTAGAGAGATGAAAATAGTTACTTCTGGGGTCTCTGGATATGATAGTCCCCGGAGATATATCTTCTTCCTCGGATTCAATACCCTGACCTATCTGAGCCGAAGCAATACCGAAGAAGAGTCCGGGAGTTGACAGTAAAAGGAAAGAAAGGGTAAGGATCAATAAACGTGAACTCATTTTCATTGAAGAGAAGTTTAAAAAAATTTGCACAAAACCGACCGCGACAACGGTCATATGAACAGTTTAACATAAAAAGAACAAAGTAAATCGGGGAAAATGTCTATTAATGAGAAATAAGATCACACCTTGAAAGTTCTTTTTATCACTCCCCCTTTTACCTCAAAAGGTTCAGAGGTGAAAACATTCTCATAATCCTCCTCTCCTTTTTTCTTGTCTATTTTCACGTAATACTCCCCATTACTGGCAAGAGCAAAGTAACGCCCATAAGCATCACAGACAGAGGTGGAAACCTCCCTTCCCGATCTTTTAAGACATATATGAACAATAGCATAAGATAGAGGGGTATTCGTTTCTTCTTCCACGACCTTTCCATAGCGCCTTGGCTTGAGTCCCACGATACGCAAAAAGAAAAGAAAAAGATAAACCCCTAATATAACGTAGCTGTAAGTATCAGGCACTAAGAAAACGGAAACCAGAGAAACAATAAAACCGGCATAAAAGAGCCACTGAAAAATAAAAGCCTTGAAAAGATCGGCATAGGAATAATAGGTCAAGATCTTTTTATTCAATTTGGTAAACTCGTTCCAGTCAAAATCCTGCGGATCCATGGGAATATTCTTATCAATCACGGCATTTTTTTTATTAACCTCAAAGGTCTCCCCGAAATAAAGATTGTTATGGATAACATCCGACCTTCTCCCCTTCAGTTTCTCGGAAGGAAAGATGTAGTTGGTCTTGTTAGCTTTCATTTTATACTTACCCGGATCTACCAAAAAGCCATAGCGACCGTCAATATCCGTTATGGACATCTTTACTTCATTACCCTTATCGTCTTCCAGTATTACATAAGCCGGATCAATGGGTTGTTTGGTCACGCTGTCATACACCACTCCCCACGGTCTGGATCTTCTTTTGATACCAAACAGAGCAAGAAACAGTGCCCATATTCTAAAAGGTAAAGCAAAAACCTCAAAAACAGTTACCGGACTCAAAAAAAGCGCCCCGAAGGATATCATTGCACCCGTAACCGCACCTCCCGTTTCAATGAATCTAGAAGCTATGGATCCGGCCTCTGTCTCCAGAATATCGCGGGCTTGATCCGTCACTTCCTCCCCCAACTGGCGCATGGTCTGAAAGTTTTGACGAAACATAGCGCCCACCTCCAGCGGTTCAGCCTGCGAGGGAATATCTTGCAGAGAGATATTTATAACTCCCGAACCATGAAAACTTATCCTGAGATCCACCACTACCTGTCCGGAGGGGTAGGTCTCCCCGTCCGGGCCAACCACCTCCTCACTGGCATCTTCTTCACTTAAACCCTCCAGAGCAACGCCTAAAGTATATCTATGATAAGGTTGAACCGCCTGTCCATGTCCTATCACTTCCGAAGTGGTTATATTATCTCCTCTTTCTATATCACCATTTTTTAATATAACGTTAACGGCGGTCTGCCCGAATCTCATTATGGGAACCGAATCCGGTTCTTCTGTTCTAAATACCAACGCCGCATCAGAAGCGACAACTCCAAAAACGTCAGCGCTATCTTCTATTGAAGATATCCGGAAAGTGTTTTTATACCTATTACGGACGATGATATCACCTTCGGAAGGCTGTAGTTCACCTATGGGATACGTTAAGGAAAAATTGTGATAAACGGGTTCAACCGAAAAAACCGTCGCAGGAAAACATACGAAGAAAACAACCGCTAAGAAAGATACCGAAAGAATGGTCTTTTTAAAATATTTCCGCAATGATATAAACATCTTTAAATATTTTATC
The DNA here is from genome assembly GCA_051745565.1 of Patescibacteria group bacterium. Taxonomy (GTDB): domain Bacteria; phylum Patescibacteriota; class Minisyncoccia; order Phycocordibacterales; family CSBR16-193; genus SKVL01. The sequence goes on along the minus strand of JBNJEF010000001.1, from coordinate 41,731 downwards.
ACAGTGTAGAGATCTTTAAGTAAAGAAAAACCCCCGCCTAAAGACGGGGTGAATTTCTATTATATATATTTCATATTAAACCGGACAGCCACCGGCAACACAGGCGTACTCTTTGGCTCCTTCGGTATTATCTTCCCCTTCGTAAGTGACTATCTTTGAGAAATCAATATCGGTGAACCTCTTTGAAAGTTCTTTATATCTTTCTTCATCTATTTCTTCGTAAGGTGCCAGTTGGTAAACATGGTCACTTTTAGGCAAGAAAGAAAGACCTCCCACTATATCCCAGTTGTTATATACCCAATGAGCAGTAGAGATCCACTCATTATCACCCACCGTAACGGTTACAGAAGGGTTATGTTCGGTGTAATTCAGTTTTACCTTCTTCCAGTGCTCCAGCTGATCCCGCGAAGTCAGATCGCCACTGGTTATGGCTCCTTCGGGGGCTTTAACCGGGAACTCCAAAACATAAGTATTGGCATTATCAACACTTTGACCCACCTCCGGATGGAAAGGAACACCTTGATCCCTTAGCATATGAAAAAGAGAATCGGTTGAAGATATTCTTATCCTGCGAATATAGTATTTGGCATACCTCGGATGCATTCCGGAAGAAGCATCAACTAACTGAGAGACGGTACCGGAGGGTTTAACACAGGTAACGGCAGTGGACGGATTTATACCGAGTCTCTTAGCAAACTCGTGATTTACTTTTACGGCTTCCTTTTTGAGAGACTTGAGCACTTCGGCACTCCTGGATTCCTCCGAATCCCACTGTCCCGTAACGGAAACCCCCAAAAGACGTTCCTCTTCACAGTTCTTTTTCCACTCTTTTGATAAATAGCCAAAATTGGTAAGTGAAGACTGATACGTTCCCAATATAGTCGCCAACCTTATCTTTCTAAGAAGATCTTTCTTTGTGTCTCCCGCTCTGGCCACCACCTCGGACAGATTACAGAACTGCTTGGAACGAAGAACTATTTCCCCGCAAGGATTTATACCGGAGTAGTCAATATAACCGGAAAAAGTCTGCCAGCGTCTTTTGGGCAACTGCTTCTCCAGAGATCCGCGATTGAATATACCCCTTTCTCCAGACTGAGATCTTACAAGAGCAAGCCACTCATCAAGAAAGTCGGTTGCTGACGGTTTTTCGTTATAAACGGCCGAGTTATTAGCCATAGTACGGTGAGGATGGGTTACATAGAACTGACCTTTTTTGGAATCCCTCATACCCGAATCATCAAGATCGGAAAGAGAGATGAGAGCGCTTCGGCGAACTCCGCCAGCAACAACAACCTGCCCTATCTTGCATATTATATCGTGAGTATCTACAGTTGAGAGCCTCCTCCCCTGTCGGGAGAGGATCTTTTCCCTGGTGAACCTTAATAGATCTTTCAGTGGTGCCGGTCCGGAACTTTTACCTCCCATGGTTTTGAGTTTAGAACCTTGGGGTCTTACTTGAGAATAATCAAAATCTATATCTTTTCCGGAAAACCAAGTTTCCAGCCCCATGATCAAAGCGTCAGCCCAACCCTCTTTACTATCATCAATAACATGAGTAGACAGCTTCTCTCCGCTCTGTTTTTGTATCTGGGGAAGAGCTTCAACGTGCTGACTTTCAACCGAAAAACCGACTCCCGCTCCGCACATAGAGAGATAGACTATCTCTCCGAAATCGCGAAGCTCTCTTGGCGCAATAAACGAACAGTTATAACCGCAGGCGTTACTTCTGCGAGCGGCTTTGCCGGCACTCCAAAGCAAACGCATTGAAGGCATTACCTCCTGTTTTAAAATGGCCTCTCTTACCTCTTCATACTCCTCTTTACTTAAAGCGTCTTTGATATTCTCTTTCATGAAATTCATATACCTATCAACCGTCTCCACCCAGGTTTCACGTCTTCCCTCTTCCTCCATCCATCGAGAATAGGTTCTGTAATATATGAACTCCGAGAGAGGGTTGGGTAAATACTTACGGCTCTCTTCTGTAAGCTTTTTGACTTTTTGCGGGACCTTTATTCCTTGCTTGCGAAGATTTGCTCTCTTTTCCCGATAGAGAATATATTTTTTGGCCGAATTTACGTAATCCCCGACAATGAGTTCTTTTTCCACCGTGTCCTGTATTCCCTCAACGGTCGGAACAAAACTCTTGTGTTTTTTACTTATGCGTACCAAATCGGCAAAGACTTTGTTGGCAACCATACTAGCTTCCACGTCGGAACCCTCGTCAGCCGATATCATTGCTTTGTAAATAGCATTGGCTATTCTGTTTAGATCAAAGAAGCACTCGGTACCGTCACGCTTTTGAACCTTTTCTATAAATCCTTTGGTATTCTTGGGATCGGATATGTCCACGTATTTCTTTTTGTTTTCAGCCATTACTATTTTGATTACTTTTAATACTTTTTTATTGTAACAACCAAGACCTCCATTACAAGCTCAAATGTTGGACAGAAGCGTCAAAAAATACGCATAGTCACTGCTCAAACAAAGAGGATTTGAGAAAGATCCGGAATATGTGGACATCTCAAAAAAAGATGAGAGGGTCAACTCAAAAAGAGAGGTTCTCAAGAATGATCCGATCACCATTCTCCCACCCTTCTTTTTCCACTTTTCCGCCTCTAACTTCAAGCACTACAAGCGCCGGTTCATCCGGAAAGAAAACATCCGGATAAGTGTTCGGGTGAACACTCTCTTTTATGTGAACTATTCGGCCTGACCGATTCGCCCAAATGATGTCTAAAGAAAAGTTCATATCCTTCATCCAAATACCGTGTCTACCCTCCTCGGAAAAGACCATTAAAAGTCCGTCTATCTTTCCAAGAGATCTTCTTCCTGAGAGACCTCGGATCAGTTCTTCTTCTGTTTGAGCCAGTTCTGCTTTTACCTCCGTTTCGCCGACCTTTATATCAACGACATCAAGCCCTTCATCCTCCTTAAAAAGTAAAAAAAGTAAAAAAATAAATAAGACCGCCGAAAGAAGCAGGATCTTTTTATTCTTAACAGGAAATGACATATATCATCATCTTACTTGCCAGCCTTTTTTGGAATTAAGCGCATCCGTTATGATGTCCATCACCTTGTTAACCTCGTTATCAGAGAGGGTTTTATCCTGCGAGAGAAAAACCAATCGGAAAGCATAAGAGATCCGGCTATTTCCTTTTTCGTCCGTCTTTTCGTAAACATCAAAAAGTCTGTGATTTACCAAAAGTTCCCCGGCATTGTCTTCTATTACCTTGAGAACATCAGTGCTTCCAACATCCGAAGGAACAAAGACAGCAATATCACGCAACACAAAAGGATAAGGAGATATGGGTTTGTAACAGGTCTCGGTCTTTTCTATACGAATATCCCAACTCCGCGGTTGAGGAAGGGACTCTATCAGATCATCCAGGGTACATTCCCAAACTCCATCGGAGACGAAAGATCCTTGCTCTTCCATCTCTTTTCCCAACTCCGAAGAAAGTCCTTTTAGGACTTCTTTTATAAATTCATCTTGCTTTGGCTTCTGTTTCTTCTTAACATTCCTGACCCCCAAGGAAAGATGAGTTTTCTCCGCTTCCGGATTGAAAACATTGGCTATTTCAAAGATCTTGACTCTATCATCTCCGATAAGTTCTATATTACGCTCATTCAGATCAAGTGCTTTTTTCATATCCGAACCGATCTCATCCCTCAAGAATTTCCTGTCGTAGGTCAAAGGATTGGCAAGCTCTACTTTCCCTTTATCTCTGATAGTGTAAGTGAACATCTCCGAGAAGCCATAACTCTGCAAAAAGGAAGATATCTTGGCTTTGTAATAAAAATGCTTGTTTATAGGAACATTCTCTGATAGAGGTTCAAGGAGAGCGGAATCAAGATACTCATAGCCGTAAATACGACCCACCTCCTCAACGATCTCTTCCGGTATTGTAAGATCTATTCTGTCTATAGGGGGCTCAACTTCCAATACCTTATCTTTTAGTGAAACTTTACATTTAAGGCCTTCCAATATACCTTTAGCTCTCTCTTTGCTTATTTCAATTCCCAAAATACTCTTTATCTCAGACAGAGGGACCGATACGGACCACGGGTGTATCGGTTTCGGATAAACATCCACCGGCTGACCTACGGATGTGTCCTTTAAACCGGCTATCTCCTTTATCATTGATAGAGCTCTTTCAGCTGATTCAAGTGAAAGTTCGCGACTTGCGTTATTCTCAAAACGTTTGGAGGATTCGGTTATAAGATCAAGAGAACGAGAAGTCCGCCTAACCGAAACAGGATCAAAAGAGGCCGACTCCAAAACTATATTGCGCGTACTATCATCAACCTCGGCTTTCTTTCCACCCTTTACTCCGGCCAAAGCGATAACCGACACCTCATCGGCAATAACCAATTCAGTTCCGTTAAGCTCCATTTCACTGCCGTCCAGAGTAATAAAAGCCTCCCCGGGTTTAGCTTTGCGAACAATGATCTTCTCTCCATCTAACTTATCTTTATCAAAAGCATGCAAGGGCTGACCGGTATCAAACATAATAAAGTTAGTAATATCAACGATGTTATTTATTGATCTCTCACCTAAAGCCTCCAATCTATCCTTTAGCCACTTTGGGGAAGGTTCTACCTTAATATTTAAAACAGGCACAGCTACATAACGACGACAAAGTTCCTTCTCTTTTATGTCAACTTTAACGTCAATATCTTCTTTTTTTATCTCACTTTTCTCCCCTTCTTTAAAAGTAAATCCGTATATGGCGGCTATCTCTCTGGCAACACCTCTGTGTGAAAGACAGTCATGATTCCTGTTGGGAAGGACGTCAACATCAATAACAGCTTCATCGCCCTCGCCTTTTACCCCTTCTATCTCAAAAGCCCTGAGCGAGAGTGTCCGAGATAACTCTTTCGGATCAGGCAATTTTTCTTCTATATGGTCTTGTAGCCAGGATAGTTGTACTTTCATAAATACTCAAATAACTAAAACTGCCTAATAAAACGAAGATCGGCCGAATGGAACCAGCGAATATCGTTAATACCGTTCCTTAGCATAAGAATTCGCTCCGGAGACAGACCGAAAGCAAAACCTTTCCATTGGGATGGATCAATATCCACGGCGGATAGAACATTGGGATGGATCATACCCGCGCCCAGTATTTCTATCCAGCCGGTTTTTTTACATATACTGCAACTTTCGGCTCCGCAAAACGTGCAAGATATGTCTATTTCAACACCGGGTTCAACAAAGGGAAAGTAACCGGGTCTAAATCTGGTTACCAGGCCTTCGTCATTGAAAACCTTTTTAAGAAAGTTATCCAGTACACCCTTAAGATGGCCCAGGTTAACACCTTCCTCTACCACCAATCCCTCTATCTGATGGAACTGCACTTCATGAGTGGCATCCGTAGCTTCTTGTCTGTAAACTCTACCGGGCGAAATTATCCTAAATGGGGGCTTGTTATCCGTCATATAACGGATCTGGATATTAGATGTTTGAGACCTTAAAAGAACCCTTTCATCTTTTGGACTTTTTATCCAAAAGGTGTCCTGTTGATCGCGAGCGGGATGGTCGGCGGGAACATTCAAAGCATCAAAATTATTATACTCGGTCTCCATCTGTGGTCCCTCGGCGACAAAAAAACCCATATCCCTGAATATGGAGTGAGCTTCTTGTATGAAGGTCGTTATGGGGTGAAGCGATCCAATTTTTCCATTCTCTTCCATAAAGGCCATTATAACAAAATCCCCAAGAAATTGAAGAAGTTTCGTCTATAAAACGAGTATTATGAACAAGATAGTTGTTGGACATTTGATAAATGTATTGTATAATATAAAAGGTCCGTACCGGGTAGTCGCCCCGCTCTTTTAGGCCCCGTTACAATTGAACAGCTATTGGAAGAATAATAAATGAACGGGATTTAAAAGAGCGGGGAGGAAAGTCCGAACACCCATTCGCTCCACCGGAGCGTCTAAAAAGGTAGCGGGTAACACCCGTCCCCCATACTTTACTAGTAAAGTATGGGGAGAGGTGCGAGCAGTGACGCCGGAGCCGAAAGGCAAAGGATTCCCTCCGGGAATAACTCCCCGGCAACGGAGAGGTGAAACGGCTAAATCCTTACCGGGTGCAAGGCCGTGCCCCGCTCTTTTAGATTTCGTTAGACCGATAGATAATTCTTCTCTTGGAGATCAACAAAGAGAAGTCCGGATTGATTTAAACGAGGTTTAAAAGAGCGGGGAGTGCCGCTTGAGGTGAATGGCGACATTCATCCCAGATAAATGACTACCGCCCCGCTCTTTTAGGTTTTGTTATTTGATCGGATCACTCAAACAAAGAGTAGCAAGTGAGATGATCAAGACAATGAAACTTAAAAGAGCGGGGCACAGAATTCGGCTTATAGGTACGGACACATAAATAAAACCTCTCGCTTTAAGCGAGAGGTTTTATTTTGCAAAAAATATTTATTGACTCATTTTTTCTTTTAACACCTCGCTCAACATCTTAGGGTTGGCGGAACCCTTACTCTTTTTCATACCCTGCCCCACAAGAAACTGTAAAGAGCTCTCTTTGCCTCCTTTATAATCTTCAGCTACTTGGACATTCTCTTTTATGATCTCCTCGGCTAAAGAGTCCAATTCATCGCTATCACTAGACTGAATAAGTTCAAACTTCTCGGCTATTTCGCGCGCCAAACCCTTCTCTCCTTTATACATATGAAAAAGTACATCCTTTCCTCCTCTGGAGGAAAGTTCGTTTTTCATTATCATTTCCATCAATCCGGCAAACCGAGGCGAAGAAAAAGGTATGTCATCCTTGCTCTCTTCCTTCATTAAACCCACAAGATCAGAAGCAATGTAATTAGCCGTTTTCTTGATCGCTTCTTTATCCGCCGAGGACATCTCTTTTATTACATCCTCAAAGAATAAAGCCAAAACGGGAGAGTTAATAAAAACTTCCACCTGCTCATCCGGTAAATTGAAATCTTTCTTGTATCTGTCTCTTTTACTCCAAGGTAACTCGGGAAGAGATCTTTTTATGAAATCCGAGGAAAATTCTTCAAACTCAGAGAGGATAAATGGCGGTATATCCGGTTCGGGAAAATAGCGGTAATCGTGAGACTCTTCTTTCTGCCTCTGTGAGATCGTTATCTGCTTCTCTTCGTCCCATCCTCTGGTTTCCTGAATTATCTTTTCACCCTTCTCCAGTAGATCTATATGTCTTTCTATTTCAAAAGCTACTGCTTTTTCAACAGCTTTAAAGGAATTGAGATTTTTCACTTCCACTTTGGTCCCGAGCTTCTCTGAATCACTGACTGAAAGATTTGCTTCAACTCTCATCTCCCCTTTTTCCATATTGGCCTTACCGGCATCAAGGTAACGAAGCAAAAGTTGCAGTTCTTTGGCTACTTGAGCGGCCTGTTTACCGCTCTCAATTTCCGGCTCCGTAACAAGCTCCATAAGAGGCAAGCCGGAACGGTTAAAATCAACATAGGTTCCCCCTTTTCTGTCATGAGTAGAACGAGCGGTATCCTCCTCTAAATGTATCCTTGTTAACTTAACCCCCGAAAGATCCCCTCCTTCAACAAGAGGATGTTGATACTGGCTTATCTGATACCCCTTGGGAATATCCGGATAAAAGTAATGTTTTCTGTCAAACTCCGTAAAATCAGCCAGCTTTCCGTTTAAACTGGCACCTATTTGCAACATTTTTCTTATGGCTTCTTTGTTAGCCACAGGTAAAGTCCCGGGCTGACCGGTGCATATGGGACATATATTTACGTTAGGTCTTCTCTCATCAGGATCATTGATACAGCGACAGAACATTTTACTCTTTGTGTGCAATTGAGCGTGTATCTCCAAGCCAATAGTAGGTTTATACTTCTTCATAAGGTATTTCTATTTATATAAAACAATAAAGCCATTGAATAAATATACCAGCTCCCTAAAACTCAGGAAAGTTGGCCGTCATTTTCATCCTGCGCCCATTCGGTCAGTTTTTCGGAAAGGTCTTTAAGACTTTCGTCATCAAGTATTGATACCGAATAGACCGAAAGACCGGTTTTAGCGGAGGTTTCTTTTTTTATTTTCTCCAATTGAACCTTATCAACGACATCCGATTTAGTGATCACCAATACGGATGGTTTTTCAAGCATAGATATGTCATAACTTTCCAATTCCTTATTCACCGCTTCGTACTCTTTGACTACATCCTCGGAATCAGCCGAGACACAAAAAACCAACAGCCTTGTCCTGGATATATGCCTCAAAAAAGCATGTCCTAAACCGCGTCCCTGGGAAGCGCCTTCTATCAAACCGGGAATATCCGCGATTATCACTCCATGCAGATCACCCAAATAGGGTTCAATGGTGGTGAATTTATAACTTCCCACCTTACTTTTAGCTCCCGTAAGAGAATTTAGCAAGGTTGACTTGCCGGCATTGGGAAAACCGACAAGCCCTATATCGGCTATCAAACGCAGTTCAATATGAAATTCGGCACTCTCTCCGGGTTTACCGTCAGTTTGCTCTCTGGGAGTTACGTTCCTGGAGCTTTTGAAGTATTCATTACCAAAACCACCCTTACCTCCTCTTAAAAGAAGAGCTTCCTCTCCCTCCTTTAACAGTTCAAATTTTTCTCCGGTTTCAGTGTTAATAATAACAGAGCCCACCGGAAGATCAAGGACCAGATCATCTCCCCCGCCTCCGGTTCGGCTGTCTTTCATGCCGTCCTCCCCGTCTTGGGCCGATAGTTCCGGAAACTGAGCATAGTGAGAAAGACGGAATATATCCCTGATCGCTACGGCCTTCACATCACCGCCACGTCCTCCGTTACCTCCGCTGGGGCCGGCTTTTTCTTTATACTTCTCGTGCCTCCAGCGAACAACGCCGTCGCCTCCTTTACCGGCTTTTAAGTTTATATTTATTTCATCTGTGAAAGCCATATATTATTTATTATATTCCAGCGCCTTATAAGCCAGATCCAGTGCCCCTTCTTTTGACCTAGCCACAGCCAAAAAGCCGGCTTTATGACAAAAAACGGCATCTTCAACTCCTGTTACCTCGGGAATTTCCGGCTCTCTTTTTCCTCTCCATTCCTCAGGAAAAGAAAGACGAGTGCTCATGGAATTCTTTTCGGACGGGACACCCTGAACATGCCAAGAGCTTCCTTCTGAACTCGGATAGACCATAAAAAAGATCTCCGGGTGTTCCAAGGCGACCTCCTTCCAAGGATAGTAATCTTCCAAAACAACCACCCTCTCTCCGGAGTATTCATTGAGACTTTTCTTTACCATCTCTTTGCCTTGCTTTTCATCTCTGGCTTTTTTGATCTCTCTTTTAAGTACACTTTTGGCTATATCAACGCAATTTTGGAAAACTTTATTCACATCCACTTCGTTTGCCTCTCTCCAAGTCGGCAAGAAAGCGGAGAAGAAATGCTGCACACTGTAAGGAGTAACGTCCTCAAAAATATTTTGCGATATCCTCACTCCGTTATCCCCCGCATCAATAGGCTGTACCAGTTTACGATCAATGGTCTCCGCTTCCTCTTCTCCACCGGAGAGGTCAACTCCGTAATGCCTCCAAACAAGACCGAAAGCGGCATAAGGTACTCCATTTTCACGGTTACCCACTCCCTCTTCTTGGTGGTGGTCAAAAAGACCCTTATCCGGATCATGTCTTCCACCTATATCAACGGCAAAATCCGCCTCTTCTATTACTTTCTCGTCACGGGTCCTTAATATCTCTACCTCATTTTCTTCCTCTTTCAAATAAAGCAGTAAAACGGCAACCGCAAAAATATCATCACTGTGGTAATGACCGTTATGTGTAACTATCTTAATACTCATTATCCATTAATTTCATCCAATAAAAATTATTCCATCAAAGCGAATAAACCCAGTATGGACTCGCATTCCTTTTTTGACAAGTAAGCTCTATTCAGGATCCGACTGGGCTAATGATCGTATCATTCTATTGCCGACCCAATTAACGGCGACTACCAGCGCGGCCGCCAATACCGCCCACCAAAACCCTTCAACCGACAGACCGTCTATAAAAGAAGCCAAGAACAGCAAAAGTGCTCCGTTTATTATGAAAGTGAACAGACCAAAAGTTAATATATTCAAGGGAAGAGTTATAAATATCAATATGGGCTTTATGGAAATATTCATAAAGCCCCATATTAAAGCCACTATTAGAGCGATATAAGGACCGGATACCGACACGGCATCCAGTGTTTCGGCGACGATCATCACGGAAAGTGCGCCCACCAACCACTTAGCTATTATTACCGACATTAAAGCTATTTTAACACAAAAAGAGTGAAGTATCAGCACTCCCCCTTTATTTCCTTGAGTTTATCTATATACTCCAAAACGGATAAAACAAATTCAGCATGACTCCATATCAAAGGAGCTACCGAGAGTTGTTCGGCCGTATAGGGATTGATCTGCTCCGATAACACTCCGCTTTCAAGGGTTTTATCCACGCACCACATAAGCTCATCATTTACAAAATACAGATCCTCTTCTGAGGAGGCACGCGCTATTTTGTACCGAAGCATCCAAAGAGTGGTTACAAACCACGGATTACCCGGAACATCTGTGTATCCTCCTTCGGGAGCGTGGTACTTATCACCTTCATAACGAACAAAACCACCAACGGACACCGGGTCCGACAGTGCTTTTTTGGTATTCTCAAAAGCCCTCTCCATTCGCTCATCATTCACCGGAAGAACACCGAAACGAAAACACCCATAAATTGAACTTGAATCTATAGTATGATCAGGGATCAATACTCCCTCTTCCAGGCGAACCGATTTATAAAAAACGCCTCTCTCATCATCATAGAGTTTTTCAATTATTTTTTTTCTTATTTCTTCCGCTATGTGAGCGTATCTGTCACATTCCTCTTCTTTGCCCAAAAGATCAGCGAACTTGGAGGCGGCTGTAAGTGCTCCATAAACCGTGGAGGCAGTGAAAGTTGATACAGCATAATTCTCTTCCCAAAGATCATAACTCTGCCTGGGTAAACCGGTCCCGTCATCGCGGTAACTGATAATAAATTCTACGGCGTTTTTTACGAAAGGATTATAAAGCTCTTCTACAAATTCCAGATTTTTACTGAACTGGTAATGCTCCCACAGTCCAATAAGCAAGAGGGCGGTTTCGTCTTCTTGAATAGCAAGCTGAGGAGTTTCCCCTTGAGTCCAAGGGTGCCAGGAACTTCCCAAGGACATATCCGGCTGATATTTATGTAACATATATCCTCCTTGGGTCATTACCTCATTACAAAACCTGTAAAAACGTTCCGATATTTCCGAATATCCCGTTTTATCCATACTAAGAGCTATAAAAACACCGTCACGAGGCCACACATAACTATATGTATCCCTGCCGTACTGAAATTGAGCGGAATCTCCGGAAGCTATTATACCTCCCCGATTGTCGCAATGAGTTCTTATAACCAAAAGAGACCTCTTGAAGAGATCCACTACCTCTTTAGAAAGACCCTCAAAAGAAATATCAAAATTGTTAACCCAGGCTTGCCAAAAATTACTAGTCGTCTCAATTATATGTTCCTCGGTTTTATGTAAAAGATGATCCTGTAACCTCTCGGCTTCACCAAGAGTTTCTCCTACACATATCCAATAATAGGCCTGTTCCTTTTGTCCGGCTTCAATATCCATTACTATGCCCATCGTAGAATCAACGGCTCCGTGCTCTATGGGATTCTTAGAGAGTTTTCCGTCTTCGGCATCTTTCCAGGTTCCTTCTTTGCCCTCTATATTGAAAAGACCGGTGGAATATTCGGAAAAGAACTCCCCTTTGCTATTCCTACCGCCAACTAAAAAAACTCTTCTACCCTTGTAGTGAATAATGGATCTGAGAGCGGGATTATAATAAGCGGTGTCGGCATAATATGTTTGAGATATTTCAAACTGTTGATTAAAAAATATCTTAACTTCACGCTTATGATCAGCGTGATTTTCAATCCTTATGGAACGAAGAAAAATGTTCTTCTCATTATAAACAACATCGGAGAAATGAACCGTGAGACGCATTTTCTCATTATGAGCAGTTATATCAGAGGTCATCATCTCCTCCTTATAGCGATTTTCAATATGCCACTCTCCCCCGGAGAACCAGCTTATTTCACCGTCCGTCCAAACGCCTATTTTATGAACATCTCTTCGTCCAATATGATTTTCCGAACCGACATAAGGAAAGTAAAAATCCCTTACTTGGGCGTATTTGTCCAAGCCAACCAATATCATTCCGTTTCCAAAGTTCAAAGGGCGAGACATAAGAGATCACCTTAAATTTAAGAAATTGCTTAATATGGAACACATAGAATCTCTATCCCCGGCACGCTCAAGTTCTGAGGCCAGACCCTCTTCCTTGAAAACACCTCTTACCCAGTTGGCAAAATCGTTACCATCTTCCCTCACATGATGCCGGAACTGATTTTCGGTTATAGTACCCAAATAATATTCCAGGTCATAGAGATCTTTAAGAGTGGGGCCATCGTGAACAAAAAAATAACTTTCGGCGGGAGCTTTAAAACGAGGCTCCAACTCTTCCGCCGAAAAATTTCTTTCGTTGTCATACTCTTTTACCTCTTCTTCCTGCTCTTTATCTTGCCCACCCTCTTCTCCGGTAACCTCTTCGGTTACTCCTCCTTCTTCTTCGGCGACCTCTTCAGTTGCTCCGCCTTCTTCTTCGGCATCATTATTGAAAGAGATCTCTTTGGTATCTTCAAAAACGGGAACTATCTTTTTGCCCTTTTTTTTCTTTTTTCCCTCTAAGGCAGAAGCCAGATTCTCATCTTCGTCTTCAAGTTCCTCTTCCGGATAAGTACCATTATCATCTTCCTCGTCAAGTACACCGAAGAACATATCCCATAAACTTTTTTTATTCTCTTTATCCTTACCCATAAATATTAAATTTCTTTTTCTAAAACACTTTTAGATTCAAGATCAATAGATGATAACTCTCTTTTTTTATTCTCTATACGAAGTTTAAGATCGCTTACCACGTTGCAAAAAGCAATAAAGGCCTCATAAGGTGATTCATAAGGATTGAAATACTTATGAACATCTCCGTCCTGGAACCACTTGGTGCACATATAATAAAAGTGATCGGAGGTCTGAAGCTTTCTCCAGGTGTGCAAAATAGCGGGATCATCAAGTTCAACAACCTCACGCTCCATCTCATATATACACCTTAGAGCATCATGCTGTATCTCGTTAGAGCGCCATGCAGAAATATCTCTTTCCACATCCGCCCAAGAAACATAATGCGGTACATCAATTTCCCCGACGGACCTGTATTTCTCCACCGCTTCAGTGGGGGTAACGAAATCATTATCTTTATGCTTTAAATACATTGAAGGAAAATGTCTTAAGAACTCAAATATACCGGTATCCTCCCACTGGTGCTCACCAAAGGTCTCATAATCCATGAATAGATTTATAACCTCACCGTTACCGTTATGTGAAGTAACCCAACTGGCAAACTTCTCGGCCGTTAGCGGATACTCTTTCCAACCCCTTTCTCCGAACCTGAAAGCCACGTCATCCGAAAGTCTGTAATTCTTCAGCAGAAGAGGCAGATCTTTTACTCCCGGAGGATTGTAAATAAAGTTGGGACTTCTCCATCCTAAAACATGATCAGCTCCTTCGGCCAAAACCGCCTTAAAACCCATTCTGTGAGCCTCGCGAGCGATATCATTACTGTAGATCAACTCAGTGTTCCTGAAGACCTTGGGCTCCAAACCGAATATCTCTTTTATGGCCTCGCTGTGGAGCTTGACCTGCTTTTCAAACTCCTTTTGAGAGTAAAGCGCGGCAAGCGAGTGATAGTAGGTCTCACTCATTACCTCTACTCTGCCGGTGTCAATAAGCTCCTTGAAAGACTCCAAAACCTCGGGAGCGAACATGGCACACTGTTCCAAAAATACACCGGAAAAGGAAAAGCTGGCTTTGAACTCGGGGTGCTTTTCCAAAACATCTTTTAGTACGGCATTGGCCGGAAGATAGCATTTATTGGCTACCTTCTTTAATATCCTTTTATTATTAAGATCCGTCTCACTGTCATCGTCAAAGTAATCAGTACTTCCTATATCAAATATGCCATATTTTTTTATCCTAAAGGGCTGATGTACTTGAAAGTAGAAGCAAATGGATGCCATAAATTAATTAATTAAAAGGATTAATGAGATATAAAAACCGAAACATCTGTTAGATATAATAACTTGAGAGACACGGATAAAGCAATGTGAACAAAGTGTTTAGAGTAAACATTGATCAATGGTGCTTAAAAAACCCCGTCAATCAGGGGTAAATAAAAAACGTATCAACCTAAAAGGATCAGGTGCGTTCTAACTTGCCATTTTTCTATAAAGAGAGATGAGCTTATCGGTAGCCGGATACCAGTTAATTCGGGAAACTTCCACTTTTCCGTTGGAGCGAAGACATTGGTAAAGAGAAGGGTTTTTCAAAACAGAAACGACCTTATTGGTCATATCGTCAATATCCCAAAAATCAGCTTTAAGGGCATGGTCAACAACTTCGCTCACCCCGGACTGACGGGATATCAAAACCGGCGTATTCTGTATCATCGCCTCAAGCGGAGTCAGACCGAAAGGCTCGGAAACGGAAGGCATAATATATATATCAGCATTCTTGTAAACGGTGTTTAAGGCCTGTCCTCTTAAAAATCCGGTGAAAATGAATCTGTCGGACATTTTGGCTGCGGCCGCTTCGCGGATCATTTGGTTTTCCATATCCCCTGAACCGCAAACCACAAAGAATGTATTGGGTTCATAAGCGCGAACTTTTTTAGCCATCTTAACGAAATAGTCAGGACCCTTTTGGAAAGTTATCCTGCCAACAAAGAGAACGATCTTATAGCCATGATCTTTTATTTTGCTCACCACGGAAGCGGGAGAATCTTCTAAAACCTCGCTGTAATCTTCTTCTCTTATGCCATTGTGAACCACTGTAACCTTCTCCTCCGGTACACCGTACTTATTAACAACTATATCCTTAGTAAGAGAAGAAACGGCAACGACGCAATCGGCCGCATGCAACCCTCTTCTTTCTATTTCATAAACTTGCGGATTAACATTGTCACCGCAACGATCAAACTCGGTGGCATGTATATGAGCTATAAAAGGTTTACCGCTGGCTTCCTTGGCAGCTATTCCCGCCTCAAAAGAAAGCCAATCGTGTGCATGGATAACATCATGCTCTTCGCTCTCGGCAATATCCCCCGCCAGCTCTCCGTACCGGTAAACCTCTTCCACTAGATTCTTGGCATAACCGGAAGAGCGTTTCTTTTTCTTTCCGCTCTTTTTTTTGTCCTCCTTTATCTTTTCTTCATCATAAACATCCGAAGTGATGTAAGGAGTTAGAAGAACATCTACTCCTTTAGCAGAGAGCATTTCTTTTCCCTTATCAGCAAAAAGAACATTCTTATCCGAAGGTGACAAAGGAACTTTGGTGGGAAGCACAAAAGAAACAGCTGTACCCTTGGCACAGAGAGCGTCTACTATTCCCTTACAAGCAACCCCCAAACCGCCACTGTTGTGGGGTGGGAATTCCCAGCCGAACATCAGAACTTTCATAAATATTTTGTCTTAGTGCTAATCATAATCTAATTCATTGGCATAAGATCAAGTTTCATACGCGTCCGGCTTGGTAAGAAGCGGATATATTTCCAGTATAGCAAACAATAAAGCTAAAACAACCGGGCCGACCACAAACCCCACGGGACCAAAAAAACTCATTCCACCAATAACGGAAAGCAAAACAAGGTAAGGGTGTATATTCATTCGCTGATTTATGAGTATGGCCCCCAAATACTCTTCCACGATAACAGCTATTATACCCCAAGCCAGAATACCGATAGCCGACCAAGCGGAGCCCATGGAAAAAAGTATTAAAGACGCGGGGATAATTATCAACATAGGACCAAGTAAAGGCAACATTGAGGCTATGGCGGCGATTGAACCCCAAAAGACGGGACCGGGAAGAGCAAAGAGGGCAAATCCTGTTCCGATAAAAAAGCCCAGAATGATCCCTACAAGCAAGCGCCCCCTTATGACGGCGTTAACGGTTTCTACCGTCTTTGAGAAAATAGTATTGGTATATTCTTTTTTGAGAGGGCTTATCTTTCTTATTCTCTCCATAAGTTTTCCGCCATCTCTGAACAGATAGAACATCCCCAAGATCATCAAAAGAAGTCCCACTCCTATCCGCAAAATACTTGCAAATATTTTATCAAAATAATTAACAACTGTTGCCGGCACCTGAGCTATGGCTTCATCTATATCCGTATATTGGCGTATATTTATTTCAGCAGTCGGAAAAAACTCAGAGATCTTGTTCTCCAAAGACAAAGTGGCGTTTTCAACTATATCGGCCACAGCTGTTTCAGAAACACCCCCTTCGTAAAGAGAAAGGGTCTCCTGAAAAAGCAAAAAACCGAACAGAGTTAGAGGAATGAATATTATCAAAAGGACTAAAAGAGTACTTATCATTGCAGAAGGGTTATGCCTTCCCCCTAAGATCCTGCGAATAAATCGATGTGCGGGCAAGAAGGCTATAACAAAAATAACCGCCAAAAAAAGTGCCGGCAGATATGGTTGTATTATGAAAAAAGATAATAGAACCGCCGCTAAGGCAAGAACCAGAAGAAACCTTAGTTGTGCTTTTGCTGTTAGCATGAACGCCTGATATGAACGCTTTACTTAAATTACGTAAGTTATTTTATCACATTTTTGCGTCTTGCCTGTGTATAAATGAACATAATTATCAAAAGACCCAATAATAAGGAAAGAAAGCCGTACCCTATTAGAGATTCTATTTCCCCTATTGTTTTGGCATATTTCCTGTAAGCTTCTCCCAAATACCAACCCAGACTGGCGAACATACAAGCGCGCAGTGTAACTCCGAGAAGAGTAATAAGAGTGTAATTCAAAAAATTCATTTTTATTAGACCGGATACCGAAGCTAAAACCGCACTAGGAACGATAGGAACCACTCTTAAGAAGAAAAGTGTAGCCTCATCCCAGCGGGACTTATCCATTTTCTTTTTTATACTCTCCACCTTGGCCCAAGATATACCGAACCAGCCACCCCATCTTCTGATCGCATCCTCTCCGAATATTCGAAATATTCCGTAAAGAAAAAAAGAACCAAGCGTAACCCCAACACCATAAGGAATGGCTATTAAGAAAACCAATGTTAAAACAAATTGCAAAGAGAGATCTCCTTCAAGCAAGAAAAAACCCGAAGTGGTCATCACTACCGGTGAAGGTAGAGGTGCTACGATCTCTTCAATAAAGGAAGCGGCCAAGACCCCCCAGACTCCGAGCGATCTTATTATTTCCTCTAGAGCTTCTACAAGACCGGCTATCATAAAAATGAAAAGTTATAAATATTCAGAACGAAAATATTAACTAAACAGGATCCGTACTTTCTTTTTCGGTTTTAATTATTTAATACCTTCTATCTGTATTGTATTTAAAATAATAAAGCCGTACTATTTCCCGTGGCACTTTTTGTATTTCTTACCCGAACCGCAAGGACAGAGATCATTTCTTCCCACTTTCTCATCCTTATCCTCCGAGGAACCTCCGTCATTCTTATTACCACCTGCCGCCGCCAACACGGATCCCGCCTTGTGTATCTCTCTTAATCCCGAAGGTTTCTGTGCCTCCTTTACTCCTTTTTCGGCATAAGGCAAAAGATTGGCCACCTCTTCAACAACACCTTCTCTCATTTCCTTAAAGAGACGCAACCCTTCTCTTTTGTACTCAACCAATGGATCCCTCTGCCCATAGGCGCGCAAATTAACACTGGAGCGCGTATAGTTCATCATCTCCAGATGCTCCATCCAGAAGATATCTATGGTCTGTAAAATGGTCTTACGAGCTATTTCATAAAATTCCTCCTCATCATTATTCTTCTGTAATTCCTTAAGAGATCTTTCCTGTTCCGGCATCATAACCTCCTTCGCTCTTTCTATAAATTCTTCTATTTTCTCCTTGTCACCCAAAAGCACTTTCCTGCGCTCTTCATAAACGGATCTTCTCTGGTGGCTAAGTACATCGTCATATTTAAGTATCTGTTTACGAGAATCAAAGTGAAATCCTTCTATTCTGGCCTGAGCCTTTTCCAATGAACGAGTAATGAAACGGTTCTCTATAGACTGATCTTCCGGCACCTTAAAAGTGCCCATCATATTCTTCATAGCATCAGATGCAAAAACCCTCATCAGAGTATCTTCAAGAGAAACGTAAAACTGAGTTTCCCCCGGATCCCCTTGCCTTCCGGAACGACCTCGCAACTGATCATCTATACGTCGCGCCTCATGACGCTCAGTTCCTATAATATACAATCCGCCCAGAGCCTTAACCTCCTCGTACTCCTTTTCGCCGGCATTAACTCCACCCAATTTTATGTCAACTCCTCTTCCCGCCATATTGGTAGCGATAGTAACCGCTCCTTTCTGGCCGGCGTGAGCTATTATCTCTCCTTCCCGTTCGTGATTTTTGGCATTTAGAACTTGATGAGGAACTCCGTATCTTGTCATATACTCGGATAGAACCTCATTTTTTTCTATGGACACAGTCCCGATAAGAACCGGTTGACCTTTTTTATTAAGTTCTTTTACTTTTTTGGCGACCGCCTTGAACTTTCCCTGCTCCGTCTGAAATATAAGATCGTTCCTGTCTACTCTTTGGGAGGGTTTATTGGTAGGAATAGACACGGTAGAGAGTCCATAAACCCTGAAAAATTCTTCCGAGGAAGTTGTCGCTGTTCCGGTCATACCCGAGAGCTTCGGATACATTTTAAAGAAGTTTTGGTAAGTAACAGATGCAAAGGTTCTGGACTCTCTTTGTATAGGAAGACCTTCCTTAGCTTCTATGGCCTGGTGAAGGCCTTCGGAAAGGCGCTTGCCACCTTGGAGACGTCCAGTAAAGGGGTCTACCAAAACGACACTTCCATCACGAACAACATAATCAGTGTCCTTTTGAAACAGAGCCTTGGCCCTTACGGCGGTCTCTAAATGATGGACATACTTTATCCCTCTTTCCGTGTATATGTTCTCAACACCTAAAGCCTTCTCAGCCTTACCTATACCTTGCTGAGTAAGATTTATGGAACGACTTTTCTCGTCCACAGTATAATCCTCCTCCGGTTTCAACTGATTGACTATTCGAGCAAAATTAACGTAAAGATCCTCCGCTTCCGCGGCGGGAGCCGAAATTATAAGAGGTGTTCTGGCCTCATCTATCAATATAGAGTCAACCTCGTCAACAATGGCATAGTTAAATTCTCTCTGGCGCAGTTTCTCCACATTGGTTTCTATGTTATCGCGCAGATAATCAAAGCCGAATTCATTATTAGTACCATAAGTAATATCCGCACCGTACGCTTCAGGTCTATTTACCGGCCTTAGGAATTCCTCTACTACCTTGAAAGAACCTTTTTCGTCTCTCTCTTCGTCCTTGTCAACAAAGGCGCTACTATCATATATAAAAGAATTATCATGAATAACAATACCAACAGACAGACCTAAAAAATCATATATCTGCCCCATCCAAACCGCATCTCTTTTTGATAGATAATCGTTAACAGTCACCACATGCGCTCCTTTGCCCTCCAGAGCATTAAGATAGACCGGCAAGGTGGCCACAAGGGTCTTTCCTTCTCCTGTGCGCATTTCGGTTATGGTTCCCATATGAAGAGCAATACCTCCTAACATCTGAACATCAAAATGCCTTTGTGAAAGGGTTCTTTTGGCGACTTCTCTCACCACAGCAAAAGCCTCGGGAAGAATATCATCCAAGCTTTCACCTTCAGCAATTCTCTTTTTAAACTCCTCCGTCTTACCTTTTAAATTATCGTCGGAGAGCGAGGATATACTGTCCTCAAAGCTGTTTATCTTTTCTAAAATGGGTTGATACTTCTTTATAGGACGAGTAAATTCATCTCCGAAAAGTTTTTTTATAAAATCCATGGCACAAGTATACATATTTAAGGACATCTCTACAAGAAACACCGCTCTTTGAAAGAGCGGTGTTAAACTGAAGCACGGAGTATATGAAAAACACTGCTAACTTTTGTTCTTACGCCCCCGAGAAGTTGTTTTTTTGACAGGAGCTCTCTTCACACTTTTGCTTTTACTCTTGGTGGCAGTTTTGCGAGAAGCTGTTTTCTTAGCGACTTTTCTTTTTGGAGTAGATAATTTTTTTACCGAACCCTTTCTCTTAGTCGGCGTTTTTCTAGATGAAGTTCTCTTTTTGGAAGCAGCACTCACGGCCTTCTTTTTAATGGCCATATTTTTGAAAACTACTTGTTTTATTAAAATATATCGACCTGAATATATTATCTTACATATACCCGAACTTAACAATTGATTGTCAGGCAAAATTGTGGATATCCTCTTACAAAATAACCACTTCGTACTCAACCTCCAATCCCGTTGTTTCCAAAACTTTATTTCTTACCCTCTCAGCAAAAGAGACCACTTCTGAAGCATTGGCATTCTTATAAGTTATTAAAACAAGAGGCTGACCTTCAAAAAGACCCACATTACCTTCACTCTTTCCACGGAGTCCCAAAACCTTATCCAATATCCAAGCCAAAGGCACTTTAGAATGACCTGAATCAAACGAATAAAAAGGAATATTGGGATAGTCTTGCTTTAGCTCCTTTAACTTTGATCCGGATACAACAGGGTTCTTGAAAAAAGAACCGGCAGATCCATAAAGGTCCATATCGGGAAATTTTTTATCTCTTATATCAAGCACTATCTGTCGCATGGTTTGAGGATCCGGTTTCTCTTCGGTGTTACTCATCTTTTCCGCTATATCCTTATAGGAGCAAACAGGTTCTCCAAACCTTGAAAGACAGAGAGTCAGAGAAGTAACAATGAAACGTCCATGGTTTTTTTTGAAGATACTTTCTCTATAACCAAATTGGCATTCTTCTTTACTAAAAGTGATCATTTCTTCTTTTTCAGTATCGTAAGCCGTAACACAGCTCACCGCCTCAGAAACCTCAACACCGTAAGCGCCTATATTCTGAACAGGAGAGGCTCCCGCCGTTCCGGGAATACCGGATAGATTCTCAATTCCATAAAAACCTCTGCGGGTTGATTCCTCAACAACATCATCCCAAACCTCGCCGGCGGAAACTTCCATGAACACATCTCCGTGGTCGTCTTCTTTCGTCCACTTTATTCCTTTTGTATTCATTTTAACCACCACCCCATCAACCCCGCTATCAGAGACAAGTATATTGGATCCTCCTCCTAAAACAATAAAAGGCAACCCCTTACTCTTGGCAAAGGAATTAACCTGTTTGAGACATTCAACCGAATCCGCACGAGCAAAAAAACGAGCCGCGCCCCCGACCCCTAAAGTGGTAAAAGGGGCGAGTCCGATATTTTCTTTTATTAAGGCCATGATAAGGAAATAGTATCAGTGTTTATCCGTTCCCTCTTCTTCTATATTTAATATTCTTTCAAGTTCGCTTTTGGGAACTTCCCGAATATTTTTACTTTTAGAATCTTCACTTTTATCAAAAGAGGATTGTTTGCCATTTTCTTCTTTTTGATCTTTACTTTCATTATTCTCTCTGTCTCTATTATCGTTTTTCTCTGATTGCTCCCCTTTTCCTCTCTCCTCCCTTTTTTGAGAAAACGGCCCTTTCATTGCCAACGAAGCCAGTGCTTCACGAAGGCCCATTTTACTGTCGTCTGTAACCGGGGCCCTTCTGTCAGTAGATCTTTTGCCCTTTGAAAGAGCGCTCTTTAACTCTTCTCCGACATCTTCTGTCTCCTCCTCATCTTTAGGGGGTGCTTTTTTATTTAGTGGCGGTTTGCCTTTCTTTTTATTCTTGCTCTTATCGTTTACTTCTTTCTTTGATCCTTCTTCTTTGGGTGCGATCTTTGCCGGATCGTACCACTTCTTTATGTGATCTTCCACTTGTGATCTGGGATATGAATATTTCTCTCTGGAATATTCAATTATCTCCCGCTTAACTGAAAGCTCCGGAGGTTCTATAGGTGGCAATGTGGTCGCAGAAAAAGGAGCGGAACTAATACCGTCTATCATAAGTTTCAAATATATCTGAGCGAAACCCAAGTTCACAAGATCCTCTGCCGTAAACTTAGGAGCAAACTCCTTTTCCAAAACCTCCGCGTCATAAGCCCCCACACGAAAAGAGATCATGGTGCCCACGTTGCCAAATACGGCTTCCTTAACCTCTTCGGCCATCTGCTCTATATACTGATGAGCAACTGTTAAGTTAAGCTTATACTTTCTGGCCTCAGATAGAATATCGGCAAAAGACTCATTGGCAAACGATTGAAACTCATCTACATAAAGGAAAAAGTTGGGAAGACCTTTTAATTCTTGTTCTGCAGTATCTGCTCTGGACATAGCGGAAAGATACAACTTGGTTATGAGGATACTACCTAAAAGATTAGCGTTTATCTCTCCTATGCGTCCCTTGGAGAGATTAACTATGAATATGCTTTTATCATCTATGGCCTTCCGAAGATCAAAGCTGGAAGTGGGCTGTCCGATTATGTTCCTTATTAAGGGATTGGCCGTGAACTGTCCGACTTTGTTCTGTATGGCAGGCGTGGCCTCTGCGGCGAATCTATCGGTATATTTGGCAAACTCTTCTTCCCAGAAGGCCTTTACGGTTGAATCCGTTACGTTATCAACCACCTTTTTACGGTACTCCTTATCTGAGAACATTCTGTTTATGCTAAGAAGCGTTGAACCCGGATATTCCAGAAGAGCAAGCAAAGTATTACCTAAAATGTACTCCATTCTGGCAGACCAAGCATCCACCCATATCTTCTTAAAGGCACTCATCAAACCGCTCATAACCAAGTGACGCTTATCATAGCCGACGTCTTCCATTACATTGAAAGATATGGGGTGATCAACGTCAAAAGGGGCGAAATATATGACATCCCGGATCCGTTCTTTAGGTACATAATCAAGAAGAAGGTCGGCGCTTTTACCATGTGGATCAATGAAAGCCAACCCTTCTCCGTTTCTAATATCCTGAACGGCCATATTCTCAAGAAGAGTTGATTTACCCATTCCGGTCTTACCGATAACATACATATGACGGGAGCGGTCACTGGCCTTTATTCCGAAAGTTTTACGCTTATTACGCGAATCGGTTTTTCCTATATAAGTAACTTTTTCCGGATTGGTATCCTCCATAAATATATCTCTTATGTTCATATAATAACACTTCCGGACATTTTGGCGAAAACATCCGGAAGCAATATCAAGAAAAAGAGATCTGAATATCTACTCTTCCAACACAGACTGTAAGGCGGCGGGGGTATACCTATTGGCCGGATCCCACAACATCCAAGAATCAAGTCCGGAATCATAAACGGCCTTTACCTGCAGAAGAATGTCTTCGGCCGTATAAGCTCCGCCGTAACGGAAATCCTGTATCCAGGGCCTTATTACGTCTTCATCAAAAACTTCTTTTTCATAAACCGCCGGCGTGGTAGTTCCAACTCTTTGGGCTCCGATGGTCTTTACCGTAGTAGTGGCGGAAACGGTCCTGTCTACAGCATCATCCAAAGACCACTTGACAACCTCATACGGAGAATCATTGGGGTCTCCCAACCCCTTGAACCCGAAGGGGTAATGCGAAGGGTAAACCATGGGAGAGAGATAATCAAAATAAGGAAGAACCTTCTCCCAAACCTGTCCAATACCAAGGTCGTCCTTGGCTGAGGTCGTTAAACCGAAAATATCGGCAGAAGTTACCACCTCCAAACCTTCAAGCTCTTTTTCCAGATGGAAAAAGAACTCTTCCATAACATCAGCCTTATCTCTATCCTCGGAATGAGGAAAATATATATTATTCATCGGTCCGTCCGAAGGAAAACGAATGTAATCAAAATTTAGCTCATCAAAACCCAATCGGTAAGATTCTTTACTTAAGCGAATATGATAATCCCAGACCTCTTCCGCCGAAGGGTCGGTAAAGCTTATACCTTTATTGTCTTTCCATACCTCTTTATCACTCTCACTGAGAACAGCTAGATCCGGACGTTTGTTGGCCAGATATTTATCCTGAAAAACAGTTATTCTACCTATTACATATATCCCCTTCTCATTCAGATCGTAAACGAATTCCCTCATGTCCTTGACCGGACAGTGGGTGGCATAAGCATCAGCAAGTTCGGGGTCTTCGGCCTTAAAAGAGATCATACCGGTATAATCTTTTATATCTATAACAATGGAGTTAAGTTCCGTTTTTTCTATAAGAGACACCAAACCATCCCGTAAAGAAGGGGTTCCGGCATAGCAATTTGTCATATAAAGTGCTTTTACTTCTTCGGGTGTTTCAACTCTCAGCGGAGTGAAAGTCTCTTTTTCTTCTTTTTCTTCCGCATCTTCTTCTTCGTCCTTCCCTTCATTGTCTTTTTCTTCTTCCTCGGTATCCTCAGATGTTTCCGCTAAAGTATTATTATCTTTCTCCTCCATTAAATCCACTTCCCCGAGCGCGAAAAGAGAAAGTCCCGTAAACCGTACAACGAGCAAAGCGAAAACCACTACCAAAAGAATCGGGAGTATAATATAAAACCATCTATTCATTTTCTTTATCTTTTAACTCTTTTAAATTTTCTTCATCCGAATTGTCATCCGAAGAGACTTCCTCATTATTTCCTTTTTTGTTTTTCTTGGACGTGATCCTGCCTTGGATCCTCTCGGCGTATACCTCTGTATTAACTTCGTAATCACGAAAGAAGGCCTCCTGGGCACGCGTCAAAACCGCGTATAACTCAACTAATAAAATAACTCCTCCCAAAATAATTAGAACCTTGGGCTCCCAGCTCCTGGGAAAGCCTAAAAAGGGTACTATCATTACAAAAAAAGCCGCTACTATTATTAATGTTGATCTTGACATGAACATATAGATTCTTTGTTTAATTTTAGTATTTGATCCGGAAAAGCATTATAACCTTATTGTCTCATTTCTCCAATAGTCGCTCTGTTGCGGTATATATATCGCCGGCACCCATCATAACAACAACGTCTTCAGATCCGGAAATATCAAAAGCCAAGGAGGCCGACCTCTCAAGAGAGCGCACCGAGAAAGCGTTTACCCCTTTTCTTTTAAGTGCTTTTGCTATCTGTGAGGAAGAAGGAGTAGGAGTGTGGTTTTCTTTTCTGGCTTGGTAAACAGGCACCATGATAACCTTATCCGCTTTTGCCAAAGAATTCACTATTTCTTCAAAAAAAGCTTCGGTGCGACTGTAAAGATGAGGCTGAAAAACGACTACGATATTACTAGCAGGAAAACTGTCTCGTGCTGCATTAATGGTAGCTGATATTTCACTGGGATGATGCGCATAGTCATCATAAACTAAAGCTCCTTTGGAGGTTTTGCCTTTATACTCAAATCTCCTCCAAGTACCCTTAAAGGAACCGAGAATACTGACAGCCTTCTTTGAAGGAACACCCAAGACGCTCGTCGCGGTGGTAGCGGCTAAGGCATTCAGACGATTATGTTCCCCGGGAACATTGAGAGATCCTTTCTTTATATCTATTTCTTTGTAATCATATACCGGCGCTTTTGATAATTTCAGTATCGGTCGTACTTTCTCGTCCTTATCGGCACAAACCACGGCTCCCTTTGGAGAGACCTTAGAGATTATCTGTCCGAAGGCCTCTTGAATATCAGAAAGGTCTTTATAATAATCAAGATGATCTTCCTCTATATTGGTAATAACCAATATATCGGGATGAAGATGATTGAAGGAACGCTTGTATTCACACGCTTCCACCACAAAATACTTCCCCGAACCGGCAAGAAAATTGGAACCGCCGTCTCCTTCTCCCCAATCCTTCAGCAAAGATCCTACAATAACGGTAGGATCCATTCCCGCTTCTTTCAGAATATGAGCTATCATAGCAGTGGTGGTCGTTTTTCCATGTGTTCCCGAAACGGCTATAGTGAAGATCTCCTTGGAAACGAAACCCAGGGCTTCCGGATAAGAAAAAACAGGTATATTCCTTTCAGCGGCCTCTACGAGCTCAGGATGGTCGCCAGATAGCGCGGGTGTATATATAAGAGCATCGCAGTATTCATTTATGTTACCCCTGGATTCTTCATAGAAAATAGTTGCACCTTCTTTGGAAAGAGATTCCGTTATCTTTGTCTTTGACTGATCTGAACCTGAGACATTTATATTCTTGCTCAAAAACATCCTTGCCAGAGCGGACATGCCTATCCCGCCTATACCGGAAAAATGAATATTCTCAAACTGATCCAATACAAAACTCATAAAAAACAGTATAGCATATATGCTATACATTAAAATGAGGATAATGAGTCACCGGCAGAGCGATCACCGGTAATTATTTTTCAAGCTTGAACTCCCCTTTCTCCAATTCCTCCAATAACTTTTTCTCTCTTTCGTATTCATTCTTGAATTGCGAAAAAGAAGCGAAAGCGGGACTGAAAAGTATAGCATCGCCTTCTTTGGAGACCGAATAGGCACGCTTAAGAGCTTCCCTAATATCCGAAACCATTTCTATTTTTGAAGGATCGGTCATCTCTCTTAATCTATCAGTTCCGGAACCGGGCAAAAGAAAAGCCTTAAAGACGGAGTTCTCAATGGCTCTCCTTAATCCCTCCAGCGGTAGATCTTTATTGGCTCCACCGGCAATAAGAATAACCCCGCCTTTTTCTTTTAGTGCCAGTATGGAAGCAACGGTAGCCTCCGGAGCTGTTGCGTTATTGTCATTGTAAAATCTCCTTTGCTTGAAAGAACCCAAGTGATCCAATCTTCCTGAAACTCCACCAAAAGTACGCAAAGCGCTTTCCCCTTTATTATTAGAAACCCCCAGTACCCTTGAAGCCTTAAGGGCCAAAGAGGCATTAAGTCGGTTATGTTGTCCGACCATTGTAAACCCAAGATCTTCAGAGACATCATTAGGCGAAGCTATATCAATTTCACTCTTTATTTCTCCTTTGTATCTTTCCTTAATTTCCTGTAAAAGTTCCTCGGTAAGGATAAGGGTGTTCTCCTTTTTTTGGTGAGCAAATATCTGCGCCTTATCATGAAAATAAGCATCCATATCTCCCTTGTAATAATTGAGATGGTCCGGCATAAAGTTTGTAAAAACAGAAACAGAGGGAGAAATACGCGCCTCGGCAAAACCCTGAAGTTGCCATGAATCAAGTTCTAAAACAGCGATCTCGTCTTCCTTGCTTTCCGGTAAGTGCGCCAAAGTGGAAATAAGCCGAGCATTTCCTCCCAGGAAAACATTTTCTCCGGCTTCTTTGAGAATATGATGCAAAAGAAAAGAAACAGTGGTCTTTCCCTTGGTCCCTGTTACTCCCACGATCCTGGCAGGAGAGAACTCGGCGAACAAAGCGGCGCTCATTCTAACAGGCACATTTCTAAGACGGGCTTTTTCTATGTAAGGAGAATTTAAGGGAACCCCCGCTCCTTTTATAACCAGATCAGCCTTTTCAAAATCCTCCATTCTGTGTTCACCCAGAACAAAAGAGATGTTTTTAAGATCCTTTAGGGATCTTAAGCTCTCTTTTAGGTCCTCTTCACTTTTAAGATCGGTCACGATGACTTTTGCACCTTGCTCGGCCAAAAAACGAGCATCTCCAACACCCCTTCCCAACAAACCCAACCCCATAAGAGTTATTCTCTTTCCTTTAAAATATTCTCTATAAGAGGTCATCGTACTTTGATTAGAAAGGGTTAACTTTTTGTGCCGTGGGGGAGAGTTGAACTCCCACTCCCTTGAAGGGAACTGCGACCTGAACGCAGCGCGTCTACCAATTCCGCCACCACGGCATTTGCATAGAAATATAACAATAAAAGCAAAAAGAGTCCAAAAAGAATAGCTAAATATAAAACCCCTTGCTTTTTTGTAGAAAGAGCAAGGGGTTTTGCCCTGTGGAATAGCGCTTTGCGCTAATTTCACCACAGGTGAAATTATTCCACATGGTAAACCCTGTGGAATAGCGCTTTGCGCTAAAGCTGTTTCGTTCAACGCGGGCGCGAATAGAGTATCCCTTGTTGGGCGAAGTGTTGAACGCTTAATATTCAATTCTTTGCTTTGCCTTTACGCCTTAATTAAATCAATCTCGCAAAATTGGGGACGGGGGGATTTCTAATTTTGAATTTATTTGGAATTTGTTATTTGGAATTTGGGATTTCCCTACACTTTACTCGTAAAGTGTAGGGCTTTGGTTATCCATTGAACACATCCTGTAAACGGAATAAAATTAAATAATGGCTTACATTAAAAACTTCTCCGAACTGGCAATAACTCCGGCCAGAGCGGATGCTCTCGCCATCCTAGAATCGGGGCTTGATTCCATTAATACTGAGAGGATTATGCGATCCAAGATGAAGGTAGAAAGCGAGAGTCTTTTCATAGAGGATAAAGAACTTCCTCTTTCCAATTATAAGAACATCTACTTTATAGGTATCGGTAAATGTGCTCTTGAAGCAGGCGGTATAATGGAAGATATACTGGGAAAAAAAATAACCGACGGAGTGATTATTGATACTAACGAAGGAGAGCTCGATATAATAAGAACATACACCGGAAGTCATCCTTGGCCTTCAGAGAAGAATGTTATCGCCTCAAAAGAAGTAGCTGATCTTTTAAACTCAGCCACAGAGGAAGATCTTATTCTGACAGTGATCTCCGGAGGCGGTTCGGCTCTTTTGTGTCTTCCCTATCATTCAGACTGCAACACTCTCATTGAGACCACCAAGGCCTTAACCAAAAAGGGAGCCGATATTTACGAATTGAACACCGTCCGAAAACACCTCTCATCCATTAAAGGAGGACAGATGGCAAAAATGGCACATCCGGCCGAAGTGATCTCCCTTATCTTCTCTGACGTATTGGGCGATGACATCTCGGTCATAGCTTCCGGCCCCACCGTCAAAGACGAGACCTCTGTTGAGGACGCTAAAGCGATACTTGAGAAATACAAAATAGAGGACACCGACTTTCAGCTGACAGAAACCCCCAAAGAGGATAAATGGTTTGAAAAAGTTACCAATAGGCTATTCGTTACCAACGCTGATGCCATAGAAAAAATGGAGGAGAAAGCACAGGAGTTAGGGTATAAAACAGTCCCCACAGAAAGGACGGTATCCGGAGAAGCCGGTGATGTCGGCAAGAGTTTTGCACAGAGCGAGCTTCAACCGGGAGAAGTTAAGATAGGAGGCGGAGAAACAACGGTAACCATAACCGGCTCCGGCAAAGGAGGACGCAATCAAGAAACAGCTCTGTCCGCTCTGCTTCATTTACCGGAAAAAGCCGTTTTCATTTCGGCTGCTTCCGACGGTATAGATAACACCGATGTCGCCGGAGCTATCTGTGACAAGAGCACAATGGAAACTGCGGATAAGTTACACCTTGACCTAAAAGAATTTATCTCGGAAAATGATAGTTACAACTTTTTTACTAAAGTCGGCGACCACATAATAACCGGACCAACAGGAAGTAACGTCTCCGATCTATATATTTTATTAAATTATAAATAATCAAATAAATATGCTAGAAAAAAATCAATCCTTAGTACTATGGTTTGACCAATTGAACAACAATGATGTTGAAAAGGTCGGCGGTAAGAATGCATCACTGGGAGAGATGTACACCACCCTTGCCGAGAGAGGTATAAGAGTACCTAATGGTTTCGTGGTGACAGCGGAAGGATACCGACGCTTTATTAATGAAGCGGGGCTGGAGCCCTTGATACGCTCCACCTTGGAGAACTTGGATACCAGTGATATTAAAGCATTACAAAAAGCCGGAAAAAAAGTTAGAGAAGCAATAATCAAGGCCGACCTTTCTCCGGAACTCACCGAAGAAATTGAGACCGCTTACAGAAACCTCTCAAACGCTTATAACCAAAACGCCGCCGATGTAGCAGTGAGATCATCAGCTACCGCAGAGGATCTGCCGGGAGCAAGTTTTGCCGGCGAGCATGATACATACCTTAATGTTGTCGGCATAGATAGCGTGCTGAAATACGTAAAACATGCCATGTCTTCCCTTTTCAACGACAGAGCTATTTCATATAGACAGGATAAGGGCTTTGACCACTTTGACGTTGCCCTATCAGTAGGCGTACAAAAGATGGTTCGATCAGATAAAGGTGCCTCCGGAGTGATGTTCACCTTGGACACCGAATCCGGATTCAGAGACGTGGTGCAAATAAGCGCGGCCTGGGGCCTGGGAGAGATGGTTGTACAGGGAAAAGTGAATCCTGATGAATATCTCGTTTTCAAAACCACTTTAAACGAAGGTTTCCGACCCATAATTAAAAGAACCTTAGGAGCAAAGGGAATAAAAATGGTATACAGCTCCAAAGGAGACTCCCCCACCAAAGAGGTGGAAACTACTCAAAAAGAAAGAAAAGCTTACGCTCTAAATGACGAAGATATTCTGACGCTGGCACATTGGGGGTCGGAAATAGAAAGACATTATTCGGAAAAAGCGGGACACCACTCACCTATGGATATTGAATGGGCCAAAGACGGAGAAAGCGGAGATCTTTTCATAGTACAAGCCCGACCGGAGACCATCCACGCCGAAGATAAGAGTATGGAAATAAGAGAGTATCATCTTGAATCAGACGAAGAACATATAGCCGAAGGAATAGCAGTAGGTACAAAAATAGCTTCGGGCAAAGCAAGAGTAATAGATTCGGTTGAGAATATCCACGACTTCAAAGAAGGAGAGGTTTTGGTTACGGAGATAACCGACCCTGACTGGGAACCGATAATGAAAATAGCTTCCGCTATCGTAACGGAAAAAGGAGGAAGAACATCCCACGCAGCTATTGTTTCAAGAGAACTCGGTATCCCCGCCGTTATCGGAGTACCCAATGCTCGCAAGGTCATAAAGAATGGACAGACCATCACCTGCGACACTTCCAGCGGAACCGTGGGAAAGATATATAAAGGTAAACTTGACTGGGAAGAATCCGTTCACAAAATAGACGAAATACCTCAAACGCAAACTCATGTTTCCATGAACATCGGAAGTCCGGAAAGCGCCTTGGTTTACTCATCTATCCCGAACGATGGCGTCGGCCTAGCCCGAGAAGAGTTCGTTATTGCTTCCCATATAAAAGTGCATCCTCTTGCTCTATTAAATTACTCCTCACAGTCAGCATCCTTAAAAAAGAAAATTGACGAAGTAACCGCCGGATACGAAGACAAAAGACAGTTCTACGTTGATAAATTGGCTGAAGGTGTGGGCCAAATAGCGGCCGCTTTTCACCCCAAAAGAGTCATTGTAAGGTTCTCAGACTTTAAAACAAACGAATACGCGACCCTTATCGGCGGTCAAGAATACGAGCCCGAAGAAGAAAATCCCATGATCGGATGGAGAGGTGCTTCAAGGTACGCTCATCCGGAATTTACCGAAGCCTTCAAGCTTGAATGTGAAGCCATGAAAAAGATAAGAGAAGAATTCGGTCTAAAAAATTTGGCCGTAATGGTTCCCTTCTGCCGAACACCCGAAGAAGGTCAACGCGTATTGGAAATAATGGCCGAGTGCGGATTAGCAAAAGGTGAAGACGGACTTTTGGTTTACGTAATGTGCGAACTGCCGACAAACGTCCTCCGTGCCGATGATTTCCTTGATCTCTTTGACGGATTCTCCATCGGGTCTAACGACCTGGCTCAACTAACTCTCGGTTTGGACAGAGACTCTTCCATAGTAGCCGGTATTTCAAACGAAAACGATCCTTCGGTTAAACGTTTTGTTTCCGAAGCCATTAAGAAATGTAAAGAAAGAGGAAAATACATTGGATTCTGCGGACAAGCGCCCTCCGATTATAAAGACTTCTTGCGCTTCCTTATTCAAGAGAGAATTGACTCCGTCTCCCTTATCCCCGACTCTATTATCCCCATGAAATTTGAAATACGCGACGAGGAACAGAAACTCTCAGAAGAAGGCGATTTTTAACGCTTTATCCGTGAAGGTATCCTACATACAGAGAAGCAATAAAGAAAGAGACTTTGTTCTATCTCATCTTCAGGACTCGGCAGAGGTCAATTTCTTTGAGACTATTGATGATATATCTAGCGAAGAAGCAGAGCAAACAGAGATACTCTCTCTTTTCTTCAAGCAAAAAATAGACTCTGAAGAAATATCCAAATTCCCTTCCCTTAAAATGATCGCTGTCAGATCAACGGGTTTTGACAATATAGATATTGAAGCGTGCAGAGAAAGAGGAGTTGTTGTGACCAATGTCCCCGCTTACGGAGAGCACACCGTGGCAGAGCACACTTTCGGCTTAATACTGGCGATCTCTCGTAAGATATGCTCTTCTTGCAAGAGAACTAAAGAGACGGGGGTCTTTTCAAGAGAAGGCTTAAGAGGGATAGACCTTCATGGTAAAAGATTGGGAATAATAGGCACGGGAAAAATAGGATCCAACGTGGCACGTATCGCGAAAGGTTTCGGAATGGAGGTACTGGCCACTGATCCATTCCCCAAAGAACACCTGGCCGAGGAGATCGGTTTTGAATATAAGGAATTCAATTCCGTATTACAAGAAAGTGATATCATAACCTTGCACGCCCCCCTAAACCAACACACCCGCCACTTGATAAATAAAGAGAACATCAAAACATTCAAAACCGGAAGTATGCTCATAAACACTTCCAGAGGAGAACTGGTTCAAACAGAAGCTCTTATAAAAGGTCTTGAAGAAGATATACTGAAAGGAGTGGCGTTGGATGTTATGGAAAAAGAAAGACTTCTTAAAAAAGGAGAGGTCTGTCTTTCGGATAATGTGGAACTTGACATTGATCTTTTAAAAGCGCAACTATGTAATCAGTTCCTCATAAAGCACCCAAAAGTTTTGGTTACTCCGCACAACGCTTTTAACACCAAAGAGGCCTTCCGACGCATACAAGAAACAACCGTAGAAAACATTATCAACTTCATTAAAGGAACACCAATAAATACAGTATGAGATCATCCGAAATAAACAAAATATACGCACGTCAAATAATAGACTCTCGGGCCACCCCAACCGTGGAAGCTGAAGTTGTGCTAAGCGATGGATCCATTGGCAGAGCAGCAGTACCTTCAGGTGCCTCAACCGGCTTAACCGAAGCGGTGGAATTAAGAGACGGAGATGACCGGATCTATAAAGGTAAAAGTGTAACAAAAGCGGTGAAAAATATAGAAGGAGAGATAAATAACCGGCTTTACAATAAAAGCTTTGATCAAAAAGAGTTAGACGACGCCCTCATAGAACTTGACGGCACCGAAAATAAAAAACGACTGGGAGCCAATGCTTTACTTGCAGTATCATTAGCTTTTGCCAAAGCCTCAGCTTCAAATAAAGGAACCACTCTATACGGATACTTAAGCAATGGCTTTGAGAATATCATAAAAATGCCCAGACCGATGCTAAATATAATTAACGGTGGAGCTCACGCAGATAACGGACTCTCCTTTCAAGAATTTATGGTAGTACCCCGTAAAGAGACCTTCGCAAGCTCCTTGCAATGCGGAGTGGAAATATACCATTCCCTAAAAGAGATCCTTAAAGAAAGAGGTCTTGGAACATCGGTGGGAGACGAGGGGGGATTTGCTCCTTTACTGGAAAGCAACGAAGAGGCTTTAAATACAATATTGGAAGCGGGAGAAAAGGCCGGATACACCGAAGGAGAGGACTATCAACTTAGCTTGGATATAGCGGCCAATGAAATAACAAACGAAGGAAGATACCTGCATAATGGCCATTACCTCAAAAGAGATACGTTCATATCCGAACTTATAAAACTTTCCGAGGACTACCCTCTTCTGTCCATTGAGGATCCCTTGGAAGAGAATGATGAATCCGGATTTTCCGTTATTAATGATGCCGTCCGAGAAAAAACAATGATAGTGGGAGATGATCTCTTAGTCACCAACCCTCAAAAGATATATAACTCTCATAAAGAACAGTCGGCCGGAGGGGTGATAATAAAACCTAATCAGATAGGAACCGTTACAGAAACCCTTTCGGCCATCAGAGCCGCTTACGCAAGCGACATTACTCCCATAGTATCTCACCGTTCCGGTGAGACTGAAGATACCTCCATTGCTCATATCGCAATAGCAACAGCCGCACCTTTTGTAAAGTTCGGAGCACCTGCCAGAGGAGAGAGAACGGCCAAATATAATGAACTATTAAGAATAGAAGAGGAGCTGGTATTTCATAGGATACTTTAGTTTCTCTGTTGCTACATCCACATTGGCGTAAGGCTTATAAAAGGTTATTATTCCAATAAGTTATAATATACCGAATGATACTCGGTTAAACTATTTTCAATGCTTCTAAACTTCAAAGAAAGTCAAGAAATACTGCAAAGATACGATATCCCTTTGCTTAAAACGACTCCGGTAAAGAACCATGAAGAGCTTTCAGAGGTCTTAAAGAGTATTAATTTTCCTATCGTAATGAAAGTTGATTCCAAGGAAATCGCACATAAAACCGAAGTAGGAGGGGTCGTAACAGATATAAAAAACGAAGAAGAGGCCTTTATGGCCATGGAAGAACTTATGAAAATTGAAAGCGGTGGAGTTCTTGTACAAGAACAGACTGAGGGCGAAGAAGTAATTATCGGAGGTAAACGTGATAAATGCTTCGGTCCGGTTGTTATGGTTGGTTTGGGCGGTATAACGGTAGAAATCTATAAAGACATAGTATTCAGACTGGCCCCCATGGAAAAGCAAGAAGCACTTGAAATGTTGGAGGAAATTAAAGGAAAAAAGATACTTGAAGGTTTCAGGGGGCGACCCCCCATAAATAAGGACAGTTTGGCTGACATTTTAGTCAAAACCTCTCACCTTCTTAAGGAAGAAGATAGTATACAAGAACTGGACTT
This sequence comes from Patescibacteria group bacterium, assembly GCA_051745565.1. Classification (GTDB taxonomy): domain Bacteria; phylum Patescibacteriota; class Minisyncoccia; order Phycocordibacterales; family CSBR16-193; genus SKVL01. The sequence goes on along the minus strand of JBNJEF010000001.1, from coordinate 6,806 downwards.
TAATCCCGTACTCTCGGGAGGATATTCTTCTTTGGTTTGTGATGTAAAATTAATATTATGAGAAATTTTCTGAACCCCAGTACAGTGGTAGCGATAGGAGCAACCGACCGGGAAGGATCGGTTGGTAAAGGATTGATGGAAAACCTTTTAACGGAAAAAAGAAAAGTATTTCCCGTCAACCTTAATAAAGAAAGTGTTTTGGGAGAAAAAGCCTACCCAAGCATTCTTTCCATAGAAGAAGATATAGATCTGGCTATTATAGCCATTCCCAAGAGCGGAGTGAGGGCTGTTGTACAAGAATGCGCCCAAAAGAATGTAGGCGGTGTCATTATAATCTCCGCCGGATTCGGAGAGATGGGACCGGAGGGGAAAAAAGAGGAAGAAGAAATAAAAAGTATTTTGGAAGATAAAAACATACCTTTCATAGGCCCCAACTGCCTCGGCATCATAAGACCCTCAGCCAACCTTAACGCATCCTTCGCTCCATCTACTCCTAAGGCGGGCGGTATAGCTTTCATTTCACAATCCGGAGCCCTGATAGACGCTATCATAGACAGCAGTTTGGAAGAAAATTATGGTTTTTCTTTCCTGGTCTCCCCGGGAAATGCCGCAGGGTTGTCTTTGGTTGACTATATCAAATGGGCCGAAGAGGATGGAGAGACAAAAGTTATCACATTATATATTGAAGGAGTAAAAGACGGCAGAGAATTCTATGAATCTATAAAAAAGTGTTCCAAACCCGTAGTTGTTATCAAAGGAGGCAAAAGCAAAGCCTCACAAAAAGCGGTAACTTCTCATACCGGCTCCTTGGCGGGAGAAGCCAAAATATTTTCTGCCGCCTTAAAGCAGGCGGGGGCCGTTGAGGTTATGACATTGAAAGAGATGCTACACGTTTCCAAGGCTCTTTCTTGGCAAGAAAGGTTTGAAGGTGGAATAGGAATAATAACTAACGGTGGCGGAGTGGGAGTTTTGATGACTGACTATTTAAAAGGAGAACACCTTCCGGATATAAAAGAAGAAACTCTTTCTCTTATGGAGGAAACAATGCATCCCGGTTACTCAGCAAGAAACCCATTGGATATTGTCGGAGATGCCGATGCAAAAAGGTACAAAGTGGCCATAGAATCGGTGTTGGAACAAGATAACATAAAAGCCATCGCGGTTATCCAGACCCCGCAGATTATGACCGAACCGGAAAAAAATGCTAAAATATTAATTGAAGCCCAAAGTAAATACCAAAAAACAGTAGTAGCCAATTTTATGGGCAAAGGCGAAGAAACCAAAAGAGCTATTCTCGCATTGGAAGATAATAAAATACCGAATTACCAAGACCCCTCGGAGGTTGCAAAAGTTTTAAGGATATTAAGTAAAAAAAGATCATGACCAAAGTTATTTTTGAAAAAGAAAAATGCATAGGATGCGGATCATGTGCTTCCATCTGCCCTTCCCGTTGGAGTTTAGGAGAAGACGGTAAAGCAAGTCTAAGAGAAGGTGTTGAGAACGAAGAAGGTAAAATAATAGCGGAAATAGAAGACATTGAATGCAACAGAGAGGCGGCGCAGAGTTGCCCTGTACAGTGCATCAGCGTGGAGGATTAGACAAGCAAAGGTAGATAAAATACTACCAAACAACCACAAAAGTTCATTTATTATAATTAAAACTTGTTCATTTATGGATAACTTTCAAATAGTTGTCGGAGGTGCCGCGGGAGAAGGCTCCAAGAAAGCCGGTTTAATAATCGGCAAGATCTTCAATTCCTACGGATTCAAGGTTTTCATACACGAAGACTACCACTCTCTCATAAAAGGAGGGCACAATTTTTCTCAAATATCCATATCTTCAGACCGGAAGGTGGAAGCCAAGAAAGAAGAAATAGACTTCCTTCTAGCTCTCAACGAAGACACTATTTTAAAGCATAAAGACAGGATAAAAAAAGGCGGGGTTTTGGTATACGACCAAAAGTCAACCAAAATGGATATGTCTCAAGAAGAGGACATAGAAACACTTTCCGTCCCAACAGATAAAATAATAGAAGAAGCCAAAGGGACATCCTTAATGAAAAACACCGCTCTGATCGCCGCCCTTTCCAAGCTAATGGGTATAGAATGGCACAAAACAAAAGAGGTTCTTCTAAAAAACCTCAACAAAGAAACCGAAGCCAATCTAAGGGTAGCCGAAGCGGCTTTTAATAAAGTTCACAAAAAAGGAGAAGTTGCCGAAACAGGAAATGATCCTCTTCCGCTAGTCTCCGGAAATAAAGCGGTGGCCCTCGGAGCCATAAAAGCCGGACTGGAATGTTGTATATCATATCCCATGACACCTGCAACCGGAGTTTTCAGCTTTCTAACATCAGTAGAAGGGATAAGAACCTGTCAGCCGGAAAACGAAATATCCGTGATAAATATGTCTTTGGGCGCATCTTATTCAGGCAGACGAACACTTCTATCCACCTCCGGCGGAGGATTTGCTCTAATGACCGAGGCCCTGAGCCTTTCTGCCCAGTCAGAAACTCCGATCTTAATAGCTCTAAGTCAAAGAATGGGTCCGGCAAGCGGTGTTCCCACTTACGAAGCTCAAGGGGATCTGCTGTTTGCTCTTAATGCCGGACATGGAGATATAGAAAGATTTGTCGTCGCACCCGGAGATGCGGATGAAGCCTATTACTGGGGCGGAAAAGCACTGAATATAGCATGGAGGCATCAGATGCCCTCAATAATTCTTCTTGATAAAGAGCTATCCGAGAACACCTACGGCCTTGAGGGTGCATACCATATAGACAAAGAAGATATCGTTGAAGACCTTGATCCTGATAACACCGAATACAAAAGATACAGCGGTGATGATATTTCCCCTATCAAATTCCCGGGAGGTAAAGCCGTTGTCAAAGCCACCAGTTACGAGCATACGGAAGACGGAATAGCCACAGAGAACCCCGAAGAAGTGAAAAGAATGGTGGAAAAAAGACTACGCAAGAGAGGCAAACTAAGAGAAGAGCTGGAAATACTGGAAACTGTGAAAGTCTATGGAGAAGGATCAACCGCCTTGATCTTTTGGGGCTCAAGCAAGGGAGCGGTTTTAAGAGCAAGTAGAGATATGGGATTAAAACTTATCCAGCCCGTAGTAATGCAACCCTTCCCTGAGAAAAGAATGAAAGAGGAGCTGGAAGGAGTAGAGAGAATTATATGTGTAGAATTAAACGCAACCGGCCAACTTGAACAGGTTATGAAACAGTACCAAATAGAAGTTCATGACAGTATATTAAAATACGACTCACGTCCCTTTACCGTTGAAGGTCTTACAAAGAGCTTACAAGAAAAATTAAACGCTTAAATATTTTGCTTATGGAAGATCTTATTTTGCCAACTGAAAACACATGGTGCCCCGGTTGCGGGAACTTTGCCATCCAGGCCGCCTTAAAAGAAGCGGTATTTGAAATGGGCAAAGACAGGACCGTTATGATCTCCGGAATAGGATGTCACGGAAAGATAACGGACTATATGAATATAAACAGCTTCTACTCCCTGCACGGAAGAACCATCCCTACAGCTACGGGTATCAAAGTAGGTAACAGAGACCTAAATGTGGTATGTATGGTCGGTGACGGAGATACATATGATGAAGGTATGTCACATTTCGTTCATGCCGCCAAAAGAAATTCCGATATTACCGTTATCGTTCACGACAACAGAGTTTTCGCCTTAACGGTAAACCAACCAACGTCAACAAGCCCCAAAGGATACGTAAGTAGCACCAGCCCCAAAGGAAGTACGGAAGTGCCTATTAATCCTCTTGATGTGGCCATGACCTTTGGCGCCACTTTCATTGCCAGAGGATATTCAGGTAAACCTCAGCAGATCAAAAGATTAATGCTTGAAGGAATGCAACATAAAGGATTCTCTTTCATAGAGATACTACAGCCCTGTGTCGCCTGGCATGACACTTATTCCGTTTATAACGAAAAATGCTACCAAATGGAAGAAGAATACTTAAGCCGAAAGAAAGCTTATGAAAAAATAAAAGAATGGAATTATAACGACGAAGGATCTATACCTCTGGGGGTCTTCTACAAAGAAGATAAACCGACCAACGAAGAACAGCTGGGAGACATACACCCCGTTGACTTTGAAGCCCTATTAGAGAAAAGTAAATAAAGTGATCTAGAAAGTCTCCACAAAAAGCATATTTGTCTTAGCGTCCGGTCTTTCAAAGGGCACCCCTGCGGCAACTACGGCGCGGTCCCCTCTTTGAGCCAGATCATGTTTAAGGGCATATTCTCTAACTAAAGAAAAGGCGTCTTCCAGACCCTTCGGTTTTTCCGTAAAAAGCGGGACACAACCGGCACAAAGAGCCAGCTTTCGGAAAGTTTCTTCCTTTGCCGTCATTGTAATTATGGGCACCCCGGGCTTATGACGAGAGATCATCCTGCCGGTGAAGCCGGAATCAGTCAGAGCGACAACCAATCTCGACTTCAAATCGTAAGAGATATTAACCACGGCCGCACTGACAGCGTCAGCTGTCTGCATATCCCTTTTTTTATCGTATTTAGGCCTATTCTCCGATGAGCGTTCTTTTTCGGTCCTTATAGCTATTTTACCCATCTCTTCCACGGCCAAAATCGGATATTTACCTATGGCGGTTTCGGCGGACAGCATAATGGCATCCGTTCCATCCAAGATGGCATTGGCAACATCGGAGGTTTCGGCTCTTGTGGGAGAGGAAGAGTTAACCATTGATTCCAACATTTGAGTAGCGGTGATTACCGGTTTTCCTAGTGAGTTAGCACGCTTTATTATGTCCTTTTGTAAAAAAGGAACTTCTTCGGGAGATATCTCGGACGCCAGATCGCCTCTGGCCACCATTATAGCATCAGCACTTTTAAGTATACCGTCAAGGTTATCGATCGCTTCCTTAGTTTCTATTTTGGCAATAATATCAGGTTTACCACCTTCATCCTTTTCACTGATAAAAGAACGCAACGATTCTACATCTTCCGTTGACCGCACAAAGGACATTGCCACAAAATCCACCCCTTTTTTCAAACCAAACTCTACATCCGCCTTATCTTTTTCACGTAAAGCCGGAGAGGAAGGGCTCTTACCCTCAAAAGTTAAACTTCTTTTACTCTGTATCTCTCCGCCTCGTGATACTCGGCAATAGATCTCCCCTTCCGAGATATCATAAACCTCAAGCTCCACTTCTCCATCGGCAATAGTAACCTTATCCCCTTTTTCCAGCTCACTTGCCAAGCTCGGATGATCAACATATACACCATTTTTATTTCCAACCATGGCAGGATCAGCAGAAAGAATAAAATCACTTCCCTCTGACAGATAAACACTAAAACTATCAAGGTTTCCAATTCGGGCACCAGGTCCGGTCAGATCTTGAATTATGGCCATCGGCTTACTTAAATCGCTTCGGATATTCTTTATCTTATCTATTATCTCTCCGTGCTCTCGGTGGGTACCATAAGAAAAATTCAAGCGAAAAACATCAACTCCTCCAATAGCCATTTCTCTGAGAAGATCTTCCTCCAGAAACCTAGGAGTTACGGTGGCAACTATTTTAGTTCTTCTTTTCATATTATTTCCTCCGAGAGATTGTTGAGTATCCATAAAGCTCTCAGGCCATAAAAAAACCTACGACTTGGATGGAGTATTTTTGTAATACTGATCAGGTCCTTGACCTTTTGTGATATAAAGTAGATTTATCGCTCCTATGAGTAGAAAAGCAAAAGCTAAGGGCGTAAACATAATTTCAACGAAAAACCAAACCGCTCCGTACCCTATTATTAAAAGAGCGGTAAAAGAAGAAAGAAATCTGGGAGCAAACCTGGCACTCCATAAAGGATATATACTAAGAAGAAGAAAAAAAAGACAACCTAAACTATACCACATTATAAATAGAAGCCCCTCGGATGCCGCTTGGGGATTAAAAAAGATCAAAACGGAAAGAAATATGGAAACAATAGAAAAGTAAAGAATTAAAACCATATAAGCCATCATCACAACACGAACCCCACCGGGGATAGAAGAGTCAAAAATGAAATTTCTAAATCTTTTTTGCGGTTTGCTTTTACTCATTAAAATGAAAATTAAAGAACACTCGGTTAATAGGACAATATTATTAAATTTGCTTTACGTCAAAATACTTAGCGAAGCGGTGCTTGTACTGGTGTTTGCTTCTTAGAAACTACATCTTGGGAGGATACCTGATTTTCAAGCCTCCTCCGCTCTAATCAGATTTCCCGGCGCGTCCGACCGAGGTCAAGACGGATCGCGGTACGCGTGCCGTAAAGCTTTAGCGAAGTGGCACGCGTGCCAGGATTTGTTCCATGGGACCTGCGTCTTTAGGAGAATGCAAGATTTTCAAGCTTCCTCCGCTCTAACCTTGGTTAGAGCGCGTCCAACCGAAGCACTCGATTGTTCGCGGTGCGCGTGCCAGGATTTGAACCTGGGACCTCGTCATTATCAGTGACGCGCTCTAACCAACTGAGCTACACGCGCTTTTTAAAGCCTAAATATCAGATTAACAAAAAAGGGAGGATAAAACAAGAAAAAACCTCTCGCTTTTAGCGAAAGGTTTTTTAAACTGCTCTTTATTTTGTTCCGTTCCCGCAACCGAAATACTCCGATTATGTTCCGACAGTGCCGGAAAAGATGGTCTTAATAGAGCCTAAGACCTTGGCTTGTCCGAGCGCCAAAAGGCGCTCGGAGTCGACCTGTCACCTCATAACGACCCGTTAGGCGAACGTTATGAAGAAGTTTTTGATATATTCCACGACCAGCTTCCGCTAGCCGTGCCTT
>JBNJEF010000050.1:0-4293 GCA_051745565.1 Patescibacteria group bacterium | reverse complement strand
AATCAGAAGTGCCGTTCATTTCAAGTTCGTATATAATTAGAGGTGAAAATGATATTTGAATTAAAACAGAATAAAAGTAAATTTATAGAGGAAGCTTATAGCCTTTCGATGAAAGAACTCAGATCCTTCTATGAAGTTGATTGGGTAAGAAATATACCTAAAGTTTATATATTGAACAGTAGGGAAGACATTGATGCTGTTCGGGGAGAGAAAACCGAAAGATGGGTTATCGGTTGGGTTGAAGGTTTTAACACTCTTTATCTTTTAAATTTCTTAAAGATAAAGACGGAGAGTTCTCATAAAGAGGGATACTCCAAGAGAGAGTATGCCGCTTTAATAAAGCATGAACTGAGTCACTTGTTTTTTAAAATTTTAGTAAAAAACGGTTATCGGCCGATTTGGTTATGGGAGGGAGTGGCGATTTATACGTCCGAACAGAATGAATTTAAGACAAGGCCTGAAAAGTTCAGTCAGTTTTTAGATTTTTATGATAAACATAAAGAAGGAAAAAGATCTGTCTATTATGAATCGGGGTTTTTTATTGAGTTGCTAATTGAAAAGTTCGGTAAAACCAAGTTCTTGAACTTTTTAAGATCGTTACAGAAGATCAAAAACAAGAAAGAATTTGATAGCTTATTTTTCAAAACCTTTAAATTTAGACTTAATTATAAAGAGATAAATAAAACATAGTAAAATAGAAATAAGGAAGATACAAAAGGAGGTGGTTCAAAAAGAAGTAAACCGTGAGCATTTAGATGTTCTTTTTTGAAGGGAGACAGCTGTCTCCCTTTTCAATTTATGTCCTCATTTTAAATACATAACAGTTCTCTCTTTTTAAAATTCTACTTTTCAAATTTTTAATATCAGCATACTCTATAGAATCTATTATTTCCGCTTCCTGTTCGGGGGAATATGAGGTGTCTTCTTTAGCCATCTCATATAGAGGAACAGAAGATAGACTTTGAATGTCATCTCTTCTTAGAAGAAACTGTTTTCGTGTTATCTCTTTTATTCTTTTGAAAAAAAGCTCAGAGATATTGATATTTATTAGTTGCTCTATTAGTTTTTCAGTTGCTCCCCCGCCTTCTCTTTCTTTTGATGTGGAGGTTATGACCCTTATTTCTCCGGTGTGCAGTAGGTGGTGGAAGTGGAGATCTATGTCATAAAAATCCGAGTGACCCTCCCTCAATATCTGGATCTTTTTTTCGAGAATATCTGCCAGTAGAAGTGTTTTAAAATACATTTCCTCTCCTATCATGCAGGCAGCAGGGAATGCGGCACCAATATATACCTGTTCAAAGTCATGGTTTTTTAGATCAAAAAACCCGCCCCCGACAGGATAGTTAACTTCAGGTACCTTTTTGTGTATTCTTTTTGAAGTCCTCATCTTCGCAAATGTTGCTTCGATGGTTTTTTCGATCTCGTCAGTTTTGAAATTACCACTTATAGCTAAAAGCATATTTTCGGGAGAGTACCGGTCATCGTGGTACCTTTTTATCGCGCTTGGAGTCAACTTCTTCAAACTGTCTTCTTTTCCCAGTATTTCAAAACTAAGAGATGAATTGGGATAAAGCCTTCTGTCCATTTCCTCTCCTAAAATTGAAAAGGGATCCTCTCTATTTTCATTTATTTCTTGAAGGATTATCTGCACCTGTTCTTCTATACTTTCTACTGTCGGATTGAGATCTTTAATGAAAAGATATAGAACCTTTAGTATCTCTTCATGGTAGCTTTTGTGGTGATATATATCGAAGCAACTGAAGTCTTTTCTGGTCCATGCATTCAATTCGAGATTGAAAGGGAAGTGTTTTCTAAGTTCTTTTGAGTTTCTTTTATAAAACACCAAGTGTTCGATCAGGTGCGATATTCCCCGGTTTTCCTCTCGTTCGTAAATGGAACCGGATTTAACGAACATGGTCGCATCTAATGCATTGAGACAGTTGTTTTGGATGAAGACAACTGATAAGCCGTTGTCAAGTTTCTTCTTTTCAATTTTGATCATTTTTTTATCTATCATGTTTCATTATAACCTTTCATGTATATGTTAAAAAGTTATTGTAAAAATACGGCTACCATTTTTGATAAATTTTCCATATGCCACGTATACAAAGAGTAGATGTAGGTGGAGAGATTTATCATGTACTCAATAGAGCAAACGCTCGGGTTCAGATCTTTGATAAAAAGCAGGATTATCAAAGACTTGAACCAATCTTAGAGTGAGCGATTAAAACAGCGACGCAAGAGCTAAGCACTGAGATGCAGAAAATCGGTGAGATACTTGCGCAACAACAAGAGCAACAGGAAGCCGGCGCGCAATCCGACACCGTTGAATCAGCCGGTACACCGGGAGAAAGCGGCGAAGGCAATTTTCGCGACACGAGTTGTAGAGGAGAGCGGTTAAAACTAAGATGTCGGCGATGAAAACAAATAGTTGCCGCGTATTCTCTCCGAAAAAAGTATACATAGCCCCGTTCCAGCAAAGTGAGAAGGGGTTGTGCGTTTCGTTGACCATATCCGTGCTTTGATGTACTTTAATTATCAGATACGGATACGAACCAGAAACAAGGAGGTGTGGTATGGGACTCACGATGAAGAAGGTCCGAATGGCGGAAAAGATAGATAATATGGACACACAAAAACGTACCGCTATTATGTGTTTTCTCGGTGGCATCGCATTGTGTGGCCTCGCGGGGTTTTTTCTCCTTAGTCTCAGCTTTTTGGGAAGGGAGGGGCCACGGCATCTTATGTTTTTATCGTTAGCCGTTGCCTTCATTGCATTGGTTTTGTTGTTTCTATTTACGTCTCTATCGCAATACGCGCAAACACTACCGCGGGCGGAATTACAGAGAGCGAGGAGAAGCGGGGAGGACACGGAGTTTTTTAGAAAAGCTCTGGGGCAATTTAACGAGAGAAGTTTTGAAGCAACTTCCGGGCATGATCCGAGTAGGTTTGAGTTGTGGGTTAAGGAGTGGGAAAGACTCCAAGAACGAAAGGAACAGGAAGAATACTTAAAAGAAGAACTTTCTGAGCTCCAAGAAAAAATCCAGGAGAGCAAGATCGCTCTTGACCATGTCTAACCGTTCTTTCAAAATCCCTCGTGTGATTGCGAGGGATTTCTCATTTGAAGAAGGTGCAGTATGAGATAGTGCAAGAAAGTAGCGCAGGTGACATTCATTCGCTGAAAAGCAAAAGAGATTTTGAACAATAAAAACCGCCTCGGATGTACAACCAAGACTGAAACAGTGAACCTGCTCAGTTCAAAGGAAAAAGAAAAAAGTTGAATATTTTATAGTTTATATTTAACTTCAGAAAGCATTTCAACGATAGTTTCAAGAGGTATTCCTCTTATTAAATTATTATAACTCCCATTAATTTTTCTGACAAAAGTTGAACTATAATGTCCTAATGGATCGTAGCCCAAAGCATAGGTGTTAAATTTTGAATCTTGTTCTAAATATTTATTGATTTCAGAATCGTTTAAATTTCTCATTTCAACATTTGTGATAGCGACTTTTGAAATTTCTTTTCTTGATTGAAGATTTTTCATATAAATTCCTGTATAAAACTGATGGGTATTTCCTGATAAAGATTTTAATCTTTGAAATGTTTCTTCTCTTGATTTAGGTTTTTCAAGAACTTGTCCGTTATACCAACCAACAGAATCAAATCCAATTATTATTCCTGAATTATGATTTTTAGAAACTACATCAGCTTTTAATTTTGCTAAATGAAGGACAAGTTCTTCTGGCGAATCAGGTCTTCCATCAAAATATTCATTAACGTTACTACCTTGAGCCACAAAATCCAAATCAAGAAAACAAAATGCTTCCTGCCTATAAGGTGATGATGTTGCAAGTATTATTTTAGCCATAAAAATAAATGTTCCTAAGCTTGGACACTTTTACCCTCTTCAAAATTGATTGTCTCTAATGAACTCATCCGGGCTTGGGCTTGAAGAGCGGAATGTATCCGACTCTTGTTCCATTTTAACACACATTTTTTGATAATATCTTCAGCTTCTTTCAGATCCTTGGCCATAGTTATCCAATCTATGTACTCTTCTTTGAAACAAGAAATGGGGTCAGCTACCATTTTTGATTAATTTTCTATATGCCACGCATACAAAGAGTGGATGTAGGTGGAGAGGCCTATCATGTACTTAACAGATCCGGAAATAGCTCTACCTAAAGATTACCGGAAGTTCATACAGCAACCTATTACAGAGGATGAAATGAACGCAATCAGGGGATCTATTAATAAGAACACTCCCTACGGTACTGATGCGTGGAGAGA
>JBNJEF010000011.1:0-17269 GCA_051745565.1 Patescibacteria group bacterium | reverse complement strand
CCTCTGGTAAGCCATGTTCTATTCCACTTCTTTCCCAGCCCAAACCACTCTCCGCTGGGCACAACAGCCAAAAGCAATAAAACCAAAATGTACACAAAGTGATAAGTAATTAAAGGATTCTGAGTGGGTGGCATTACAGCCAAAAAGATAAAGAACATCATCAACGCCCCCAATGTTCCCGCTAATCTGGTCATTATACCCAAAATTAAAGCGGCACCTACGAAAGCCATTCCCCCCATAAAGAGCCAGTCCGTCCATTCTTGTTCGGCTAAAACATAAAAAACGTCCGCCAAAGGACTGTCCCCCGTTTCATTCAGAAGAAACGATTTTGTCGGAGAAACCCCATCCATCCAAGCTTCTCCCGAAGAGGTGGAGAAACCAAATCCCCACAACTTATCCAAAAAGACCCAGAGAAACGTCCAACCCATGGAAAGGCGAAGGAGCGTAATAAGAAATCTTTCAAACCCTTTTCTCATTATTTTTTGAACTTTTATCTAATAAAATAAGACCTATCAAAGATCATACATAGATTCGTCAACTTTACCGTTCTCGTTGTTTTCGTATTTAACCTCTTTTTTCCCTTGAGAAAAAGGTAAAAAGGCGTGAACTTCGCAAACATAAGAAACATAAACATCCCCTAACTCACGAGCAAGGCAGGTCTCCTCGTGACGGGCCACGGATGCCAATAGAGCAAGTAAGGAAGCAGACAGTACAGCCAACGGCATTCCCAATACCAGATCTGAGTGCGCCACAACCGTAAAAATCGTACCGATCAGAAAAAGCCCCACTCCGGTATATATCGGATGGCGCATATATGCATATATTCCCGATTTTACAATTTGCGTCTCTTCCATAAACTGTCCGGGCCAGGCATAGTTACCCCTTAGATCCATTCGGGCCTTAAGAACCATCACGAATCCCACCGAAATAAATACAAAAGATACTTGATCAAATATGGTTAACGAATTAAAAGAATAAAAAAGCACCCAGAGATAACCCAATCCGTACAAAGGTAAAAGAGTTCCGACGATCAAAGGCAAACGCGATCCGTTAGAGCGCTTCCTTCCTCCGACTCGGTGGTCAAAAACAAGAAATATTAAAACCAGAGCCAAGACAGCTACCGTTACCTGAAAAAGTATTATTAAATTCATAAACAATTGATGACACTTATCTTAATGGTACAACAAAATATGAAAATAAGTATCCACACCTTTGAAAATTTATGTTTTTTTATTACGAATTCTGGCTATCAGCTTTCTCACCTCCTCAACCAGAATAATGATCAAGCCGAAACTCAAGATGATCCCCCAATCGGACAGACTTAAAGAAGCGGTTCTGAATACGTCCTGCAAGAAAGGAACATAGACAACTGCTATTTGCGAAAGTACCGCAGCCGCCATTGTCAATAGAAGCCACTTATTGGAAAAAAGTTTTCTTGAGAAAATACTGGAAGTGGTGGTTCTTACATTCCAAATATTAAACCATTGGAAAACGGCAAGCATAGTAAGGGATACAGTCCAAGGCTTTCTCATAAGATCTTCAAATCCTTCATCGGACAGACCTTCCAGTCTGGATAGGTCCGGTAAATAATGATAAAAAAGAAAAAGAGTTACAGTCGCCATGGTGGCACCCATAACAATAACACGGGAAGCCATAAATTTATCTATAACCCATCTTTTCGGCTTTCTGAATTTTCTTTTCAAAATATCCTTCTCTTTCGGATCCATGGAGAGAGGAGCTACTAAAATACCGTCAGTTAGAACATTTAACCAGATTATCTGAGCGGCCAAAAGAGGAAGGGGTAATCCTAAAACAATGGCCGCGGTAATAGTAAATATCTCACCTAAACCTGTAGAAAAGAGATACATAACAACCCTCTTTATCCTGTTAAATATCGCTCTACCTTCCTCCATAGCCGAGATTATGGTTCCGAAATTATCATCCAAAAGAATTATATCTGAAGCCTCTTTGGCAACTTCGGTGCCCGTTTTACCCATAGAAACCCCCAGATCGGCAGAAGCCAAAGACAGAGCATCATTAACTCCATCACCTGTCATTGCCACCACTTGACCCAGTTTTCTATAGCCTTCAATTATCTTCAGCTTGTGTTCCGGTGTCACTCTGGCAAAAACCGAAGTACTCGGAAGGGCACTCGCAAGGTCTTCCGGTGTCAAGGAATCAAGCTCGGAACCCAGGATGATCCGATCTCCCTCTTTGTATATACCCACCTCTTTCGCTATGGCACGAGCAGTGATCTTGTGGTCCCCGGTTATCATTACCAGATCAACTCCCGCTTGACGAACACGCTCCACGGCCTCTTTTACTCCTTCCCTTCTTACATCTGACATCGCTACCAATCCTAAAAAAGTCAAAGGTGGCATCTCCTCTTCTCTTACCCTGTCACCAACATTTTCCGAGAAAGCGAAAGCGATAACCCTAAGACCTCTCTCCGACATCTCATAAACCTTCCTTTTTATCTCTTCCTTTTCCTCTTCACTTAAAGATCTTGTTTCGCCTTTTTCAAAAATACTTTCCGATTTTGATAAGACAACTTCCGGAGCACCGGCTAACGAGAGTCCGTCCCCCTCCTCTTTCCTGTTAATAACAGCATGGAATTTGTTATCGGAACTAAAAGGTATTTCAAAAACTCTTTTATAGCGATCTTCCATGTTCTCTTTAATAACTCCCCCCTTCTCTGCAAAAACCTTTATAGCAGCCTCCGTGGGGTCACCGGATACCTGCCAGATGTCCTCCTCTTCGTTGTAGCTAACCCAGGCATCAGAAGTAAATGCTCCCACTTCGGCTAAACGCTCCAAAGTTGGGCTATCTTTAGCGGTCAATACTTGCCCATTTTCTTCTTTTATCTCACCTTCATTTTTATAACCTACACCCGTAACCTTAAGATTCTTCCCATCAATTAAGACTTCATTCACCATTAATTCATTCCTCGTAATGGTACCGGTTTTATCAACGGCTATGACTTTAGCCTGACCAAGAGCCTCTACTGCTTGCAGTCTCTTCACTAGAGCGTTCCTTTTACTCATTCTCCATACTCCGGTAGCCAAAACAAGCGTGATGACAACCGGAAGGCCTTCAGGGATGGTGGAAACAACTATCGCAATAACAACCAGCAACATTGAGTAAACGTCTTCCCCCGTTAGAACCCCCAACAAAAAAACGGCAACAGCTATCAACAGAATGGTTCTTATAATAAATCCGGATAGATCTTCTATCCGATGCTTAAGAGGCACTTCAGTATTAATGGCACCCAACTTAGCCGATATGGCTCCCACCATGGTATCAAGCCCCGTAGCCACAACTACCGCTTTAGCATTTCCGGAAACAACATACGTTCCCTTAAAAACCATATTGATCTGATCTGCCGGGGTCAGCTCCTTCTCTTCCAGTGTCTTTTCTTTTTTAGGTACGGGCTTAGACTCTCCGGTAAGAACAGATTCGGAAACCTTGAAATTATTAACAGATAAAATGCGAGCATCAGCCGGTATTTTATCTCCATCATGAAGAGTAATAATATCCCCCGGAACAAGCATGGAGTCTTCAACCACTTTTTCTACGCCATCACGTAAAACAAGTGCCTCGGAAGTAGCTATCTTCTTCAGTGCTTCCAAGGCATTCTGCGCTTTCCCTTCCTGAAAAGATCCCAAAACAGAGTTGAACAACAAAACAGCAAGAATAACGACAGCATCAACCGTATCACCCAAAAATAAAAGAACCGCGGAAGCGACCAAAAGGAGATAAATGAGAGGGCTCTTGAACTGCCTTATGAATATTCTGAATACGGTGTCCGGTTTTGATTTCGGTAGCTTATTTGGGCCAAATTCATTTAAACGTTTCTCTGCCTCGGCAGAATTAAGTCCTACATCAGGGTCGGTAGAAAAAATTTCCACAACCTCTTTTGTATCTTTATGATAAAAATTAGACTCCCACGATCTCTCTTGTTCATTTTTCATAACTTACAAGTTAAAAATATAAGAGTATCTTACCTCTCTTTATTCATTACTCATCCTTTTTGTTATAACATCTTCAAATTCGGGGAAATGATCCGATATCTCGGAAACATCAAAGCTCTTGAAGATAGATTCCTTGGGTTCTTTTTGCAAAAGAAATTCAAAGGCTTCTCTGACCAAATCACTCGCACCCCTGTCACCCCCTAATCTCTTAAAAGTCTCCTTAGTAAGAGAAACGGAATGCTCACTTTCACTTTTATCATCTATGACAAGAACATGAAAAACCCACCCTTCTTCATCAGCGATCTTCTCGATAACTTCTATTTTTGTACTTTCCATAATATTTATATTATTCATCCTCAGATCCTTTTTTTGGTGCTTCTTTTTTCCCTGACTCGTTTTCCTCTTCTTGCTTTTGTATCTCAGACCAAGCGCTTGAATTCTCTACAAAGAAAGAAGCAGGGTTTGAGATATCTCTTTTAACATGTCGGTCAGCAGGGGGTGGTTCATTGGCATTATGTTTATCATTTTCTTTAGTGGCGATTTTTTCATCCGCAGAATCATCTTTTTCTTCTTCAGATGTAGAGGGCGGTACAGGACCTTCCTCGGGAGAAGGAGCTTTTTCCGGAGCGGTGGGAACCTTAGTTTCCTCTTCTTTTTCTGAACCGGATCTTTCTGTCGGGGAATGACTTGTTTGTGAACCTTTCCCACTCTCATTTTTTTTCTCAGATCCTTCTTTCAACTTTGCATCACCATCATCTTGAGACGACCCGATGTCCGGGGAAATTTCATTTTTGTATTTTAATAAACCGATACTCTCCAAAGAAGGCTTCTTTATATTTTTCCCCGGTTGAGAGGATTTTTCCTTCTTGGATTCATCAATAATTTTTTCTTTATGCTTATCCCTCTTGCTCTCATTATCTGAAGACAAAGCATCGTCTAAAGAAAGGCCGGCTTTTTCTTGGGACCGCTCTTCTTGGATTCCGGAAGAGCTCGCTGTTTTGGAATTATTTGCATCCTCTTCTTTCATCTCCTCATTCTTTCTTTTCTTTTCTACCAAAGATAAAGCATCTTCCAAAGAGGATCCGGTTTTTTCTTCAACTGAGACTCCTTCTGATTTATCAGCTTCTTCTTTTTTTTCTTTCATCTCCTCACTCTTCTTTTCTTCCTCGGTTAAAAATGATGTATCTTCTGAAGAGGGACGAGTTTTTTTCTTAGGTTCTCCTTCTTTAGGTTCTAAAGAGATTTCATTTTCAGACCCATCGGTTTCTTTCTTTTTTTCTTTTAGCCCTTCAACCACCTTTTCCTGCTCAGTCGAAGAGGTGTCTTTTAAAGAAGAACGGGTTTTTTCTTCAGGTTCACCGTCAACTTCCTTGTTTGAAATAGCGGGTTCTTCTTTTTTCTTTTGCTGATTCACGTCCTCTTTCTTTACCGGTTCGGCTTCTGAGGAGGGGCGGGTTTTTTCTTTGGGTTTACTCTCGGCTTCCTTTTTTGAAGTAGCGAGTTCTTCTTCTTTCTTTTGCCGGACCATATCCTCTTTCTTTTCCGGTTCGGCTTCTGAAGAAGGGCGGGTTTTTTCTTTAGGCTTATTGTTTTCCTCTTTCTTCTCTTCTTCTTTTCTTTGGGCCATCACTTCCGTTACTTTTTCCTTCACCTCTTTATCGCTAAACACTCTTTCCACTTCACTATCTGGCCAACCTGACTCTCTAACAGCCTCCTTTATTAAAGATTCACCAAAACCTTTTTCAAAACTATCTATTACATATTCTTTAAGTAAAGGATTTATTTTACCTCCCCCCACATATCCACCTGAAGCTTCTTTCTGACCTTCCTTAAATTGAGCGTTTCTAAGTTTACGATCGGCTACAAACTGTGGAGATTCGGAATAATCGGGAGTACCTACATTACTTCCCGGATTTTGATACGAAGACCCGGAACCCCACCCTGAAGCTGATTGCATTGAATACCCTGAACCTTGAGAGGGTCCGACATTACTTCTTTGCCCAAGAGGTCGTTGTTGTGGAGGACGGGTACCCATCGGCTGCCCAGGGTATGGTCTATAAGGTTGCCCCGTTGGCTGTTGTCCCATTGGCACGGGCTGCCCCGGGTATGGTCCATAGGGCTGTTGCATAGGTTGTCCGCCCGTGGGTTGCCCCGGGTATGGTCCATAGGGCTGTTGCACGGGCTGTCCTCTCATTGGCATAGGTTGCTGAGGATAAGGACCGTAAGGCTGTTGCATGGGTTGACCCATCGGCATCTGCTGTTGCGGATAAGGACCGTAAGGCTGTTGCATGGGCCGCCCTCTCATTGGCATAGGTTGCCCCGGGTATGGCCCATAGGGCTGTTGCACAGGTTGTTCGCCCATGGGTTGCCCTGGATATGGTCTATAAGGTTGTTGCACTGTCTCCTCTCCTTCCGCAGGGGGATTTTGTCTATTTCTATGATCGTTTCTATATTCTTTTATATTAAAATCTTCTCCCTTTTGAACAGAAACAATGTTATTCAATTCTTCTTTTGAAAGGTAAGAATTACCCGACAAGGATGAACTCGCATCTTCCGGAGGCAGTGTTTCTTGATCGGAAAACCGGACGTCATCTTGAGAACGAGAATCATAACCACCTTGATCTGATCGTTGTTGGTTGTATGCCCCTATTCTTGTCGTTTTATCACTTTCCGTGAATGTTTCTCCGGAGGTTTTTTCTTTGGAAGAACTTTCTACCACCTCCTCAAAACTCGGTGGTTTATCCATGTTCTCTTTATTAAGTTCAGGAGATATTTTTTCACCTTCACTGTCTTGAAAATCCCTCTCTTTCTCACTTTTCATATCTAACTCCTCTTTGTCCTCATTTTCTTTTTTCCCCACCTTGCCGTCCTCTGATTCTTCCTTTACTTCTTCTATTTGTTCCTCATCCTTTGTTTGTTTCTTTTTAATACCCTCACTTTCACCTTTTTCTTCATTATTATCTACCTTTTCTTCCTTTTCTTCTTTATCTTCCTTTAGTTCTAAATCATTATTGTTTTCCTGATCATCACTCTTTTCCTCAGGATCAAACCCTTCCTTTGATACTCCTTTTTCCTTAGAGCTTTCTTCGGACTGCTCTTCTTTAGATTGAGAAAGATCTTTCAATTCAGAATTATCAGTGGGTTCTTCTTCTTTCTTTTGCTGATTCACATCCTCTTTCTTTATCGGTTCGACTTCTGAAGAAGGTCCGGTTTTTTCATTGACTGAATACTCACCGGATCCCGCTTTCTCCTCGGAGTCTTCTCTTTGATCTTCTCCTGTGTCAGGAAAACCTCCTCTATCTTTAATGGCGTTTTCTTCATGGCCGACATCTTCTTTTTGCTCGGGCAACTTTTTCTCTTCTTTTTCAGTAACACTTCTGATCTCTTCCTCTGACATATCTGAAGTGTCTGTTGAGGTGGGTCTTTTTTTGATATTTTTTTGATATTCTTGCCCGCTTTCGCCGATATCTTTCTTCTTTTCAATATCCTCCACCTTCTCATCTTCCTCTTTTTCAGTTTCTTTTTCGTGAACCACCTCTACTTCACTTTTTTTATAAGCATCATCTGTGATACCTTTCTTTTGCACTTTATTATCTTCTTTTTCTACTTCCTTCTTGGATGGCATTGCTTCTTCATAACCACTCCTTGATACTTCTTTATCACTCTCCTCTTTATTTTCATTATTTATCCCGCCCTCATCATTTTCCGACTCACTCTTACCTTCCTCAGATAACTCTTCATTTTCCGAATACTCTTCCCCATCATCCTCCGATTCCGGAAGAAAAGACCTTATCTCCGGATCCTTAAAGGCCACGTCAAGTTCCTCTTCTGACCACCCTGATTCAGCAGCAACATCTCTTATGACATATTCACTAAAGCCTTCTTCCAGGTGGCTTACCAAATATTTCTTTAACTCTTCATTTACCTCCTTATCACCCTTAACAGGTTCTTCTTCTTGAGAAAGGTCTTCTTTAACGGGAGGCTCAGCCTCATGATCTTCCTCGGACTCTTCTTCGGATATATCTTCCACGTCCGTTTTATCTTCACTCTCCTCAGGTTTAGGAATATCTTCTCGCAAAGAAGTAAGTTCCTTTACGTCTTTGTCAGCAAAAACTTCATCTACTTGATCCTTAGACCAATCGGAGCCTAAAAGAGCCGCTCTAATGGCATGCTTAGTAAAGCCTTTTTTAAGGGCTTTTATAACGTAGTTTTTAAGTTCTTCCGATACCATAAAATGAAAAATAGCTCCTGGGCTTACTTAATATTAACAGCAAAAACGAAAAACTGTAAGAAAATAGTCCACATTCGGATACTATAGTTAAACAAAAAATGTTTAACATTACTTTTTATTGCCAATCATCAACAAAAAATTCGTATCCCCCTATCAACACCGGCGTAGAAAGGAAGTACCATATTATTACATCATCTAAAGGAAATATCTCTCCCCAAACGGTAAAAGTAAAAAGATACTCTCCCGGCCACCACCAGTTCCCTATCTTCAAAGCCACTAATTCATAAGCGAAAAAAACAACAGCGAAAAAGAAAGTGGTTAAAATGGTCTTTTTAAGTAATTTGGGGTTTTTACTGAAAAGCACAAGGGCGGGAATAAAAAGTATCAAAAGAGCCAATTGAAAATAACTCAAAGCTACCAACTGTTGATCATAAGCATACAAGCCGTAGACCAAAATAGAGACTCCACAGAACATTCCTATTAAATATTTGAACTTCGCGGAAATATTGGCACTTTTGTCTTTATCAACAAAATATTCATAAAAAGTAAGGACCCAGAAAAAATTAAGAAAAGCGAATATCATATTCTCTATAGGTATAAAGCCCAGTATCTCCGGAAAAACGGTTTGAACTTCCCAGACATCGGCCAGACGAGCACAAAGCTCTACCGGTGGCGCAAAGAATAACATCGCCATTAAAGAAAAGAACAGTATTTTCAAACGAGATCTTTTAAGCCAAAAGAAATTCAAAAGTGCAGGCGGAACGAGTACGATAAGAACTGTGAAAATATACTTCGGCTCCAACCAGTATATGAACACACAGGCACCAAGAACATAGAGTAAGAGTAATGATATTTGCCCGATTTTCTTTCCTTTCATTGATAAAAAACTAAGATCCCTTTACCTCTTTTATCGTTCTCTCTATTTCCGCATCAGACCATCCGGCTTGTCCGGCCACACTTTTCACAGCCGACTCGCTGAAACCTTTCTCTAAGGAATTTTTGATATAAGAGCCGAGATCCACTCTCATTTTGGAACTCACCGAATAAGACACGTCTTTCGGTTTAGGAGGGTCTTCCATCTCCGGCAAATTTACGATCTCTTCCTCAGGAAGAGGTTCAGAGTTTTTTTGCGGAGGAGGGTCAACATCAGTAATATAAGACAGTTGACCATTTTGAAGACCGTTATTTTGTTCCTCTGACTCTATATTTTTATCCCCATCTGAAGGAGATTCATTCTGTTTGAGAAAAAGAGATCTTACATCATCCTCGGCAAAAACTTTTTTCACCTCGTCTTCCGGCCACCCCGCCTCAAGCAAAGACTTCTCCAGCTCTTCTTTTTCCCATCCCTCTCTTAAATTATCAACAACGTAATTTTTTAATTCATCTGAAACCATAACTCTTGTTTTATTACCTCAACATATCCTATAATAGCAACAATAACGATAAGCCGAAACTTATAGACAATCCACACATAAGCGAGATTGGTTTAGTGGCAGAACGCGACCTTCCCAAGGTTGAGGCACGGGTTCGATTCCCGTATCTCGCACAAGAGCACAGAGCGCAACCCATGTGGTTGCGCGACAATGGTCTTGTAGCGAGAGAGGGGAAGCGAAGGACGGAGCCGGTATACAAGATCCACCGAAGGTAGAGGCTTGTCGGCGAGTCGGGGTCGCGACCGAGTGAAGCGAGAGTTGTGACCGATTCCCGTATCTCGCACAAGAGCACAGAGCGCAACCCATGCGGTTGCGCGACAATGGTCTTGTAGCGAGAGACGGAAAACTAAAGACTTTCAAATCAGTTCAAAGATCGATATGTTCAAGCGTATTACTCTCGGTATCATATATAGCGAAACTGGGAGGATGCTTAATACCGCAAACATTACCCGGGTTGGCAAGTAATGTTTTACCAATATATTCATTATGTTTTAAATGAGTGTGGCCATAAAAAACGGCGTCATACGCTCCGCTCTCGGCAAGACGCCTTGCTAACTCCGGATAGTGCTGGAAAGCAATACTTTTCCCTTCGGCATTTAAACTGCCTAGAGACTCTCCGTGGCCGTGAACACTGGGATTATCTTTATGAACCTTAAATGTAGATAAATGATCTCCATCAACATTACCAAAACAGTAATGTATCTCACCTGGCCATTCTTCTATAATATGTGCCAAGGTAACAGGGGCACATATATCTCCACAATGAATTAGCATCTCTCCGGCCCCTTCCTCTTTAGAGAGCTTAATGGCTTTGCTAATATTTTCAAAACTATCATGTGTATCTGAAAATATGGCCAATTTCATATTTTTACCTTAACATTTTTAAACTTCACAAGATAATAGAAACCTTGACTTAACAACACTATTGATAATTAACATCTTTGCAATGTGGACATTCGGAATCTTTAAACCTTATATCTACCAACAGTCCAAACAAAATCAGAAAGACAGAAACCGCCGTCTTGGTAGTTATTTATATTCAATTTTTTCAACTTTTAAGATGTTAGAGTTACTATTCCTTGAATTCAAAAGATCTCAGTATCTCCTTTTGTATAAGACGATCTTGCTCTTTGACAGATCCTGAGTGTTTTATCTCATGCCCTGAAACCGGATCACATCTATCTTTGGAGATCTCTTCTCCATCCTTAAAACAGACAGTCTCGTGTTCTTTTACGGGAAGTACGCCCCATACAAAGCCGTGTTCGTTCCATTTTTCTTTCTCCGACTCCGGTTTCAACATTGTGCCCCAAACATCACCGTTTAAGAGGTAATAATCAGTGGCCTCATTTATTTCCTCGCCGAAATTGACATTTGAGGAGCCGGACTCCCCGAAAATACCTTCCGTCGGATATCCTTGCGGAAAAATGGAAACACTGTGAACATCAGTGTGATGGGTCATTCTCTCAACATCCACATCTTTTTCGTCTTGAGGTAAAATATGGAACTTGGGAACAAGTTCGTGTTCAGGAAATTCTTCAACTCTCCAATCCGGCGGATACTCTATAGAAAAACCGAATTCGTCATTTTCATAAGTTCTCCATTCACTCCTGTTCTCTATCCTTACAACCTTCTCCTCTTCCGGCGAAAAGAAAAACGGTGGTAAAAAGACAGCCAACAAAAGCAACAAAACAAAAGTAGACATCAGAATTATTGGAATGTTGATCTTGGTATTTTTCATAAAAAGATTATAACAAAAATGAGTGTCTTTTGTATAATTCATCTATATTTTTTACTCAAAAGGAATGATCCCTCAGTTCCTCGGGATGGTTCATAAGAATATCAGGGCAACATTCCGTTAACCTACCTTTATTGTTATAACCCCAGCTCACAGCAACCGATATAACTCCGGCCTTTTTAGCCGCTATAACATCCCTGTCCTCGTCACCAATATAGACAAGCTCTTGTGGGTCCAGTCTTCTCTCTTTGCATATTCTCTTAAGGATCCGATGCTTACCAAAAAGAAAACTTCCGGAATAAATAAAGCTGAAAAGATCTTCAATTCTATTATCAACTAAAAAAGATCTTATATTCCTTCCACTATTACTGGAAACTATGCCGATGTCATACTTTCCGGAGAGTAAACGGAGTTCTTCCTCTATGCCCTGGAAAACAGCAAAATTAGAGGGTTCCAATTTCCTTAATATCAAGTACCTAACTCCGGGCAACATCCAAAAAGGTATTTTTAATTCCTCTATTATACCCCTGAATCCTTTCTTTTTGACCTTATCAAACTCACCTCCCGTTTTGATGCTTTTTCTTTCTATATTTACCACCCTTTTTACCTCCTTGTAAGAATCGGCGATGGTTCCGTCAAAATCAAAAACGATACACTTCACTGTCATATTTCTTTTTTATCAATTTCCGGCACAATCATTGAATATTTCCACCTGAGTATTAAAACGCTCCACCATTAGCTTCGTCTCCTCCAGGAGTTCGTTATGATCTTCAACTAAAGAATTATAATGCTCAAGATCTTCTTTATACTCTTCATCATCAGAATATTCTTTTTCACTCAACCTCGTTTTTAATTCTTCTGTTTCCTCTGATAATACATCTAAAACCGCTTTATTGTCTTCTATCTCTATCTCCAATTCATCATCCGGTATCGGACAGTCCGATACAGGTCGCCCGAATATCTGCACCGCCATCCACACCTCTTTTCCTTGGTACTCTCCTTTTTTGGTGGCTATCCCTATTTCCATATAATCCCCCTTCATAATATTGGCCCTGTGTCCGGGGCTGTCCATCCAGGCCTCCACCAGATCCTTATCATTTTCAAAATGCCCCATCGCCAAGTTCTCCCCCACTGTTATACCCTCGTAACCGACCATCTCGGCCAAGACACTAACACCCATACCCCCATCTTCATCATAATGGGAAAAATAATCCCTGCTGAACATATCATTAAGTTTGATCTTAGCTGCCGATTTAAGTTTTTTATTGACATCCAAAGAAGAAAGACCCTCTCCGTTTCTCTCTTCATTGGTATAACGGACGATCCCCTCTGTTGTAAGTAGTCCACTACTATCGCTATCTGAATCCAAGAACTCCAAAGGCTCCGGTGTAATGGTATCATTCTTACTCTTCTCTTCCTCATGGTAAGTATCGCCTTCAGACAATTCTCTGATCGGCTCTTCTTTATCATCAGTTTCCCTGCCCTCTTCAAAAGAATCTTGGTCTTGATGAGTTTTTTCCCCCCATTCAAAATAAAAAGGCGAACCTTCATATATATGAAAGACAATAAACCCTCCCGCCACTAACGCAAAAAAGAGAACTGTGAATATTTTTAAAACGGACCCTTTATTCATCTTTTAAAATATTATCGATGATCACTTGGTCATTTTACCGACATCATCCAATTACCTTTATTATACCACCTTCTCCCATTAGGACACTAAAGTGATCAAACTTATCAATAAAGGAACATCTTGGCCAAACGAAGATCATCATAATCAAATCTGCCTTTCAGTTTTTTGCGAACAGGACTTAACCTGTCTTCTTCCAAGGTTCTAAATGTATCCAGTATTTCTTCCAGGTCCTTTTCTCCTTTGCCTTTTGCCCTCCAAAAACGTTTAAGAGTGGTCTCAGCCACGCGCCCTTCGCGAGAGAGTGTATCCAAATGACCCAGAACAGTTGAGACGGCAAGACCTCTATACTCAGCCAACTCCTCCAAGGATCCCGCTTCTTCCAGTAAAGATACGGTCTTATCGTAAGTACTCATTTTTTCTTCTCTGCTCTTTTTGGAATTTGAGCTTTTAACTTCATTTTCACTCCCCCCCAGGGAAACAATGGACCTTCTGTGCATTTCTTTTATCGTATCAACATTAAGAGAGGTGAACTTTTTTTCTATGGCCACACTGTGACTCTTGAACCACCTATCCATTTCAGAAACGCTCGGATGCACTTGTAGAGCTTTATCATTAAAACCCAAACAGAAAAGACCTTCCAAAGTCCTTACCCTAGAAAGCGCCACATAACCCTGGCCGTATTCAAAAGACTTGGAAAGATCCACCACAGCCGAGTCCAAACTAACCCCTTGGCTTTTGTGCACCGTTATGGCCCAAGCTAACCTAAGAGGTATCTGTGTGATCCTTGCCAATATTTTACCCTCCTCTTCAATTACCCACTCCATTTCAGATACGGTTATCCGACGACCGTCTCTGGTTTCAATGATGGGATAGCGAGTGTGCTTTTCAAAATCCTTGACAATCCCTATCGTTCCATTTGAGAATCCTCTGTCAAAATTATTCTTGGTACACATTACTACCGCCCCCTCCTTTAAGACAAGAGTCTCCGGAGAAAGACATCCTTTCTTTAACTGCTCCACCAAAGCTTTCTTGCCCTTGGTCTCCATTTCAAAAACCTTCTTTTCCGTTTTCAATTTACCTAACTCTCTTTCGTTTATACGATCTACATCAATATTGTGTGAAAAAAGTTTGGTGGCACTGTAAGATACCTCTTCTTCTTTTTCACAAATACGGCTTTTTAACAGCCACAGATGATCATCCTTTAGAGAACCGGCTCTAAGTGCTTTAAGCAATTTATGCATACTCTCATCCGTCTGTCTGAACTGTTCATCCAGATAACAGGTTACCGGCCGAGCCTTCCTCCAAACAGCAGACTCAAAAGCAAAAGTTCTCCCGGAAGGAGAAACCGGCGGTAGCTGAAAAAAGTCACCGGAGAGAACGACTTGCATCCCCCCAAACGGCTCTTCACTTCTCCTTAGTTCGCATAAAACCCGATTAACCAGATCCAGTATTTTCCCGTCTAACATTGAAACTTCATCTATGATCAGAACATCAGAACCGTTAACCCTCTTCACCAGAGGTTTCTTCTCATTTAGAGCATCAAGCTCATAAGATGAGATCTCATCCTTAATACCTATACCACTCCACGAATGAAGAGTGTGTCCGCCTATATGGGTAGCCGCAATACCGGTAGAAGCGGTTATTGCAGGCTCCACTCCTCTCTTTTTAAGATAAGAAATATACTGATTTATGACATAAGTCTTACCGGAACCGGGCTCACCGGTTAAGAAAACATTTTTGCCAGTTTTTAAAATATCAAGCGCTTCCGCCTGTTTCATAATTATTTATACTAACACAACCTGCAAACTTTCCCTTAAAAATAGAGGTAAGAAAAAATGGGCCTCATTTTCCCAAAAGACCCTTGATAATATCAATATTCTTTTTATCCGGACCCTTACCGTCAAAACCCGGTGCTTCAGTGATAAACGGGAGATCTTTTGTTTTGGGATGATCAAGCAGTAAAGAAAAGACGCTCTCCGGGATCTCTCCTTCACCTACGTTCTCATGCCTATCCCGTAGGGAACCGAATTCATCTTTACTGTCATTTATATGAAAGAACTCCAATAGAGAGAGGCCCATAAGGTCATCAAATCTTCTCAGAAAACTATCAAGCCGATCTGCTGTAGATATATCCACCCCCGCCGCATGAAGATGACAGGTATCCAAACAGACCCTCACACGAGAACTGTTTATTTTTTCAACGATAAAAGCGATCTCTTCCAAACTCATTCCAATTTTACGAGTCCCCATATTTTCAATAATGAAAAGAGTCTCTTCCGGAGTTTCTTTTAATATCTCTTTTATGTTATCCAAAAGGTCTTTATAAGCAGATTCATCTTCTTCAAAAAGAGGCTTCCGTCCATCTTGTGACCTTCCTTTTTTGAAAGAACCCAAATGAACTGTAGTGCCTCTGATATCAAACCTTCCCGCAACCTGCAGTTCAGCGATAAGAGCACCGACCGATTTCTCTTGTATCTCATCTGAACCCGCAAGATTTATGAGATAAGAAGCATGAAAATAAACCGGAGAAACAGAATACCCCCTCAGTGCTTCTTTAAATCTTTCCTCCTCTTTTTCATCAGGATCGGCTGGTTTCCAACTTCTAGGCGAAGTCGAAAAGATCTGCAAACAGTTGCCTCCGATTTGAGATACTCTCTCAACCGCCTTAGAATAACCTCCGGCTGTTGATGTATGAGCTCCTATTTTCATAAGTTCATTCTAACATAAATATACTGCTCTCTTCTGGAACTTAGCAAAATTGACATCATTAATTTATAATTGTAAAGTAATCCTTAGAAATATAATGAACTTTAAAAAGGAGACTCTATTATGAGTATAAATACATATGTTGACTGTGTAGCAAAGAGTAAAGAGTTAAATATTCCAGCAGAAAAGATTGCCGAGGCCTTCGGTATCAAAATTCCGGGTTCAAAAGAAGAAAATCACTTGAGAAAAAAATTAAAAAACGCCACCAACCAGGAAGAACGATGGGAAGTATACCGTGAGGGTCAGATCAAAGATATAGCCCTCAAAGCAATTGAAAAACATTGCAGGATCGACCTTAAAAACGCCACCACTCAAGAGAAACGATGGAAGATACACCGAGAGGCCCCAAGCAGGAGTCGAATCAAGGAGATAATTCTTGAAGTGATACTTCAAAAAGCGACCACTCAAGAAGAAAGGTGGGAAGTATACCGTGAGTCTCAAAGTGAGAGTCAGATAGAAAAAGATGCTCTCGCGGCAATCGAGAAGCAGTACCTGGTCAATTTAAAAAAAGCAAATACTCAGGCAGAACGGTGGAAGATATACAGCGAGGTCCCGAGCGGGAGTCAGGTCAAAGAGACAATTCTTGAAGTGATACTTCAAAAAGCGACCACTCAAGAAGAAAGATGGGAAGTAAAAAAAGAAGCTCCCCATGGAAGCGATCTCGAAAAAGCTTCCATCCGCGCCCTTTGCACATAACCAAACAAATGTTAAAGCCTTATCTTAAATATGATAGGGCTTTTTAACTATTTACATACCACTCATCCATACTCACTTACCCATCCTCGATCTAGTATTCATAAATTTGACAACTTAATATAATGCTTGTAGAATAAAAGCCAGAATATACTGAACTTTAAATAAAAAGGAGGCCCTTATGAAAAAGACGATAATTCTTATGGCAGTTTTGATATTACTGAGCGGTTGTGCCAACCACGCTCAGTACAGGGCAACAGAAGGAGCTCTCATCGGAGCCGTAGCCGGTAAGGCTTGGGGTGGGTCCGATAATGACGCCTTAATAGGAGGTCTTATCGGAACCGGAATCGGTTATATCCTCGGCAATGAGGAAGACAAATACTACGGTGACCGTTACCACCGATCCAGACGGTACTCACGAGAGTACCGTCCAAGCTACGAACCCGATTACTATGAGTACCATGGTAACGCTGGTGTCAGGGAAGCCTACCACAAAGGAAGGGCCCGCTATTACCGTGACAGGCAACGCGAGGCTGAACGTCGCGCACGCGATCTCGGACGAGCCGGCTGGTAATGCCTCCAACCCCACACTTTGATTTTACAAAGTGTGGGGTTTTCTTTTTAAACCTACTTGAAGATATCTTTGATGTGCTTATCGGCCTTTTTAATATCCTGCAACATACCATTGGGCATCCAAAGTCCTGCTCTTTCAACCTTAATTCGGTAAAACGGGATCATCTCCGCCACCTGCCGTAAGAGCCTAAAGTCACCATCTTCAGATTGAGTCATGGGTAATTCAAATATTCC
>JBNJEF010000010.1:0-17580 GCA_051745565.1 Patescibacteria group bacterium | reverse complement strand
AGCCGAAAGTAGTAGATGAGTGGCGGTATGATATTTTACCTCCTCTTCACCTGTTCCGGCCAAACCGCCTTTGAACTTCCCGGATGTTCCCTGTCTTGACCTTTCTCGATGTTCTTCATATGCACCATTAAAACCACCTACATCGACTTTCATTCCTTTTTCTTCGGCCAGATCAACTGTCATATCTATAGGAAAGCCATAAGTTGAAAACAACAGAAAAGCATCCTGTCCTGATATTTCTTTATCTTTACTTGATATCTTTTCAAAACGTTTAAGACCTTCTTTTAAAGCCTCTCTGAATCTTGAGATCTCTTTTTTTATCTCTTCTTTTGTTTCTTCATGACCGGTCCCCACTTCCGGGTAAACAGAAGCATAATCCTTTTTTATCTGATCCGTAACATCTTCCATTAACAAAGCCGCTTCATCTTCTCCCATATTTTTTGATGCCATTCGGTAAGCACGGCGAAGCAATCTACGAACAACATACCCCTGATCGGTGTTGGAAGGCCTGGCTCCGTCAGACATCATAAAGGTGGCAGACCTCACATGGTCAGATATTATATTCCTGGAACGCTCATCTATATTAGGGTCGTATTCTTTTATTTTAGCCAAGACCGAAGCAAAAAGATCCGTCTCAAAAACAGACCTTTTATTTTGTAAAACCGTAGTAACTCTTTCCAATCCGGCACCCGTATCTACATTCTTTTGATCCAAAGGAGCAACCACTTTTCCGTCTTCTTTTCTGTACTGCATAAAAACATCATTCCATATCTCAACAACATCAGCCCTCTCATCGGCCTGCTCAAACTCTTTTTCTGTCAACTCCCCTAACCCTTGAGGAGAGAGGTCGTAGAACATTTCCGAATCCGGACCACAAGGACCGTTATCCCCCGGACTCCACCAATTCTCTGACGCCGGCCTAAAGAATATGCGTGACTCTCTGACACCTATCTTTTTCCATATCTCAGCAGCCTCTTCATCGCGGGGGGCATTATCATCGCCCTCAAAAACCGTTACATAAAGACGCTCGGGATCAAGTCCAAAGCCCTCTTCTTTTGAGGTCAAAAGTTCAAAACTCCACTCAAGTGCTTCTTTTTTAAAATAGTCGCCAAGAGACCAATTACCCATCATCTCAAAAAAAGTAAGATGAGTAGGGTCACCAACTTCTTCAATATCGTTCGTTCTTACACACTTCTGAACATTAACCAGTCTTTTCCCCTTGGGATGATCCTCTCCTAAAAGATAGGGAGCCAATGGTTGCATACCGGCCGTTGTAAAAAGCACTGACGGATCATTTTCCGGTATCAAGGAAGCCGACGGTATAACAGCATGGCCTCGCTCACTAAAAAAGTCCAAAAACCTTTTTCTTATTTCGGATGAAAGCATAATAATTATTTTATCAGAATTATAAAAAAACAAAACCTTAAAAATGAGATCTTATTTCTCGGCCACAGTTATCTTTTTTAGAATTTCAAAATCTTTTTTCAGATCATCTTTTTTGGAAGCATCATAAACGGCAACGGCCGGATGAAAAAGTGGCACGATCAATAATTCTCCATAAGATAATCTTCCTTTGAACTTCTTCCCGTGCGCTTCACTTATGGTGGTTTTAACCCTCTCCGCCCCGTAACGATCAAGTATGTATACCATGGCATGCCGACCCAAGGTGGCGATAACCTTAGGTTTTAAAACATTAATCTGACGGTCCAAAAAAGGAGAATATATTTCTATCTCTGCAAGTGAAGGGTCCCTGTTAGAAGGGGGTCTATCCTTCACAACATTGGTTATATAAACAGCGTCTCTTTTAACGCCTATGTGCTCCAAAAGCTCATCCAATACTCTTCCGGAGGCTCCACAAAAAGGGCGCCCCTGTTCAGCTTCATTTTTTCCGGGTGCCTCGCCTATGAACATGATGTCCGCATCATGGCTCCCCTCGCCCAATACGGGATAAACCTCATTCTTAAGGCGCTCTTCATAAAGCGGGGATGCGGTCAGATTCCAAACCTCATCCCTTATCTCTCTCATTTTTTTTGATTTGTCCTCCACCTATTTAAAGATCTTTTAAATTAACATACGGAACAAAAGACACCGTTTGCGGTAAACGTCTTTCTTCTTTTAGTTCACTGTTCTTTTTAATGAAAACCATAAGATCATTGGCAACGGGTGCAACCATCCTCCCGCCTTCTTTGAGAGCCTTCTTCATATTCTCGGGAATATCAAAAAGCCCCGAGAAGGAAGCGTTGACCATTATTTTGTCAAATTCTTCCGAATATACAGCACTCTCTTCAGAGGCATGGAAAACCGCCACATTCGGAACCTTTTCTCTGTAAGAAGATAAGCGGTTTCTGGTAAGCTCAACAAATTCTTCTATTACATCAACGCCCACTACCTCCCCCTCTTCACCGACAAGGAAACCTAAAAGAGCCGTGGTCCAACCGGAACCACACCCCACATCTAAAACCCTGTCCCCCTTTTTCGGAGAAAGCAAGTCAAGCATCACAGCAACCACCGTTGGCTGAGAGATCGTTTGCCCGTAACCTATAGGCAGGGGGTAGTCATTATATGCTTCAATAGCATAATCCTCATCAACAAAGTCCTTCCTGTCTATGACCTTGAAGGCCTCCTTTATTTCCGGGGTCAGTACTCCGGTGTTATTTTCTAAATGATATATCAGATCTTCGTTATTTGATTCTTCCATAATATCCAAACCACCTTATCTCTTTAAAGAGATCACATATATTACTATTTTACTTTTCCAAAAAATCCACTACCTAGCAGTCCAACCCCCATCAACGTAAAGAACTTCGCCTGTCATATACTTGGATTCTTCCGAAGCTAAGTAAACCGCAGCGGATGCGATGTCCTCGGGTTGCCCCATGTGTCCCATAGGAGTATTAGACACTATCATATTGTAAAAATCTTCATTCTCTTTGGCAAATTCCGTCATTTTGGTCTCAATAAATCCGGGAGCGATAGCGTTTACCCTTACATTGGATGTCGCCAGATCCAGGGCTGCGGCATGCGTCATCTGCACTACTCCTCCCTTGCTTACGCAATAAGGAAAAGCACCTTTAAGTCCGACTTTCCCCAGGATGGAACTCATATTGATAACGGATCCGGCTACACCATTATCTGTCATGTACTTTGCAGCCGCTCTAAGGCCGTAAAAAACACCCGAGAGATTAACCCCCAAAACTTTATTCCAAGTCTCATCGTCAGTTTCCGTTACTCCGCCAAGTGATCCGATCCCGGCATTGTTAACCATAACATCCAAACTGCCGAATCTTGAAACTGTCTCTATAACCAAACTATCCACCTCCTCACGATCTGATACGTCGCATTTTATGAAGTCCGACTTTTCAGTCGGCACAAAACCTTCAATTTCATTAACATCGGAGTAGATAACATTAGCGCCCTCCTCACTAAAGGCAACGGCTATGGCCTTGCCTATTCCGGATGATGCTCCTGTAACAATAGCTGTTTTATTATTTAATCTCATATGTTTTTGAGTTAACTTTTAATTTTTAATCAGATATCAAATTTTTCAGTATATTGACCTATCAATGGTAGCTCTTTTTCCCTATCATTTAAGACATTAAATATACCTATACCTGCCAGGACCATTATGAATAGACTGAAAAGATTTAAAAGATAATAAAGGGGAACCCAAAAAAAGAAAGGGAATACGATTAAAAGAAAAAAGTACAACGTCCATAAAACAAGAAGAATAAAACCTTGTTTTATATGAAAATTAACAAAAGGATCCTTTTTGGAGGTAAAGAAAGGCACTAAAACCAAAATGCCCAGATAAGCAAGAACGGCAAACATTTTCCTTTCACCCTGATCCTTCTCTTTATTATTTCCCTCTTTTTTATCAGACATTTGTATATTAATAAATCATTAATGGACATGAAAGCCCTTTTACAAGAGAATCGCCTTCTATTTAATTATACTACACCCATAAAAATTATCATTATCCACACCAAATAGCTTAATTAACCTCATTAATGTTGACTAAGTTCACATACATATTGCACTCATTAACCAAGTGGGCGCAATATGAGAATACAATCAAAATACGCTCTATCAGATACTCTGATAGAGCGTTTTATTTGGAAATATTTACAACTTCAAGTCTCTATTCCACCGAGAATAAAATCTTCTTCATTTCGCCTTCTTCCTTTATAAGAGGAACATCCCTGTTTGTATCAAACCTCCTGCCCTCATCATTTTCACGCTCGGCCACCATATACAAAACGGCATAATAACTTTTTCCTTCTTCGGTCTCTCGCAAAAGATCCACATTTCCTTCAGTGGCGCTTTCCGGAAAAAGGCGTGCACCTAAAATATTACCGAGTTCTCCGTCCTTATCCTCATGGATCACCACCCAGCGACTTTCCGTAAGATCCATATCCGATACAAAAACAGTATCCCCCGCTTCCTGATCATCAATTTCAATGTTATCTTCTCCGTCATCCGTTGCACCCCCTTCTTCCTTCTCCTCGTCTTCCTCTTTTGTTTCTTCCTCTATCTGCTCTTCTTCATCGGTTTCGTCTTGAACTTCCTCGTTTTGACCATCTTCTTCGGCTCCATTATCAGCCTCTTCGTTATTAGCCGTAAGCCAAAAGAAAAGAAGCAATATAAATATTACAACCAACGCAAACACCAAGTATTTCATATTCCCCATTGAATCCAAAAGAGAAGTGCCACGATTCTTTTCATATTCATCCATAAAATAAATAATTCTTAACTCATAAAATTGCTCCAAGAGCAGAACAAAAAAAAGAACGACTAAACTGTCATTATTTTAGAACATTTACCGCGAAAAGCAAGAGTTTTATTTATAAGTACCCACGATAAAATCAGCTTCCTCCATCGCTCTTCTGTGCTTTTTGGAATTGATACCTATAGCCTCAAGCTCACCGGAGTATTCAACGAGATCCCTGCAAAAAACCACTTCGTTCTTAAGCAAGGAACTTTTTTCATTTTTATTGAGACTAGACAGTGCTGTTATCGGATGCTTCTTGCTTTTCTCTATAAGGTTCTGAAGATTTCCTTCAGCAGGATGATCCCAGCTTATCATAGTTATACCTGCACATTCCCCATACTCCAGAGCACTATGAGTAAATTTAGTATTCGTTATCAACCACACAGAGTGCGGTTTTTTATCTTTAGTAAGGTATGGACTCTCCCAAAGATCATCAAAACGAGCCTTAACATAAAGAGCGGTTTGCAGATCGCTTTTTGTTCCATGTTCATTATGAAATTTCGTCTCTGCGATAAAATTATGGGAATCATGACAGGCCGAAAAGTCAATTTCATGCTCAATACACATTCCCTGCATCATCACCCCCACCTCGGTTTCATATCCCAATTCGGAAAAAACCCCTGCCACAAAACGCTCAAAAGGAAAACCTGTAGGACCCAGATCCTTCACCGCTTCTTTTAGAGAATAGCTTACAGCAGCAGATCTTTTGATCTTCTTTAATTCCGAAAAAGCTTTTTTGTATATTTTTTTGGTAGTAATGTCATGGTGAAGTATACCCTCCACTCTGTTTACAGTTTCTGTTACGTCCTCCTCTTGCGCGCCGGAACGTCTTAGTGAATCTTTTAACTTCTCCGGGTTAAAGAATTCGCGTGTCCCGTCTGCTTTCTTAACTATTATATCCAAACTCATTACTTTTTAATCTTATCAATAATACCTCCCCCCAGACAACGTTCCCCCTTGTAGACAACCAAAGACTGACCGGGTGCCAATCCGTGCTGAGGCTGTGTAAAATGTACTTCAGTTCCAGTCTCCCCCGAAAAGAATTCGCACTCCACCGGTTTTTGCCTATAACGGGTCATGCACAGAACACTTTCCCTGTGATATTCAAAGAATGATTTTTCTGGTATCCAGTTCTCCTTGCATAATACGGCCCCTTTAGCTTCATGTTCTCGGGGAGTTTTGGATACGATCAAAGTATTATCGGAAATATTTTTCTCTATCACATAAAAAGGTCCGTCATCAGGTGATTTTTTTTCAACACTGAAACCGTGTCTCTGTCCTATGGTATAAAACCATGCACCATCATGAAAACCGATAACTTCACCCTTTTCATTTAAAACATTCCCCTCCTTGGGAGAAATATAGCGTGACAGGAAAGTCTTTATATCCACTTCTCCCAAAAAACACACACCCTGGCTGTCCTTTTTCTTGGCGGTGGGCAGTTCTCTGTCTTTGGCTAATTCGCGAACCTCTTCTTTTTGCATATCACCGATGGGAAAAATGATGCGCGAGAAAACACTTGAAGGAACGGCCCACAAGAAATATGACTGATCTTTATTGAGATCCTTGCCTCTTAATAACTGAAACTCTCTTTTGTTATCATCCCCTTCTCTAATGCGGGCGTAATGGCCCGTGGCCACAAGATCGGCTCCGTCTTTAATTGCCCAGTTAAAGAAAAGACCGAACTTTATATGCCTGTTGCACATAATATCCGGATTGGGAGTCCTTCCGGCTCTATATTCTTGAACCATATAATCCACCACTTTTTCTTTATACTCTTCTCCCGCTTCAAAGGTCTTAAAAGGTATACCAATAAGACCACACACTCTCATAGCATCTCTTTTATCATCAACGGAAGTACACTCAATAAATTCCGGTTGCCATATATCAATGAAAACCCCCACAACGTTATACCCCTGTTCTTTCAATAAAACCGCTGAAAGTGAACTATCTACTCCTCCCGACATTCCCACATATACTGTTTTATTTTTATCATCCGTCATTTCCAATATTCTATTTATCTTATCTATAGTCCTTAACAAAAACCGGAAATGTCTTGCAAAAAAACCGGCTTTCAAATTTCGCCATTGAGATTCAAGTATAATTTATATTCCTTTACTATAACTTGCGCGCTGAACGTTCTTTACTTTCTCAAGTAGTTCTCTCTGTTGTACTGATGCTCATCAAAATCTCGTCCATAATACATATTTCCGGAAAGATCCGACAAGAAATACCAGTAAGGGTTGTCAATGGGATCAATGGCCGCCATTATAGCATTCATTCCCGGATTAGCTATAGGAGTTGGCGGAAGTCCGGTATTCTTGTATGTATTATAAGGGTTGTCTATCTTGAGATCTTCCAAGGTAAGCTGATAAGTATTCTTGTTATTAACATAAGAGAAAGAAGCATCCACCTGCAAAGGCATACCATCTTCAAGGCGTCTCCAGAGAATATCAGCGATCTTGCGTTTACTCTCAATTGTGTTGGCCTCCTTCTCCAGTATTGAAGCCATAATTACGATCTCCTCCTTTGATCTATCCAGCTCAAAATCCTCCTCAACCCTCTGCCATTTTGACTCAAAATTACTCTCCATTCTTTCCACTAAATGCTCTGTAGAACTTAAAGGGGAAAAGAAGTAGGTATCAGGAGCCAAATATCCTTCTTTTGAGATTTCAAAAAAAATCTCTTTATCAAATCTGACAAATCTCTCATCCAAATAATCAGCTGTCTCAAAAACATCCCAACCCTCTCTAAGAGTCACCCTTATGGGTTCCAGTCCATAATCTCCTTCCACTATTCTTTGTGCTACCGTGTAAACCGGTTCCGGCTTATTAAAATAATAATCTCCGGCCGGAATGCTGTTTTCTCCTTCTAGGATGATAACAATGGTTCTAAAAAACAATGGGGAACGAACCAGATTCTTCTCTTTGACCTTTTTACTTATACCACTTAAATTATCACCTTCCTCTATCTCCAGAACTATCGGAAAATCATCATTGTCGGGAGGTGCAACACCTACCACGAATATAATAACCAAAATAGATACCAAAAGGGCACCGA
Source organism: Patescibacteria group bacterium (assembly GCA_051745565.1). Taxonomy (GTDB): domain Bacteria; phylum Patescibacteriota; class Minisyncoccia; order Phycocordibacterales; family CSBR16-193; genus SKVL01. The sequence goes on along the minus strand of JBNJEF010000010.1, from coordinate 9,752 downwards.
TGTTCAAAAGATTACTTTTACAAAAAACTCTTTTCATAAGCTCAGATATCGCATTCACAAAACATCCGCAAGAACACCTTTCTATCCGGGCAGATTAGATGGTGCATCACCTTTACGCGAAGTAACTCTCGGTAAGGTCGGCATCGTCGCGGATATTCCCGGAATATGGAAAATCGTGGCCACCTCTTCGGTACTCATAACATTATGTGGGGAACGGTGAGGTGGATGAAAATACGATCTCCATCTGTAAGCATCATACAATCTCCATGACACCTTATTCTTTCTCATGCTCTTATAATCCTGCCAAGGGTAATTAAAGATCGTATGCCCCCTTTTAGGAGCCAGGCCGTTCATATGCTCTGAATTATACTGTTTGAAAACGCTCACAAGCCCGCTTATGGTAACGGGATTAAAAGAGTCATGCTCGGCTATGTACAAAGAACGAATACCCGTATCAAAAGCTCTTTTATCAAGGTTCCTCTCTATAGCCTTTATCATATTGGCCTGCCATGTAGTAAGATTAAGAGAAGGAGCCCCCTCCGATTCCTCCCCTTCTTGTGCACCGGGGACAGACGACTTAGAGGGAGCGTTCTCCTTTATTATCTTTTTTATTAATTCTCTTCCCTCCTCTTTCCAATCTCTTTTTTTGAAAAATGTACCCGGTTGCTTCTTTTCCTTCTTATGTGCTCTTATGAGTATCTGGATCCATATATACTCACCGGTATTAACGGAAGAGAGAAATTCAAGTACGGAATTAATGGGATCTACCAAATACTCTTCTTTGGTTTCCCTGTCAAGGCCATAATCTATATACGTTTTTATGGGATAAGGGTCCGCTTTGGTGAGATTATATTCACAACCCCAGAAATTATACTTTTTAGGATCAAACGGTACAAAATTAACATAATCTTCAACTTCATAAACCTCGGCATCCGGGTACTGCGAATATATGAAAGATTCAATATGCCTTCTCCATATTTTCCGCATCCAAACAAAAAAATGTATTTCACCCTCTATGGAAACCATCTCCAATGAAAACCAGGGCCGGGTTTTACCCTTTACCCACCTATCTATGAAAGTACCCTCTCCTCCCGTCTGATGAAACGCCTCCAACAACAATTCCATGGCGACAAGGGGTTTGTTAACGTCTTTGGGAACTTTTACCTCAAGCAAAACAGAGCCTGCTTCTATGGAGAAAAGGATCTTTTTATAATTTAAATATGTCTTTACCGAAGCAACAATAAAAATAAAGGGCATTAACACCAAGAGAATGCCCAGAAGGATCTTAAAGAAAAGCTCCACCGATCCGGAGGTCATGGATATCACAAACCATAAAGAAGCCAGGATCACCAAAGGAATAATTCCCACAAAAACGTAAACCGAGATACGTATGATCCTGTCGATTTTATCTTCTTTATTTTTATTGGAAGCTGAGTTTTGTGGATCCGGCATAACCGGTTTTATTCTACCACATGAAAGAGCCCGTTTTCATCTTTTCTAAAGTAACTAGGGTTCTGCAAATTAACCAACACCGTATTCTCTCTCACGAAACGCTTTTTTAGCACTTTATCAACGATCTCTTCTGCAGAAAGAGGCCCTTCTTCTTTTAGGATCTCTTTAATAACATCTCTAACCACCCCACCTGAATAACCCCACTCCTTAAGAGCATAAAGACCTCTTCCCACCAAAACAAAACGTGGATCTTTTATTAATTCATTATGAGTAGTGGCAACATGTGCTTTCCTATTGAAAGTTTCCTCAATGGCTTTAGCAACTTCCCTAAAGTGAACAGGCTCACCTTTTTTCCTCAACACCAAAAAGGCATAGTCTCTCATTCCCTTGGTATTTATATTGGCTGAATTGGACCTGCCCCACTCACCTAAAGGATTCTTGGCTATTTTCTTGGAAATGGACAGCCATCTTCTGGCTATCTCCTCTCGTTTATACTCATCAGAAACATCACCCAGATGCTCCAAGAACCTCCTTATCATATCCGGCTCGGAAACCAATTCTTCATCAGAAAGATTTTGATATAGTTTCTGCAAAGAGTCATATATCTTAGCAGAAAGATCAAGGTCAACACTCCACCTGTGTCTGAAGTGATTATCTTCTTTTTCCCTATTAAAACAATCACCCAAATGAAGCAAGAACTGAAAGTGATTCTGCGTTGATCTGTCCTTTGACAGATACTCAAGCAGATCCTCTTCGGAAATAACCATACCCAACTCTTTAATTATATCGTGTAGCTCATCAAAGGCATGAGAGGCCTTTTGGTACTCTTTGGACGATTTTATGGTAGCTATGGAATGCCTCTCTATCTGCCGGACCCTTTCACGGGTAACTCCATATCTTCTTCCTATAGCCTCCAAGGTCTCTTTTTGCACACTATCCCCTAAACCGAAACGATGAATAACAACTTCTCTCCCTCTTTCGGAAAGAGGCTGAAGAAGATTACTAACTACCTGCTTAGGTTGGAAAGTTACGATAGCGGTTTTTGGCATGTTATAACTTGCTAATTCAATTGCTCTTCTTTTTAATAAAAATAAAACTTTACGGACCAAACTCGGGCATAAAAAAATTCGAACAGATGAAAATTCGATACCCTTTCCATGTCACCCCTCATTCTTTCTATAAATACAATTTTATTTATACCATACATAAATTAAATTTTCAAATTAGGAAACAACAATATTTATTAACCTGTTGGGAACATATACTAACCTTTTTATATCCCTGCCTTCACACCACTTAGCATAGAGCTTTGTTTCCTCAACCCGCTCCTTCACCTCCTCTTCTGAGGAATCTCTCGGAATCTCCATTTCCCCGCGAGTTTTACCGTTTATCTGGATGGCCACTGTAACATTATCTTCCAGGAGAAGATCAGGATCAAAAGAAGGCCATGAGGATCTGTGTACAGAGCTTTTGTTCCCCAATCTCTGCCACAGCTCTTCTGATATATAAGGCGCGAAAGGAGCAAGCAGTATCAATAATGTTTTGAAATCCTTTTTGGAAACGGAATCCTCCGCCTCCAAGGTATTAACCAATATCATAAGAGAGGAGACTGCCGTATTGAAAGAGAAAGACAAAATATCTTCTTCCACTTTTTTTATCGTCTTGTTTAGAACTGTCTTTAACTTAGAGGAAGGAGTAGCTCCGGATGAAACTTTATCGCGAAGACGCCATACTCTCTCCAGAAACCTATGAGCACCAATAGGTCCATTGGGATTCCAGATAACCTCTCCTTCAAAGGGGCCGATGAACATGGTGTATATTCTCATTGAATCGGCTCCCACACTTTCCACTACTTCATCGGGACTCACCACATTCCCCCAACGCTTACTCATCTTCCTTCCGTCCGGACCCAAGACCAAACCTTGATTTCTCAAGGAAACAAAGGGCTCTTTAGTACTCACCAAACCTTCTTTATAAAGGAATTTATGCCAAAAACGAGAGTATATAAGATGCCTGGTAGCATGCTCAACGCCTCCAACGTATTTATCCACCGGCATCCAATACTTTTCAATTTTGGATGAAACCAAAGCCTTATCATTCTTGGGGTCAGTAAAACGAAGATAATACCAACAGGAACCGGCCCATTGAGGCATAGTGTTAGTCTCTCTTTTCGCCTTTCCTTTGCACTTGGGGCATTTGGTGTTCACCCAAGAAGCAATGTTGGCGAGAGGTGACTCGCCTGTACCGGTTGGCTCATAAGACTTAACCTCAGGTAATTTAACCGGTAGTTCATTTTCAGGGACCGGAACGACTCCGCAGTTATCACAATGTACCAGAGGTATAGGCTCCCCCCAATAACGTTGTCTTGAAAATACCCAGTCTTTTAGTTTGTAAGTGATCTTTTTCTTGCCTCCGACATACTCTCTGATAGATTCCTTGGCTTCTTCGTTATCCATTCCCGAAAAATTACCTGAATTCTCCAGAACACCCTCTCCGGCATAAGCTAACCTTTCACCCTCCTTTAACCAAGCGAGCCAGACATCCAATTCGGCACAAGTAAGCGTATTTGTAACCTCTTCAAGTAAAAGCCACTCAACGTCATGCCTTTCTCTCTCCTTGGGGTCTATCTCTTCTTGTTTTGAGCTTTTAAGCTCAAAATGAACCGCCCTTGTATAGGCTTTTCTGTTCTCATTTTTATGAGCGGCATGATAATGAGCTTCAACGAAAAACGGGGTTACTTTTTTTAGCTTAAGATCCGTATAACCGGTCTCTTCTCTCACTTCACGTCTGGCCGCTTCTACAATATCTTCTCCTTCGTCAACACCTCCAACCACAAATGTCCTCCAGTTGTGTTTTTTCCATTTAAGAAACAATGTCTTACCACTCTTGGGATCGCTTACGATCGCGTGAACTGTTTTCCTTTCAACGGTCTTCTTGCCTTTAACAGGCGGTGTATACTTATCAATCCTTCTAGGGTGCACAACATAGCGAACAGGGAGATCTTTCTGTATAGCAAAATCAAGATCACGCTCATCGTGGGCGGGCACCGCCATAATGGCACCCGTACCGTAATGAACCAATACATAATCAGCCATCCAAACAGGTATTCTCTCACCATTTGCGGGATTTATGGCAGAAATACCTTTTATCAAAACACCCGTTTTCTCTTTCTCTTCGGCGGTTCTTTGAAGTTCCGTTTTTTTCTTGGCTTTATTTATATAATCTTTTACTTGCTCTTTATTCTCAACCATATCCCACAACTCGGATATCATTTTATGCTCCGGTGCAACCACCATATAAGTAGCTCCGAAAAGAGTATCAGGTCTGGTGGTAAAAACCTCAAGAGGATAACTCAAAAGACCTCTAAGAGCACTTTTAACAGACGACAGGTCTTTTGAATCTTCATGGCCACCTCCTCTAATATGCTTACCGCTAGGTCTGTGCCTATAAAGCCCCCTTAAAGGAAAGTTGTGATCCACTTTACCTTTTCTTTTCGCCGTAAGCACAACCTCTCTCTTATTGCTGATCTTTTTAACATCCCCTTCAGGGGTCATAAGAACCCACGCATCCTTCCAATAAGCCTCCGCTTCTCCTCCATGTTTCTTGGCTATGTCCGTATAGAAGCGGACCATTTTTCGACTTATCTGCTCTTTGGAGAGTTTTTTCTCATCTTCCTCACTAACAGCATTTCGCTTTACCTTTGTGGGATCCAGACTCTCTCCCTTGATATAAAAACCGGTGTCACCGGCCAGAACGGGAAGCTCTGTTTTACCTTTGTAAGCAAGTGCTTTTTTCTCGGCATTTTTAAAGAGATCTTTAGCACTCTCTAGAACTTCCTCTTCCTTAATACCCAGATCTTTAGGAGTAAGAACTTTTATACCCAACCCCTCGGCGTCCAGAAGGCTTTGTACACGAGAGCGCTTGCCGGGATTGTTGCTCGCCAAGAGTACTTCTTTGTAATATGTTAAAGGAAAGACGATCTCAGCTCCTTTGCTTTTACCGATCCAGTTCCTCTGGGACTCTTTGACCGATTCCGGCCAACCAGGTAAATAATCAAGATCCTTTAGTAAGCTCTCAGCATAATCTGTTATCCTAAGCACCCACTGTCTCATCGGTTTCTGCTCAACCTCTGAATCACAGCGCTCGCACCTACCTCCTTCAAGATCTTCATTGGCAAGACCTGTCTTACAAGACGGACACCAGTTTATTGGCTCATAAGACTCATAAGCCAATCCTTTCTTGAACATTCTAAGGAACGCCCACTGTGTCCACTTGTAATAATCGGGATCGGTGGTATCTATCTCACGACTCCAATCATAAGAAAGGCCTGGTCTAGAAAGTTGTTTTCTGTAACGATCAATATTCTTCTTTACCGCCTTCTTGGGATGTATCTTGTTCTTAATGGCATAGCCTTCCGCAGGCAAACCGAAAGCATCCCATCCCATAGGATGTAATACGTTATACCCTTTCATCCTAAGATATCTAGAATAAGTATCCGTAGGAATATATCCGCGAAGATGACCGATATGAACCCCTTCTCCGGAGGGGTAAGGGAACATATCCAATATATACTTCTTTTCTTTTTTGCTGTTATCTTTGGCTTTATAGAGTCCGTCCTTCTGCCATTTCTTTTGCCACTTGGGTTCTATCTTTTTATGGTTGTATTTTTCCATAATTACACCAATTGCTCTGAACTTAACTTAAACACTATACCTTAAAAAAATCCTCATGACAAACAAAGACCAATCTATCTAATATATCAAAATGCGAACACTAACAAAAAAACGCTTTTCTCTAACCACCAAATAGAAAGGCCCCTGATCACAAAATATGATCCGGGGCCAAAATAAATTTTAGAGACAAAAAGCGACTCGGCGAAGAGGTTCTACACGGATTTCTGGATCATCTATGCGAGCAGAAACCAAAAACTTACTACGTTGGTCACGTGCAAAACCAAAGACAGCGCATCCATCTCCTAAGCCATTAACGTTATCCGTCACAAAGATAAGAATCTCATCCCGATCGGCACGGTCTCCCATCTGGAGAGCGACGTAGAATGTAGCCTCTTTCGGTGCAAGCTTAAGACCGAACTCTCTGGCACGTTGAGCAACTTCTTTAAACCGCGCAGGCTCATTAAAGCCAAGTTCGCGTACTGTCGGTGCCACAAGCTCAATTTCCCGCTCAGGCGATGTCGCAAAATTACATGCCATATCGCACACCGTACTTGAAACACGGATCTTTTCTAATTCAAGATCCTTGATTAGTGCACCGATACTATCGTGGCCACCGAATTTAATTTGAGCCCAGGTCGGAAAAATTTTCTGCGGACACAACGCTTCCCTGAGCACTCTTTGCAGTGTCTTGGGATTATCAATCCAGCCCTCCATAATGTCTGATTCAATCTCCGATAAGTTATCAGCGATTCGCGCGATCAGTTTTGCCTCCTGACTATCCATGATACCGCCTCCTTTTTAGATGATCAAAGACCAAAAAACCGTACCTCTGCACGTAGATCTCCTCATATTAACTTTAAAAGACCTTTTCCTATCAAGTAGTAAAAAATCTTTTATATCATCTGTCAACCCCTCCTTATCTTGCACTAATAACCGCAATTTTTCACTATCATCTCCAGAAGCTCAGTCGGAAAGACTGGCGGATCCTCGGCCAAGGCTTGATGATAAAGAACTGTTGAAGGAGTAAGCGCAGGAAGAGTGTTCACCTCAATTATCTTCAGATCCCCACTATCTATTTGCATAAAAGCATCTACTCTGGCATAACCTTCTACACCTATATCCTCGGTCATCTCTTTAACCAGAGACTTGGCTCTCTCAATTGCAGAAGGTTTAACGATCTCTTCCGGGGGAGGAGTAAGATTGACTCCGGTCCCCCCTTGAAATTTCTCCTCCACGGTAAGAACAGACCCCTCGGCCACTGTGATACTGGGGTTGAGAGCTTCAATTTTCCCCTCTTTCTCAAGAACACCCATGGTGATCTCTACCCAACCTCTTTTTCTTTTATGTATCAACTCATCCCCTCTTATGCGCACAGTGTCAGTATCTATAAACTCTTCAAATATTAAATAATCCACTTTACCGGCCGGCATATGAACAATATCCTCTTGTCCAAAGAATTCCTTCGGCGGAATAAACTCAACCCCTTTTATTAAATGATCTATATATTTATAAAGTTCGTCGGCAGAATTGAGTTTAACTATACCGGTTGAACAGCCGTCAGCTCTCGGCTTTACAATTAACTTATCGGCATTTAGCGATCTTTTTATCTCATTCCAGATAGACTGACGCACTTCTCTCTCGCCCCCTTCTCTAAATCGCTCTTTGATACCATCAAAAGACATCATTTCACCTGTTGTGGTACCGAGTCCCTCAATATTCATTTTCTTAATAAGCCTTCCGGTTCTCCATTTATCCATAAATATCTTTGATACATGACTCCCGGAACCATTGAATCTAACTCTTTCTTTTTCCATTTTTTCTTGAAGATGACCATTCTCGCCATCTCCTCCGTGTAAACCCAAAAAAACAAAATCGGATTCAGTAATGAACTTTGACACCGACATTTTCTTCGGCAAGAAGATCTCCTCACTTTTCTCCTCCTTGGTTAAGGAGAGTTTTTCATTTACCCTTTTTTCTAATTTTAAAAGGCGTTTCTGGTCTTCTTTGGCCTTCTCACAGTTTTCCATTATCTCTTCAACCGTGTGGTTTAAAGTATAAGCATAAGGTAATTGCCAAACCTTACCCTTGGTATCAAGTAAATAAGGATGAGGATCATACTTTTTTGAATTTCTAAGTTTAAGCCATGCATTCGTTCCGCTCATGAGTGAAACTTGCCTTTCCGAGGTTTTCCCCCCGAATAAGACATTAACCCTTTTTCTGTTCTCCTTTTTTCCGTCTTCATCATCCGGCGGTGTCTTAACACCTTGTCTTAAACAAGAGTTCTTAATGATATATTTCAAAAAACCGCGATGACTGAAACCTATTCTTGAAGACTGCTGAAAAAGAAAACTGTTCTGTTCCATTCCGCTAACCGGATTGAAATCCGAGAACCATAGTCTCCCATCAGGAAAGACCCACCCGTCAAAACGAGCAACGTCGTGAAAACCAAAAAGAGAAAAAAGTTGCTCTGCTTGCTCTTGTATACTCTCTATGATCTCTCCCGAAAAACGAGGTGGACAGTGATGTGAGACCTGTCTTGTTGGCAAGTATTTTTTACGAAAATCAAAAAGCCTATTATCCGTATACCCCGTTTCTATCTCGGTGGGTAAGATACAGACCGGAACAGAGGAATCACTCTCAACTATTATCGCGGTGAACTCCTTGCCCTCCACAAGAGGTTCAACCACCACTCTGTTGTCTATTTTATTGGAAAAAAGATACCGTGCTTTTACTTCCGCTTCTTCGGATGTCTCAACGGAAAAGACCCCGATACTTGAACCTCCCTTTGCAGGCTTAACAATGGCCTTTTTTATATTATGCTCACTAAAGAACCTTTTTATTTTTTTCACCCTCTCTTCCTTTCCTTCCTTAACGGAAAGATCTATGGAATAAGGAGCAAAAAAACCTTCTTCTCTTATGAAATTATTGGCTCTGAATTTATCAAAGGCCAGCTTACAAGTTTTTGAAGAAGCTCCCACGAAAGGTATTCCGTTGTTCTCCAAAAATCTCTGAATACCACCATCCTCCCCAAAGGATCCATGCATGGCGGGAAAAACAATATCCATCTTTTTTAACTCTTTTATAAGACGATCTTCAGATAAAGGACTTGACGTTCTTTTAAGCTTAAAATCAAAATCCAAAGGAGTATTGGAATATATCCATGACTTTGATATTAGATAGGCCTGTTTTTTTAAATCGAAATATACCGGAACTACCTCAATTCCCTCTCCGTCCAAATGATCCATAACGGTCCTTGCCGAATTTAAAGATATACCTCTTTCCGCGGAAGGTCCTCCGCATAAAAGCGCCACTTTCATATTAAAATAAATTTAAAAAACCTTTAAAGACCGACCTGTAATTACAGACTAGCACACATAATATCGCCCGGGGAACTGCTAGAATTAAAAGAAAATTATCGTTTGCTTTAACCTCGATTACCCAAATAAAAAAGGCACGCTTACCGCGTGCTCTTTTTTCTACTGGTGACCCCACGGGGAATCGAACCCCGATTTTAAGCTTGAGAAGCTTACGTCCTAACCGTTAGACGATGGGGCCAGGTTTTTCAAATTCTTTGCAAGGTTCGATTCCGGGGAATCGGTCACAACTCTCGCTTCGCTCGGTCGCGAC
>JBNJEF010000009.1:0-17677 GCA_051745565.1 Patescibacteria group bacterium | reverse complement strand
TATGTTATCCACCGTAGTGGTTCCGGATGTGGCATTGTTGGTTTCAAAATCATTACTGTAACAGCTCTCGGCATCCTCAGAATCCCAGGTAAGAAGGGTCTCTCCTCCTTCTTCAACGGTAGTGGGATCGGCATCAAGAGTGACGGTGGGGATTATTGGCTGATCTTCTTCAACGTTAAATGCTACACAGTGGTATTCCTCACCGGCTTTCGGGTCTTGGATAAAGTCGTAATTATCGTAATTAACCACATCTTTGTAGCACCACATCTCGGCTGAAGGTTCGTAATTATCGCTATCTCTTACGTCAGAAAAAGGAAGATAGCCATCTTTAAGCACTTCCCTTACCCATACACGGCTACTTGAGGCCACATCATCAACATCTATCTCTACGGTTGCAAGGCCGTTTTCGTCAGTTGGCCCGAAAGTATTCCACTCTCCTCCGGCTTCACCTACGTAATCGCCGGGTTTAGCACTAACTTCTCCGTCAATTCCCCACTCAAAGTACCAGTCGTCGTTCATTTCACAGTAACAGCTGTCTGAAGTAAAGTTTTCTGCTGTATCTTTGGTAATATCATCTCCCTGGTGCCACTGAGGCAGGTCGGAAGCGTCATCGCATACTATCTTGTGGGCGTTAATGGTGAAGGTTTCAGGTTCAGGTGGAGTAGGAGTTGTTTCAACATCAACCGTAACCGAGTCACTCTCCTTATCTCCGGTTTCACTCTCACAGGTAACAGTGAAAGTGGTGTCAGAAGTTATGTTATCCACCGTAGTGGTTCCGGATGTGGCATTGTTGGTTTCAAAATCATTACTGTAACAGCTCTCGGCATCCTCAGAATCCCAGGTAAGAAGGGTCTCTCCTCCTTCTTCAACGGTAGTGGGATCGGCATCAAGAGTGACGGTGGGGATTATTGGCTGATCTTCTTCAACGTTAAATGCTACACAGTGGTATTCCTCACCGGCTTTCGGGTCTTGGATAAAGTCGTAATTATCGTAATTAACCACATCTTTGTAGCACCACATCTCGGCTGAAGGTTCGTAATTATCGCTATCTCTTACGTCAGAAAAAGGAAGATAGCCATCTTTAAGCACTTCCCTTACCCATACACGGCTACTTGAGGCCACATCATCAACATCTATCTCTACGGTTGCAAGGCCGTTTTCGTCAGTTGGCCCGAAAGTATTCCACTCTCCTCCGGCTTCACCTACGTAATCGCCGGGTTTAGCACTAACTTCTCCGTCAATTCCCCACTCAAAGTACCAGTCGTCGTTCATTTCACAGTAACAGCTGTCTGAAGTAAAGTTTTCTGCCGTATCTTTGGTAATATCATCTCCCTGGTGCCACTGAGGCAGGTCGGAAGCGTCATCGCATACTATCTTGTGGGCGTTAATGGTGAAATACTCCTCTTCTTCAGGCTCATCAAAGGTATTTAGAAGCACTAAGGTGCGGTCTGGTCTGCTATTGACCAATGAGATATGGCCATCAGAATTCTTGTTGCGATCATATTCATTATTGGGATCATCAGCATCAAACAGCTCGGGACTGTAAGAGAAAAAGTCATCAATTTTTTCCACATCAACATCGAATTGATCGTTATACTTGGGTTCCTGCCAATCCTCTCCGTCTATCTCTTCTTCAGAGTAGAAGAAACCGTCAACATTGTGATCAATACTGCCGGAATGAAATTCTAAATTATTAAATGTCTTACAGTAAGCATCATGCTCATCTTCCGCCATTATAGAGGCGTTAGGATCAAAATCTTCAGCTGAAAGAGTTAAGGAACCCACCTTATTCTCCAAATCAAGCTCTTCATAAAGATCTATACTAAAATCCCCTTGAGGTAATTTGTCGGGATCAGTAATAATATTTCCATCCTCGTCAGAGAACATTTTACAGATCCTTACAGAACCTTTATCTGGGTCCACAACTTCTTTAACCGTAACTTCAACCTCATCAGAGGCACTAGTACCCCATTCTTCATTCTCACAAGTAACCTTGAAGATAGAATCCTCGGTTATATCATCCACAGTAGTAGTGCCGGATGTGGCGTTTCCGGTATCAAACCCATCCCCGTTACAGGTGTCAGCATCTTCGGAGCCCCACTCAAGGGTCGTTGAGCCACCTTCATCCACTTCCACAGGATCGGCCGATATCTCAGCAGTAGGAGTTAATCCGCTAAATTCTATTGCACAGACATGGGAAATATCATGATTATCCCTTTCAAGGACATCGCCCGATTCTACATCAGAGAACTCTTTATTTCTCCCGTCTGGATCTTCGTTTTCATCATCATCTTTCGGACCTCCCACAAGAATCACTGAGTCATAATAGTCGTCAGCGGTCCATGAAAGACTTCCTTCCATATTATCAACTATCTTTTGATATCCATCTGGGCACTCCCTGTCGCCTTTATCTTCTTCTACGATAACCTCGGTAGTGGCAGTGACAGTTTCTCCATATCCCTCACAGGTTAATGTGTAACTGGTTGTAGTTGCAGGGGAAACATCGTATTCCCCGGAAGTACTACTTTCTGTTTCAAATTTATCCCCCGTACAACTATCAGTATTATTAGAATCCCATTTAAGAGTGGACGTTGCCCCTTCTTGGATAGTGTCCGGATCGGCATAGAATTCGGTGATGATAGGATCAGGATCGGGGTCGCTGTCTTTTACAGTAACAGTTACGGAATCTGATTTTTCATTTCCTTCATCGTCTTCACAGGTAACCCTGAAAACCGTTTCTTCAGAGACATTCTCAGTGGTGGTGCCGGAAGTTTCTCCGCCTGTATCAAAATTGCCCCCTTCACAACTTTTAGCTCCATTGGAAACCCAAGCGATAGTTGTCTCATCCCCGCTTTCATCCACCTCCATAGGGTCAGCGGTGATAGAAGCACAAAGCCCTCCGCAATCAGCACCAAAGTCATCGCTAAAATACTCATCTACTATTCTGTCCCTAAAATCATCAAACCATCCTCCGGAGGAATTTGTTGAATCTATTTCATTTTCATCTATATCCGAAGTTGTAGTAGAAGCGGCCACCTCTTCCAGGTCATCTAAGAGAGTGTCATCCCCTTGTTCATCAGAATCATCATCAGTGTTTATATCTTCTTTTCCCTCATCCAAAGATTCATCGGTTGAAGTTGTTTCAGCTTCATTTCCCAAGTCATCCAATAAAGATCCTTGTTCTTCGTTTTCATCATCGTTGCCCGAAATATCATCCTCTTCTTGGTCATCAGATTCTGTTTCCGTAGTAGCTGTTTCTTCAGCAGCTGAAGATAAAGAAGAGATCATATTATCGCCATCTTCTACCTCGGCCTGTACGGGAATAACAGCCGATCCCGTGAAAGCCAATGAGGCCCACCACAGAGAGAGTATAAAAAACGCAAAAATTAACCCTGTTCCCTTAAAATTAAAAGAAAAAGAACTCCCGTATTTTACCCTTTTTCTCACTTTGAAAGCCTTAACTTCGGGGTTATTGTTATAGTAACTTTTCATAATTTTTATAATTTACAATATTAAAATTAACTTAATTAAATACACTCGCTCTTACGATATTAAGAGCAAGCAAATGAACAATATCAAATAGTGATAGAATTTAACGCAATTCCTACGTATACGACGCCTGGATACGCCGGATAACCTCTTCTCAACTTCTGACCAAAATACTACATACTTATTTTTAAAAAGTCAATAGATAAATGGAGAAAAAATCCTTATTTCTAGCAAAATTTTCTTTGTCTTTTATATATAAAAGACATCTATATATATGTCTTTTAGAATGTATTTAAAAATAGTGCCTTTTAAAATTTAAGTGGTATAAAAGACATTTACTGTCTTTTATACTGTCTTTTACAAAAGACAGTAAAAATAGGGTTGCGATCTTTTCTCCACATAAAACCTCTATCTTTATTCCTTGTAATTAGAATGCATATATCCCTTTAAAAGTGATATATGTTATTATTCTAGTAAATAAAAGATTAAAAAAATAAATTATGATCTTAATCATAGATGGTAAAGAAGATATTTGCAAAAGTAATAATAGAACAAAAAAATCTGCCGGGGGTGCGTTTTTTTTAATAAAAAGAGCAGGTTCAGTGATTTTTTACTTTTTTACACCTTTCATAACGGAAGCCGTTCGGCAAGAAAGCCCTTATTTATCAGATAGGCCTTTAATGGCAGTGAAATAGCCCAACGTTGATAATTAATAGAAATAATGACCGATGTTGACGTTCTGACATTAGCCGCATTGGGAGGAACTATACCGGCTCTCGTATGGCTGTGGTTCTGGCTTCGCGAGGATAGGCATCCCGAGCCATGGCAATACATAACCCTGGTTTTCATAATGGGGATAGTGGCAGTTCCCGTAGTTATACCCTTCCAAAAAACCATTAACTCCTGCGTCTATCTAGCTCCTCTGTTAACATATTTCTCTTGGGCCGCCTTAGAAGAGCTCTTCAAATATGCGGCCGCCTTTTTCGCCGCACTTAAGAACAAAGTAAACGATGAACCCATAGACCCGGTTATATATATGATAGTCGCGGCTTTGGGCTTTGCCGCCATTGAGAATACTTTGTTTCTAATGGACCCCATTTCAAAAGAACTGGTCGTTGATAGTGTAGTTATTGCTAACCTAAGATTCGTGGGAGCCACTCTTTTACATGTAGTATGCTCCGCCACCGTAGGGTTATTCTTGGCTTTTTCATTTTACAAGAGCAAAAAGAAGAAGATCCTTTACCTGATCATGGGCCTGTTAACTGCCACCGTAATTCATGCTCTTTTTAACCTTATAATAACATCGGACAGTCAACTTGGTGGCCCCATAACCGCTCTCTTTTACACTTGGACAGGTGCCCTGTTCTTAATATTCGCTTTTGAGAAAGTAAGAAGGATTCATTGAGATTTCCACAGTTATCTTTTAATTTATACCTTTTCTCTGTTACAATTAATTAGTAAACATAAAAACTATGCCAAAAGATACAAGATCATTTTTTGAACGTCTCACGGGAACAGAAGAGATAGAAGAGGACGAAGAAATGAATGAGGATGAATACGAAGACGAAGAGAACGAAGAAGACGAAGAAGAATATAAAAATGAAAGAGAAGAAGATGAGGAACACAACTCTGAAGAAGAAGGCGAGTTGGCTGTGGATATGTATGAAACCCACAGTGATATTTTTATAAAAACCGTTGTATCCGGTGTAAGACCGGAAGAGCTTGATATCTCTATTACTCGCGAGAAAGTGGTTATTAGAGGAAACAGAACACCGGAAAGAGGCTTTGAGGGTTCTAATTATCATATCCAAGAACTGTATTGGGGGGCTTTTTCTCGATCAATAGACCTACCGCAAGAGGTTGAAGTTGATGAGGCGGAAGCAGTGGCCAAGCACGGCCTATTGGTTTTAAAGCTCCCAAAAATAAACAAGGAAAGGGAAACCAAACTTAAAGTCAAAACAGGTTAAATAAAAAAGATAATAAAAATAAAAACGACCTTTTAACGAAGGTCGTTTTTATTTTGTTCTTATAGATAAATAACGTATTCTCTTGTGCTGAGGGGCGGGCTCGAACCGCCGACCCTTCGCTCTTCAGGCGAATGCTCTACCAACTGAGCTACCTCAGCAAAAATATACACAAGGTGATTTAACGTAGCGACCGCTCAAGAACTTCCTGCGCCTCCTTGGAGGCTTCATGTGCAGTTGTATACAGATCCTCTAATCTATCCAGATACGGCTCAATATAAATGTACGCGATAACTGCCAAAACCACTATAACCGCCCAGTAAAAAAGTGTGAATATCAAACTCCTTCTTTGCGCGGAGTAAAGCTTTCTAAGCATCTTATTGTTCTCCCGGGCTAACTCCCGTATCTCTTCTACCCGCTCATCAACTTCCTCCTCGCTGTCCATGTCGCCATTATAGCAAAAAATTATTTAGCAAAGCAAACTTTCTGACTATGTCCTCTCGGCAGGAATCGAACCTGCATCTAGCCCTTAGGAGGGGCTCGTTCTATCCATTGAACTACGAGAGGTATCAACACAAGATCAAAAGGCTACGCAAAAACGTATGGTCTTCATTAAAATATAGAAATTTGAAATAATTCAAGAATTTTCCAACAGCTCTTCAACTTTGTCTCTGTCAAAGCCGATGACCATATCCTCTCCTATGAATATCACAGGTACACCCATTTGCCCACTTTTCTCCACCATTTCTTGCCTTTTTTCAGTGTCTCGAGATACATCATGATCAGTGAATCCCACCTCCTTTTCCCTAAAAAACTCTTTGGCCATTTCGCAATAAACGCAAGTAGGTGTTGAATAAATAGTAACTTCTTTCATAATAATTTTACCTAAATGGTAACAAAAAAAGTATAACACTGGAGCCTGAAATACTCAATCACCGCTTTAAATCAGATCTGGATCTGGATCAATTAAACAGGCCTTTTACCCAACCGGAAAAGCGGTCCCAAGTTCCTTTTTTCTCTTCCTCTGTACCATCTTGCGTACCTTCTTCCTCTTCAACGATAACGGCCATTACCTCGCCTTCTTTACCGGTTCTGAAGCGCTTTCTTATCTCAGCTTCCCTTCCAAGATCACTTTCCAGATAATCCAATTCTTTTTCCAGTTCATACTTTTCTTCTTTTAACTCTTCCATTTTAGCCACAGAACCGGAAAGCATGGATTCACTTTCCGAATAATTCTTATACATATTCCAAACCGGAAACAGCATCAACCCCACCAGGATCAACAGTGATACCAAAGCGAATCTTGAGTATACCCACTCTTTGATCTTTCTTTTGGTAATAATGAAGGACATATGTCAAATGTTGAAAATTTTACTTTTTACCTTTATACTGAATGATACTATAAAATATACAAAATATGCTATTCCACCATAAAAGCCAAAAGGTTATACGCTGGGTAATGATAGTTATGGGTATATTCGTGGCGATCAGCATGATCTTCCTCTATACTCCCATCTAGAACTTCTCCCGGCTACTTCTCAAAAATCATTTGCAGAATGATCACATTTATTTTAGATGCTTAATATAACATCTAAGATCATTCTTCCTGTTGCGTCATTTTAATAAAAACTTCATAAGGAACATTAACTTTTCCTTTATCTTTCATCTTCTTTTTGCCCTCTTTCTGTTTCTCTCTTAACTTCATCTTTCTGGTTATATCTCCTCCATATAATTTAGCGGTAACATCCTTGCGTAAAGCGGGGAGGGTTTTGGAAGAAACTATCCTCCCAAAAGCTCTAGCCTGTATTTTTGCGGCGAACATTTGCCTGGGCATTACGGAATAAAGCTTCTCCACTGTTTTTTTAGCCTCACTCTCAACCTGTCTACGAGAGATCACTCTGGAGAAAACAGGCATCACCTCATCAGCTATGATAACATCCATACGAACAACATCCGCTTCTTTCATGCCCTTAGTTTCATAGGACATGGAAGCAAATCCCGAAGATACACTTTTCAACTTATCAAAAAAGTTCCTCATAAGCTCACGCAAAGGCATCTCGGCAGATATAGAGGTTCTCTGATCACCAATGGTCTCAGAAGCACCCACTATAGCCTCATGTTCATAGAGTACAGAGAGTACGGTGCCTATATAATCGGCCGGAGTTATTATCCGAAGCTCCACCCACGGCTCATGAACAACCAGATCTTTCCTGTCATCAGGGAACATATGGGAAGAGTAGATCCTCTCTTTCTCTCCGGAGGCATAAACCACTTCATACTCAACAGAAGGCATTGTCACCACCAATTCCAGATCAAATTCTCTTTTTATTCGCTCTGTAATGATCTCCAAATGGAGCATACCCAAAAAACCACAACGAAACCCCTTTCCCAAAGCCTGAGAGGACTCCTCGTCAAAAGATAAAGAAGAATCGGACAGTTTCAGACGCTCCAATGCCTGCCTTAGTGCAACAAATTCATCTTGTCCTTCAGGGTAAACAGAAGCCCAAACGATTGGCTGAGGAGTTCTGTAGCCCGAAAGGGGCTCATTTAAACGCTTTTCCGACGACAGTGTATCCCCCACAGAGGCAATATTTGGCTCTTTTAGACCTGTAACGATATAACCTATTTCCCCGGGACCAAGAGACTCCACGGGCACATTCTGAGGAGAAAAAACCCCCACTTCCGCAACCTTAAAAGAAGCTTTTCCGGCATGCAGAAAAAGCTCATCTCCTTTCTTTACCTGCCCGTCAAAAACCCTGATATAAACTACAACCCCGCGGTGATTGGAGTATTCAAAGTCAAAAACCAAAGAACGAAAACCGGAGTGGTCTCCCGGATTCGGGGGTTGTATATCTCTGACAATACGTTCCAAAAGCTCTTGTACTCCCTCTCCGGTTTTTCCGGAGGTAAGACTTATCTCTTCCTTAGAACAACCGATTAGATCCATAACTTCCTTTGAAACCTCCTCAATACGAGCCTGTTGAGAATCCACCTTGGTTAAAACCGGTAATATCTCCAGATCCGCATCAAGAGCATCCCAGAGCGTAGTCAGTGTCTGTGCCTGTATCCCCTGAGTAGCATCAACTAAAAGCAAGGATCCTTCCACCGCCTTTAGAGCCCTGGAAACCTCATAAGAAAAATCAATATGACCCGGTGTATCTATCAAATTAAGTATATGTTCCGGACTATGGCCGAACATCATCCTGGCCGGTTGCATCTTTATAGTTATACCTCTTTCACGTTCCAAGTCCATACTATCCAATACCTGGTCTTTCATCTTTCTGCCTTCAATAGTATGAGTCAATTCCAACATTCGGTCAGCCAAGGTTGACTTACCGTGATCTACGTGACTTATTATGGAAAAATTACGTATATTGTCGGTCATGTTCCTTTATTTGTTCTTAACTATCTGAATCACAGATTAATGCCACCTTAACACCAAAAAGACATAAAGAAAACACCATCACTTCCTTACGTCATCATTTCGTTTCAGAAATAGGTAATTTTGCCTTCCAGAAACGATGTTTTAAGGTTTCCATTACGACTTTTATTTCCTTATTATCCAAAAGCAAAAGAACCAAAATATTCATTAAGAGAGCCACGACACCTGCACACACTCCTTGCATAAGAACCGTAAAAAGTGTATTCAGCTCAAAGAAAATACTGTATATGGCTAAAGTAACATAGGCTCCGGCTCCGGCAATAATTGAAGACGCAAATATTTGTGAAAAAGTAACTAAAATAGGATAAGAAAAACCCTTACATCTTCTTTCCAAAAGCAACCAGAAAAGGATCCCGTTTACTGTCATTCCCACCGAAAAAGCTAGGGGGAGCATCAAAACCTCCGTTCCATAAAGGTCTTCCACTCTTAATAAAGATTCCATAAAATAGCGAAACAGATCAGCGTTTTTGAAAAAATAAGTCAGAATAAAAGCAGAAGCGACAGCACAAGCACCGGAAAAAAGATTAATAAAAAGAGGCAAAGCCGTTTTTCCCATAGCGTAGTAGCTCCTTATAAAAAGAAGTACCAAACCCTGAAAAACAACAGAAATAGAGAAAAGCGCCAGTGCGGCAGCTGTTAACTGAGTAGCACTCCAATCAAACTGACCAGTTCCCAAAACAACCCTTACTATCTGTGCTCTTAGAACAATAAATATAACCGTGGCCGGTATGGACCAGAATATAATATGCTGAGCCGATGTTATAACATAACGCCAATACTGTTCTATTTTCCCCTGTGAGAACAGCTTGGTTATAGTGGGAAAAACCGCAAGGGAGTAACTGACCCCTATGGTACTTAACACAACCGACTGTAAATTGAAAGAAAAGTTAAAAACCGTTATTGACCCTTCAGCCATCAAAGAAGCCACCGACAGTAGAGCCAAGATCAAAAGGTTAGTTACTCCCAAGGTTAGGGTCCTGGGGATTGAAAGTTTAGCGACGGATTTAAATAAAGAAATATCCGGTTTAAGAGAAAATCCGGGTAAGAAACCTTTTTGAATAATAAAAGGTACATGGATGAACATATGTAAAAAAGCTCCCAAAATAACACCCAAAGCAACCCCCAGAACACCTAAATTGGGGGTTAGAAAAAGTATTCCGGTAATAATACCGAGGTTATACATTACCGGACTTAGAGCATAGAGAAAGAACCTCTGGTGAGTTTGGCTTATGCTACCAAAAAGATTTGATACCCCTAAGAGTATGGGAGAAAGGAGCATTACACGAGTCAAAACCACCAAAAGCTGGAAATCCTCTCCATAAAAACCCGGAAATACAAAGGATAAGATATGAGGAGCAAACAAAAAAACAGCAAGGCTTACTAATATTATTACCGCAAAGAAAAAGGTAAATATCTGCCTTATAAAATACCTCGCCTCCTCTTTCTCTTCCTTGATCCGTTCCACCAAAAAAGGAACGATAACGGAAACGGATACCAAAGACCCTATTGTGATAAAGATAAAATCAGGGACCCTGAAAGCGGCATAATATATGTCCAACTCTATTCCCGCACCAAAATTATGAGCGAGCAAGCGATCACGTACAAGTGCCAATACTTGAGAAGACAGAGCGAAAAACCCAAGAAGAAACGCCGCCTGATGAAGACCCAAAATTTCCTTGTTCAAGAAATTAAGTAGTCTTCTAACCATATCATTTCATAACCGAGAGTAACTATTCGGTTTCCTCTACTTCTGAGTCTTCTTCCGTTTCTATTAATTCATCTCCTTCTGCATCCTCTGCATCTTCCTGTAAAATTTCTTCCTCTTCATCTTCAGGGACTTCATCTCCCATTTCGGGAACATCTTCTTCAACAGGCAACTCTGGAGTAGGTTCTTCAAATTCGGCTACATCAGCCAGAGGATCATCCTCCCCTTCTCTCATATTATCTAGAACACTCACAAGTTGGGAAATGTCATTATACCTTTCAGCCAGATCCTCCATCAACTCTATGGCAGTTTCTTCTCTCTCGGTTTGGTAGAGTGAAAGACTCAAGAAATATCTAGCATTATCAAACCCGGGTGCCAGATTAACAGCCCTGGCAAAAGCATTAGACGCTTCACTCAACTGCTGATCCTCATAATGAAGTATACCTAACTGGAAGTGCAAACCGGCATCAAACGGCTCTACAGCCAAAGCTTGAGAAACAGACTCTCTGGCTTCTTCCAAATTACCATCCCTGATATCCAATTGTGATTTAAAGAACATGGCATTGGCATAATTGGGCTTCATCTCAAGAGCTTCCTCGGTATAACGACGAGCTTCTTCCATGTCCTCATTTACAAGCTCAAACCTTGCCATTTGAAGCACCAGTGCAGGGTTCTTAGGATTATGTTCTATAGCCCTCTCATATGCATTTTTCGCTTCCGAATAAGCATTAACATCGGAAACATTAAAAGCAAGCATTTCCTGATATATTCTTCCTAAAGTAAGCCAGTTCCGATAACCTACATTCCTTAGATCAGTTGCTTTTCTTGCTCTATTTATAGCTAAACGAAATTCCGATCCGGCACTCTGCACAAAGCTGTCTTGGGTTATTTGATCATTCTCTAAAAGACCGATATATTCACGTATCCTGGCAATAGGAAATTCTGCCGCCGTCCTGTAATACCTATCCTGCTCTGCAAGACTAACAGCCCAGTCAAAATTATCCTCAGCCGCCTCCATATCCTCTTCACCAAGATAGGCATAAGCTGCTTTTTCATAAAAGTAAGCGGAAACACCCCTTTGCACCAAAAAGGCACTGAAAATAACCAATGCTCCCGCAATAACTATTATCCCCACGGCATAAAGTGACCCTTTTCTATCTCTCATATTAATATTAACCGAAACAGTTTGAAGCTTGCCTTCCCGAACCAGCACACCCAAAGAAATGGCGGCAAAGATAAAGAACAAAGAAAGCACCGCCACAGGAAGAAGTGTCATGAACATTGCCACCAATATTATCAACGAAGCGGAAGCGGAAGATATGAAGGCGTAACGCGTAAAATTATCATTGTCAAAAGATCGGGTCATAAAACCTCGCCACAGAACTAAAAGATAAAGTACAACAAAAACGATCCAAGCCGCCAACCCTAATATACCGACAGTGGTCGGTACCGAACTTAACAAGCTATGACCTTGACCGAACTCAACATTCCAGAAGCGAGTATTCAATATCTCCTGAGGTTTATACTGCATCCACTGATAAGAGAAATCCATGGGCCCAGCACCCAATACTGCCTTAATGGGTTCTTCAAGGATCGTTGACCGGGCAACATGAGTGGTCGCGCCAAATGAAGGACGGAGATCATCAGAAGATACACCTATATTACCGGAAAGAACTTCGGATAAGGAACCACCGAAAAATACAAAAGTAACAACAATGAACAGGGTTACCAAGGAGAGAATCGGAACTCCGACCTCCTCGGTACTCTGCTGACCTCCTGTCATTTTATAAACAGTAAAAAGCAAAACAACAGCACCGATGGTGATCCAAAGCCAAGTCACGTTAACAAGCACCAAGAAAAACAAGGAAATAAGCATTAACAGCAATAACAGCCACTTAAAAAGCGGTTTTAGCTTGAACATTTCATGGGTAAATAACGCCAAAGTAAACACAACACCGAAGAGTATCCCCGCTCCGGTCCAAGATTCAACGGGACTGGAATTGAGAGAATCAAAAAATCCCAAAGAAAGAAATTCCGATCCTGCAAAAAAGCGAACAAGGAAAAACAAAGCCAACACCAAAGAAGACGCCGCCAGAGCAGAGTAAAAATAGAAGACATTAGAGTTCTTTTGAAAAAAGAACAAGGTCAGGAAAAAGAGAGCGAAGAAAAATGTTATCGCAGCGAAAGTGTATACTTCTGAGCCATATCCGGCCACAGAAAGCGAGAAACCGGACTCGGAAAAGATACTGGATATAAAATACACTACAGGAATTGACAGAGCGGCGATGAACAGAGGATGTTTCGGTAAACTCAACCCCCCACTCTTAAGTGAGAGCGCCGTCATTAGAATAAAAGCTATCGCCACAACAGCTATTACAAAAAGTATCTTACCGGTGGAAAAATTGAAAAAAGGAGAAGGGATAAAGAACAGTGGCACCAGAAAAGCAAAAGCTATCAAGAGAGATGATCCCAAATTATTTAACTTTTTCAAGGATAACGACAGTGCCTTGGATCTATTATTCAAACCTTCGTGCTGATTATTTTCCTCATTCATAATAAAAAATATTAATTTACTAATAAAGATTAAATACCCATTTCAAAGAGATCCTTGATCTGAAAACAACCTCCTCTTTCTTCTGGAATAACTTAATTCATTTTATTATCAAAAAGGAGGTAAATCAAGTGTGTATATAATAAAAAATGACCGAAAGAAAAAATCGGTCAAATACTTGAGCCTGGGGTGGGGCACGATCCCACAACCTGCCGATTACAAATCGGCTGCTCTAGCCAATTGAGCTACCCAGGCATTTAAATAACACTTCACAAATATACAATAATATACAGTATTTTTGCAACCTAAAAGGTCAGTTTTCATCTCCCCTTGATTCTTTATTTCTTTTTTCCTGATCTTTTTGTGGCTTGTTCCAAGATATGGTCCTTAAATATAAAGAGGTTTCATTCCTATACCTTGCCATATGCCTCTCCCTCAACCTATCCAAAAAACGAAAATACCAAGTGCTTAATCTGAACTTGGTCCTTCTGGATATCCTATGCATCGGATATACCACCCTGGTCAAGAAGAACAGAGACAACTTACTCTTAAAAGAAAAAGCAAATTCTCTGACAAGTACAAAGACCCCTCTTAAGGCAGGGTCGTACGTGCGAATATATCTGGAAACCACAAAATCCGCACCCATGAGAAGCTCTGTCTTCTTGTATATCAAGAAAAGGATAAGAAGTATCAGAGGAATAAAAAAAAGTCCTTCTGAAATTAACATGATGATCTCAATTATTCACCAACCTCGTAACGCGTGAACCTGGTGACCTCTATTCTTTCACCAAATTTTTGAATAGCTTCGTCAATAATACCGGTTATACTCTTATCGCTGTCTTTTATATAAGGCTGTTCCAGCAAAACTATTTCACTTAAATAAGATGAAAGTTTACCTTCAACCGCCTTCTCACGAACTCCATCAGGTTTATCCAAAAGCTCTTTTTCAAAGTCCTCTTTCATGGAATTCTTATCCTCTTCGGGAACATCTTCAGCAGAAGTATACTGAGGGTTCATAGCGGCTATATGCATCGCAATATTATAAGCAAGGTCAACAAATTCATCGTTTTTAGCTACAAAATCCGTCTCACAGGAAAGCTCCAATAAAACACCTACAGTTTTAGTGTTATGAACGTAGGAGGCAATCCTTCCGGCCCCTAAAGTACGATCTTTTTTCTTATCCGCCGTCTCTTTACTTTTTTTCTGCAAAAGCTCTTTTGCTTTCTTCATGTCTCCGCCGGCCTCTTCAAGGGCATTTTTACATTTCATAACGGAAACACCTGTTTCATCACGAAGTTTTTTTACATCTTCGGTTGTTGTATTCATAATTAGTTATTATAAATTATTATTTAAGATCAAAAACCTTTTATTTTTCCTGATCCTCTGGGGTGAATTGCTTCATTCCGTTTTCATAAGCTTCCGCCATCCTGGATAGAATATGGTCAATACTCTTTTGAACCGAACTGTTCCCCGGAATGGCTATATCAGCTTCAGATAGATCACAATTTGAATTTGAAAGTGTTATAACCGGAATATTAAGCTGCTTGGCCTCTCTTAGAGCGGTGTACTCTCTGCTTATATCAACTATGAACATCGCTTTGGGCAGATCATTCATTTTCCTGATACCACCAAAAGTTCTTTTAAGAGTTCCTATTTCTCTATCAAGTAAAAGCCGTTCCTTTTTGGTATATTTGGCAAAGACTCCTTTTTCGTAATCACTCTCCAATTCATCAAGTTTCTGTACTCTCTTACTTATTTGAGAGAAATTGGTCAAAGTTCCTCCGACCCAACGACCGGAAACATAAGGTTGATCTATTCTGGTAGCGTTATTCTCTATAGGTCTACTGGCTTCATTTTTACCACCAACGAATAAAACGGCTGCTCTTTTTCTTCCCAGTTCTTCAAAAAAATTCTCTGCTTCCTTTATCTTCTCCTCGGTTTTCTCCAAGTCAAATATCTCAACGTTATTTTTCACTCCGAAGATATAGGGTTTCGCCGAAGGGTGTCTCTTCGAACGACCATAAGCATAGTGAGCTCCCACTGAAAAAAGCTCTTTTATATTATCGTCTTCAACTATTGAATTTTTATCTGTTTTTTCTTTTACGGCTATCATACAGATTAGGAGTGTATCAAATTTATAAAAAATGCGCAATAAAAACCACTAACTCTCTCCCACTAGTGATCAGTAAGGCGTATTACGAACATCAAACAAAACCGAAAACAACTAAAATTTCAAATATGAGTAGTATGTTTATTGACCCTGCTATCTGTTCCTTTGTTAGTACTGTTCTCATGTTGTTTTTGTTAGCTGATAATTCTAACAAAAGAAAACAGTGTTTTTAAGATATCTGTGTCCATTTTTTGGGGTACAGATCACTGCGGAGAGGGCGGGATTCGGTCACAAGTTACTAAATAAATTCATCACTCCGTTCTTCATTTATTAAGTACTCGCGACCCCGACTCGGCGACAAGCCTTCGCCTTCGGCAAATCTTGTATACCGCCTCCGTCTTTCGAAGTCCCGCTCTCTCACGCAAATCAATATCCTCAAATGCTCCGCATTCTCGTCTTTGTTTGCGGAGAGGGCGGGATTCGAACCCGCGGTACGGTTGCCCGTACGCATGCTTTCCAAGCATGTGCTTTCGACCACTCAGCCACCTCTCCTTACGCTTTTTGAGTGTCAGGTTATTGTAAGAGAAAATTAAAAAGTTATCAACCAATAAACACTTTTTACTACTGCATTTTCTGTCTTAGGGCCTTAACTCTCTCTTCAACCGGCGGATGGGTCATAAAAAGTTTATCCATAAAACCCATCTTTGTACCCTTTCCTCCGAAGGGGTTAGAGATATACATATGAGCCATAGCGTGATTCGCTTTTTTTAGAGGCTGAGAGACACCGGATATTTTCTCTAGAGCACTGGCCAATCCTTCTGAGTAACGTGTCATGAGTGCTCCACTGGCATCAGCCAAGAACTCTCTTTTCCTTGAAATAGCCAGCTTTATTATAACCGCCACAATAGGGGCCAATATAGCTAAAGCGATACCTAAAATGATCATTATTAACTGAGCTCTTCCATCACGGTCTCCTCCCACTCCTCCGAAGATCGTCATCCTCAAAAAGAAATCAGAAAGAAGTGTAACAAAGCCAACCAAAACAACGACAGTGGTCATAAGTAAAATATCACGATTCTTTATATGCGATAACTCATGAGCTATCACGCCCTCCAGCTCATTCCTGTCCAAGATCCTTAAAAGCCCCGTGGTCACGGCCACAACCGAATTTTCGGGATTCCTTCCGGTAGCAAAAGCGTTAGGTGCCTGATCTTCTATCACATACAACTTAGGCATGGGAAGTCCGCTGGCTATGGAAAGATTCTCCGTAACATTCCAGAGTTCACGAAACTCTTCTTTTTTAACCGGCCTGGCCCCGCTCATTTTCAGTACTATCCTGTCTGAGTACCAGTAACTTATTACGTTCATCAGAATACTTATAGCGACAGCAATGATCAAAATGATCTGACTATCAAATATCCAGCTGAAAGCCCAACCCAGTAAAATGACAACAATAAAAAAGCCGAACATCAAAAACCATGTTCTTCTCACATTGGAATCAACCTGTGTATATGCGCTGGACATAAACTATGTTAAAGAATGAGTAGAAAGAGACCCACCACTATTACCAAAGAAAATTATATTTTGCTTAAAAGTTAACCTCTACAGGCTCACGGGCTCCTTCTTCTTCAAGCTCAAAGTACTCCCTCTTCTCAAAACTGAACATACCGGCAATAATATTATAAGGGAAAGATTCTATCCTTATGTTCAGATCTCTAACGTTTGCGTTGTAAAACCTTCTGGCTGCCTGAATTTTGTTCTCAGTATCGGAAAGCTCTCTTTGAAGCTCTAAGAAATTCTCATTAGCTTTAAGATCGGGATAGTTCTCCGCAACGGCAAAAAGGGACTTTAGAGCACCGGAGAGCATATTCTCCGACTGTTCCATACTCTTTACATCTCCCGACTGCTCAGAGTTCATCGCCTCGGTGCGCTTCTTTGTAACTTCCTCAAAAACCCCCTTTTCATGTTCTGCGTAACCCTGAACGGTATTAACCAACTGAGGAATAAGGTCGTATCTTCTCTTTAGCTGAACGTCTATGTCAGCCCAAGCTTCTTTAGTTCGGTTAACAAGTTTTACAAAGCCGTTATAGGCGATAATAACCCATATCACCGCAAAAAATACTAAACCTAAAAGTATATAGACTAAAATATTCAAATCCATGTTTATTTTTTAATTATTAAGTAAATATATTTTATCACCAATTCATTTCTAAATAAAGACCAAAACCGTTTCTAAGTGCTTAAAAGACCGCTATAAAGTTCCTCGTACTTTGATATTACTTTGGAAATATCAAACATAGTCGATCGTTCAATGGAGACCGCACTCATTTCCTCCCAGGTTCTTTTACTATCTAACCGAATAAAGCTCTCAGCCATATCAAGAGCCGTCCGATTACCGGACTCAACCAAAAAGCCG
>JBNJEF010000049.1:0-4526 GCA_051745565.1 Patescibacteria group bacterium | reverse complement strand
AGGCATAGAGATATTAAAGGAGGTTAAATAACACCTTTGATTTCTAGAAAAACTCATAAAAGCGTGTTTGAATTAAAAGGTTTTATTTAAAATATAATGATATATTCTCCTAAAGATCTTAAGATCAAGTACGAAGCGGATCTGAAAAGCTCAGAACCGAACTCTGTTAGAGCGTGGATGGCTATACCTCAGAACTCTTCGAAACAGAAAGTGAAGAACCTTTTGGTTTCTCCGGAACCTGAAATGGAGTATAAAGATGAAAAAGGAAATAAGATTCTCTATTTTAATTTTAAAGATCAAGACAGTATCAAGATAGAAATGGAAATAGGAATGACTCTATGGAAAGAGAGAGTGGATTTTAAAATAGAAGATTTCCGTATTCCCGACAGATCTTCCAGAATTTTTAAAAGTTATACAAAAAGTGAGAAATTCATAGAGCAAAACAGAAAGATAAAGGATCTAACCGAAAGGATAGTTGGTGAAGGTAATGACATCTACTCTAGGATCAGATCCATCTTTGATTTTACTGTTGAAAATTTTCAATACTGTTATCCGGTCAAAAAGAGAGGAGTAAATAACTTGAACCTAGATGATCTGAAAGGAGACTGTGGTGAGTACTCAAGTCTTTTTGTGGCAATGTGTAGATCTTTAGGCATTCCTGCCATAAACTTAACTGGATTTGTAATTTTTCCAAAAGAGAGATCGGTGATAGAGCATGGTTGGGCGAGTGTGTATTTAGAACCTAAAGGGTGGATGGATTTTGATACTCAGTATGCATCTCTTGAGAAGAATAGAGACAGATACTTTGCCCAAAGAGATGAGTATAGGATAGTATTTACGGATGGCTTTAATGTCCCTTTAAAGCCATCCATACCGGAAGGATTCGACATAAACTATTGGAATGATATCGGTCTCCCAATGACCAGAAGTTTAGTTCAGACATTTCAACCCTTGGTGTTTGCTGCTAAAAGCGAGGTTGAATTTCAAGATAATATTAGATTGATATAAAAAATATCGCTTAAGTGAATAAACTTAAGCGATATAAAGAAGTTTAGGAACATTAGCCTTTTTTAGTTCTGGCTGAAGAAGAAGAGCATCCTTTGTGAATAGCTGCGATTACAATTGATTTTGTACTGCCGCCTTTTTTGATCCGCGGTGCTTTGTAGTCTTTTTCTGTCGTAGACATGATAGACACCTCCTTTTGTATTTTATCGTTGTAATGAACAGTAAATTTCAGTTATTCGACAGTTTTCCTTTGATGAGCTCAGAATATCATTTTCTTCCAAAAAAGCCAATCCAGGACAGCGTGCGCAAGAAAGAAGGTTTTTGCAGTTTGAGCACTCAGTAAGATCAGATATCTTTAAGCCACGGAGATATTTCAATTGTTTAGAATTATTCCATATTTCAGAAAAGCTGTTTCTATTTAAGTCACCAACTTCATAAAGAAGCTGGTTACATGGCAGAACTTTCCCTGAAGGCGTAATAGCGCAGCTGTTAAAGCCACTGTAACAAGGAGCGGCATCCATTATATTTAGTGACTTAAAATAGAATTGATGATCTTGAAAAGGTTTTCTGCCTGAGTATAAGGCCGAGAAGTCCTCGTCTTCTAAGAATTCTTTGAGCTGACTATCTTTAAGTCGAAGGTCAAGTGTGTCTTTTGACCCGTTATTACGAGCTGTTATTATAGGACTAGGAGAGATTAAACAATTCAGAGATTCTGCAAGTGTTTTTATTGCGTATCTTTCATGAAAGTTTATGTTCATTAAAGGCAAAGCAATTTCCACTTTAACTCCAGATTCACTAAGAAAATTTATGCATTCCATTGTCTTTTTAAAGGAACCTGGTAGACGTGTAATATGATCATGAGATTCAGCTGTTGCTCCATATAGACTCAATTGAATTCTCCTTACAGGATGCTTAGATATTGAATGAGCAATTTTTTTGGTTATAAGTGTACCATTGCTAAGGATGTCTATAACGAAGTGTAGATTGCTTGCGTGCTTTACAATATCTAAAGCGTCGTTGCGAGCAAAGAACTCTCCACCTGTAAAAGAAATAAATAAGCATCCTGAGGCTGCGATTTCATTAAGGATACTTTTTATTTTTTTGGTAGTTAGAGAAGGAAGGTTTCGGTCCATGTAGCAGTGAATACAGTTTTCGTTGCAAGCGTAAGTTGTTTCAAAAGTGATAGCGAATGGAATCTTTTTTTCAATAGATTTCATTTCAATATCTAACAAAATATTCTCGCCTTCTTCATTAAGTTGTTTTTGAGTGTCTTCGGTTTGAAAATTTGAATTCTTGTTTGTATATTTTATAAGACTATAATACTGTGCATCCTGAAAAAAATTAGCCACATCTTTTTTCGCCTTTTTGTTCCTGATACCAAAATTATTACTCAAAAATATAACCAGATCATCAAAGTCTTTACCTTCAAATATTTTTTCCCATAATAAAGAAGCTATTTCGTTCCAAACTAAGATAATTTGATTTTCACAATTGAATACGACGACCTCAGAGTCAATCCATCTCCAGCCAACCCTTGGATTAATCTCGAACTTTCTAGTCATTTTTCAACTCTCCTTTTTTTAATAATTTCAAAAAACGATAATAAAGATAGTTTGATCTTTATTAATTTCCTCATTCGATAATACAATAATAATATTAAATACTCAATTTTTGTATTAGTCCCCGGTTTCGCTCAAGCCGCCATAGCAGATCTCGAGGAGTACAAGGTCTTCGATTACAGCCAGAACAGAGATCTGCTTTCAAGCTCTCTTTCCGAAAAGTACGAACTTCAAAAACCGGAAGGGGCCTTCTACGCCTTCCTTAAAAAACCGGAAGAACGCGTTGACCTCTTCCGCGAACTCGCCGAAAAGAACCTCCTAACCGTCCCCGGAAGCGTCTTCTCTCGAAAAGACACACACCTGAGACTCTCCTTTGCGGTGGAGAAAGAGGTTCTGGAAAAAGGCATAGAGATATTAAAGGAGGTTAAATAACACCTTTGATTTCTAGAAAACACGTTGATCTATGATTGGTTTTAATTATGATGTAGAGCCCAAATACAAGGAGAAAATAAAAGATCCCAGATATATTGAGATTTATTTGCTAGAATTTACATATGGGTTTTGAAAATTATGAAACGAATTCGGGAAAGTTTGAGCCCTCTGAGGATGTGAGGGAGCAATTGGAAAATCTGGGACTTCCTTTATCGGAAATTAAAGGAACAATTTTGGATATAGGTGCCGGTGACGGTCAGTTCGCCAAGGATCTGGAAAACGTTACAGATGTAAATATCATATCTCTTGATAGTGATGAGATATCTGATTCTGAAAAAAGCGTTGTTTCGGATGCTCGGGGTTTGCCTTTTAAAGACGGTTCATTTGATAAAGTTGTTTCTCATGCTTCAATACCTAACGTTTTTATTAATATGTATAGCTCGGAATTTTCGGATCTTTCCAAGAATGAGATTAAAAGTGCCATTTTAAGATCTTTTAATGAGATCTTAAGAGTCTTAAAATCGGGATCTTCTGCCGTCTTTGCCCCTGTTAGAATAGCTCAAAATTATGAATCTGAGAAAGACTTTTCCGATGTTTTTTATGAGGTGTTGAGAGAAATAGAAAGTAAAGGAGTTGAAACACAACTTGAGTTAATTGAGGAGGTTGAGAATCCAGAGAATAAAGAAAGATCGAGTCTTTATCGATTGATCGTTTATAAAAAATAAATTTTAATTAACTTCTCTTGACCTGTTTTTACTGTATTTGGTAGGTTGCAAACAGGAGGTTTAATGCTCTTTTATTTTTAAACAAAGGAGGTGATTGAAATGGGTTTATTAAAAGACCTTTTTGGTGGAGGAGACGGTAAGTCAGAAAATGCTCCCAAAAATCGGGCTGAAAAGGATGCCGCTCGTGATTATGTCACTGAGAATATCAAAACAGGAGAAGACCCGATTCCAACTAAAACTCCTGATTGGGCAAAAGATGCTGTACCCGACGCTGGTCAGAAAAAGTAACAAGATCTAAACCGGACCTCCTTCTTGTTTTAGGGATGGTATAATATTTACCATCCCTTATTTTTTAATTTTTACTTAAGATGGATATCTCTGAAAAAAGCTTTCAAGAGCAAATTAATATGGTCCGAAAAGCCCTTTCTTCTAAAGAGGGAGAGAGTGAACTTGTTGAATATTTAGACCCTATTGTTAGATCGGAAGGAGAGAATACCGTTAATGAATGGGTGATGAAAAAAGGCATCTCTATAACGGACAAAGAAAAGAAGGAGGCGATTGAAGAGGGGTGGCTTGCATTACCTCTTGCTCTTAGAAAATATAAAGAGAAGCTTGATCTTATTGATAAAGGAGAAGATGTTGAGATACACAAGATCTCCGAATATCTCCCTTGGCTCGTACGCCAGGCTGTTATTAAACATCTTGATCAAAATCATGGATTGAAAACGAGAGATTAACATTTAAGACACACCTCAAACTCTCCTTTGCGGTGGAGAAAGAGGTCCTTATGAGAGGCATAGAGATA
>JBNJEF010000048.1:0-4547 GCA_051745565.1 Patescibacteria group bacterium | reverse complement strand
AGACAGCGTCTTGCTCCATCTTTTTCGTACATTTGGGCACTGCCATAATCTTTCATGTCAAGCAAGTAAATATATACCCGTTCGGAAAGATCTGTTCCAAGTAAATTGCGGAATTTTGGCCAAGCATCGTCTAAAGCATTTTCGATTACCGTAGCTTTCTTTCGAACTTTATTCTTTTCTGCTTCACTTAAAGAGCTTTCAATAAAATAGTAGATCTTTGCTTTTCCCGGGGATTCAGTTTTTCGAGAGTAAAGTTTGTATTCAGCAGCCTGTACTGTAGGAATAAATAAAGAACTAACTTCTCCTTCAGGATAAAAAACACTGCCTTCTTCGTCCGGAGGAAGAATATAGGGCAAAAGATCGCTCTTCTGTTCTTCGTTAAAACTCTCCCAATTTTGCAATACCCATTTCGTATCACTGGTAAGAGAAGAGTGCCCCTCAGGTGATTCTCCTTTATATTTACCAGGTAATTTTTCCGGTTCAGTTAAAGCAACAAGGCGCAATTTAACCGCTTCGTACTCACTCAAATTCCCTTCTTCAAACTCTCTATTTATTTTAGAAATAGTATCACTTCTCTCTTTCGGCTCACGAAAAGCCATATCCATAACCTCCTTTTGCGTATCAGTCATCCTCTCTACATCCTCCTGATTCGGCTTCCGTTGTGAATCAAGCTCTCCATCAGATATCTCTTCACCTCCGGAGATGAAAAAGAAAACCAGTACAAGAATAACTAAAACTAAAATACTTATGACTCCCAAAATGGCTTTCTTTTTCATATATTATATTTACATAATAATTGATACCTCTAAAAATTAATTATTTCGATCCTTCTATCTTCTATCTGTTTTTTTAAATGTTTGAACAATTTCTCTCCATTTAGGTTTACGGTTATACATAAGCATACCTATCTGAAAAAGTTTTTGCGCAAACCAAAAAGCGACAATAACGTAAACAATATTCAAGATAAGAGCCAAGATCAGTTCTGTATACGAAAGAGCCCCCAAGGAGCTGCGTATCATTACAATTAGCGCTGACGAAAAAGGAAAATATGTAAAAAATTGAGAGATCGTACCGGTTGGATCTCCAATGATTAAAGACGAAAAATATATGGGAATAATGGATAATATAATAAAAATACTGGATAACTGCTGACTCTCTCGTTGAGTGGTTCCTACAGAGCCGACTCCAACCATCACTGAAGCAAAAAAGAAAAAACCAAGCAAAACACAAGCCAAAGTTATTACACCGTCCATTACTGTTATCTTAGATAGTACATCTCCGATTGGTAAAGCCTCGGTTGAAAAATCGCTTACTGATAGAAAAATAATACCAATGATCGCCCCTAACAGTACCCAGGCTGTGATCTGTGTGATCACAACAAATGATAGTCCTATTATTTTACCGTTTATAAGATCTTTCTTACTTATTGTTGAAAGTAATGATTCTATGACCCTGTTTTCTTTTTCCTCAGTAACACTTTGTAGTAGGTACTGAGATCCCATAAATACAGCTAAAAAGAAGATCAAAAAACCAATTGCCGGTAGAATGAAATTCGTAATATCAAATTCATCTTTAATATTACCATCTTCTGTATAAAAAACAGTTTCAGCTTTTAAATTACCCAATATTATGGCTTCTGTCACCTTATCACTCATCCGAGAGAGCAAGCTCTCTTTTATAAGCTCTTCAGCAAAACTCGCATAAGCGGAATTACCGGTTAAACCACGATCATTCGCAAATACTTTATATTCCGCAGTTTCAGAAAAATCATTTGGCAAAATGATCACAGCTTCCGCTTTACCCTGCTCCAGTTCCTTTTTTGCAGATTCAATATTTTTACTTTTTGAAAGGTTTTCCGGTAGCGTGTCTTCCAAGAGAAAAGACGCTTCATCCACTACCAAAATATTCTGTTCCGAAAGCGCAGATGCCGAAGCTCCTTCCTCTGTGACATTGGCTGTATAGAACATTATGCCCCAGATAAATAAGAAAAAAAGCGGGAGCATCAAAACCGTGATCCAAAAACCAAGTCTTTTGACGGTCTTTTTGTACTCAAACTTTGCAACTGTCTTTGTATTATTCCACATTTTCTTTTTTATTTTGCTTAGCTTCGTTTATGAAGATAGTATTTAACGAAGGTCTATCTATTTTGAACTCCCGGATCATCAGATTAGTTTCATTAACTAAGAAATTCAGGATCTCCTTAGGTTTTACACCTTGAGCGGGAGTTAGTTCTGCATAGTTATGCTCCTTTCTTGTTTTATATAATTCCGGCCTGTCAGGCAGATCACCGCTAAAAGAAAGAGATACAGTATTAGTACCGAAACTGTTACGAATATCATCAATTGAACCATACAGAACCCTTTTGCCATTCTTGATCATTATCAAACGACTAGCTATCTTCTGAACTTCATCAACAACATGAGTGCTATATAAAATAGTAGCCCCTTTCTGTCTTTGCTCTTCAAAAATATCCAAAAACAACTGCCTATTTAAAGGGTCCAATCCTTTAAACGGTTCGTCAAGTATGAGAATGGCGGGTTCATGAATAATAGCTACCCCTATCTGAACTTTCTGTTGCATTCCCGAACTCAATTGATTTATCTTTTGGTCAACATTCTCTTCCAAGCCAACTCTTTCAAGATAAATATCTACTTTCTTTTTAGCTTCTGTATCTTTTATGCCATGAAGAGCTGCAAAATAATACAAGACATCTCTTACGGAAGACTTTGTATAAATACCTCTCTCTTCGGGCAGATATCCAACCTCCGCGCTCATTTTGCTTGTGTATCTTTTTCCTTTTATAAGAGCTGAGCCAAAATCAGGTTTATATATATCCAAAAGACAACGAAAAGTCGTTGTCTTGCCTGAACCGTTACTTCCTAAAAAAGCGAACACGTCACCTTGATCCACATCCATAGAAAGATCGTTAACCGCAACTATGTTTCCAAATCTTTTGGACATTCCACTTATCTTAATAACTGGATCCTGCATGAGATAATTATACTACAATTTATATTAAAATATTATAAATATTTCTAAACTAAATTGCGATAGCTGTGCTATTTTATGTGCTATAATTCCCAAAGTAATTTAATTTAAAAAAAGTATGAAAAAAAGAACAAAGGATACAATGATCTTTTTAATGATATTCCTGCTTCTGATCATAGCGGGAGTCTTATTCTTCATATCACAAAGTGAAGAGCCCCCTTTAGAGAATGAGGAAAAGGAAGGCGAAGTTTTTGTTTTTGAATGCCCTTCGGGTGATTTTATTGAGGTCAGCTATTACGAAAACAGCGATTCCGCCAATGTTATTTATGGAGAAGAAGAGTACACATTAAACAGAGCGGTGAGTGGATCCGGAGCAAGGTATGCTAACGAAGATGATTCCGTTGTCTTTTGGGAACATCAAGCAGAAGCCATGCTGGAGATAGATGGAGAAACGGTAGCCAAAAACTGCCGACTGCCGACAGCGGAAGAGAACAGTGAAGAAACAGATAGAGAAGGAGCTAATAATGAGAGCAGTGAAGTGGAAGACGCTATTGTTGAATACCTTTTAACAAAAGAAGATTTCAGTTGGAAAACGGAAGAAGAGAGTAAGAACTTTTGCGTTATAGAGAATCTAAATACTGAGGAGGAGGAAGAGGAAGAAAAAGAGCTCTTTCCTTATTACGCTTGGGTCCGTTGTGGAGAGTTCACCTTGGAGGACGAAAAGCTAGAAGAGCTGAGCGGTACATCGCTTCCCGTTAAGATAGACTACCCGGAAGAGTCATCTGCTTATGATACGGAAAAGTTCACTCATGAGATACCCAGAGACGGTTCTTATTACGATGATGATCTGAAAGAAATATTTCCGGAGGAGGTAAGAAATGAAATGTCAAAAAACAGAGAGAGGGACATCAATAATATAAATGAAAAAATAGAACTGGAAGCACTTAAATGGTTCAGCTCCCCCGAGTATAGTCAAAATGACAATTTATGGGAAAAGGTTAAAGAGCACATTAAAAATTGCAACGTAAAGTCGGTCTTCCAAAACCACGATGCGATGGTAAGAATAACTCTAAAGAACGACGAAACCGTTAGGGCGGTACAACCCAAACTTGATGACATTTTCCAGATAATGCAAAATCCTGAAATAAAGGAAAGATGCGAAGATGACGTCATGATGTCCACGGAATAGAAAAAGAGGGCTGTAACAGAACCTCTTTGCTAATCACAACTTTATTTAAACAAAGTTATTTACGATAACGATATTTTATCTATTGTCTTTCTGAAGTTATCAAAGTCATTATAAACATAAGCATTCATATTCAGTTCCTTAGCTGCCCGAACGTTATCCTCAGAGTCATCAAAGAACGCTACTTCATAATAATGTATTCTATACTTGTCCTCTATTTCATTTAAAACAGACTCATAAAATTCCTTTTCCGGTTTTTTGTGACCAATATCGACAGATGAGAATACATGATCAAATAGTTCAGCAAAACCCATTTTGTCTTTCATGTACTGTGTTCTATACTTTTCCTGATTTGTTGCTAAGCAACATTTAA
>JBNJEF010000047.1:0-4715 GCA_051745565.1 Patescibacteria group bacterium | reverse complement strand
CATACTAATGCTTGATATATTTTATAAACCACACAAAATGAAGAGTAAACAAAATTTCATATACGTAAATTCCAACCTCTCCATTTTCTCTCTTTTTCAAATAAAAAAATCCCTCGCAGAAACGAGTTATTTTAAGTGCAAAAATGAAACGAGACTTTTTACCGCTCGCTTCCGTTTAAACGATAGCGTCGGCTTGAAAGTTTGGCAGATCACCAAAGATTGAGATAGTGGTATATTATCAACTCTTTCTTTTCTCCTTCCATTTTCTTATCTTGCCATGATCCCCCGATACAAGAACCTTGGGCACGGAATATTCCTTCTTCTTATAAAAAAAGGAATAAGGTCGGGTATAAACAGCCCTTCCAGCGGGACGACCTTCTTCTAATGAATCAGGGTCCCCTAAAACTCCTCTAACCTGCCGAGAAACACAGTCTATAAGAGCCATAGCAGGTATCTCTCCCCCTGTTAAAATAAAAGAACCGAGAGAAACACGTTGAATATCCTCTCCTTTGAAAACCTCATAAACACGGGCATCTATGCCTTCATAACGCCCGCAGATCAGTATTATATGATTATAGTTATTGGAGAGTTCTTTAGCGTAATTATTGGTAAGTTTAATTCCTTTTCTATCAAAAAGAACTATCTTTACTTTCTTTTTTCTTCCCTTGGCCTTCTCAACAGCCTCTATAACAGGTTCAGGTCTTATCACCATTCCGGGACCTCCTCCAAAAGGCTTGCCGTCGGCTCTTTCTTTTGGATTTTTAAGATGATCCCGCGGGTTGTAAAATTTAAATGATACCCTCTTATTCTCCACCGCTCTTCCGAGTATAGAAGAGGTTAAGTATGGCTTCATAACCTCCGGGAAAAGGGAAACTACATGAAAAGTGATCATATCTATTAATGTTTTAATAAAGTATTAAAAATTAGTCGTAAATGCAAACAAACACTCCGGAAAACCGGAGTGTTTGGCAATATTACTCTCTCAAAAGCGATATACTAAAGCTTTAGATCGCCTACAGCCTCATCGACATCCTTTTTGGATCCCTCTTCGGAGTAATTACGGGCTGTTGCACCCTCACCTCCTTGAGGTTCATTTATCTTTAGATTGACTCGAGCGTTATTCTTCATCCCCACAACCCTTAGCAAAGTTCGGATGGCCTTGGCTGTGTTACCGGATCTACCGATAACCTTACCCATATCGGCCGGATCGATGTCAAGCGTCATAAGAACGCCCATTTCATCGACCTTCCTATCAACCTTAACCTTATCGGGATTGTCAACAAGGGATTTTACAACATACTCAAGAAATTCTTGATCCTTTTCCATAAGAACAGAATTAACTCATAAACATTATCCGCAGATCATTCGACCAGTTAAGCGACACACGTCGCCGGATGCCTGCTATTTATACAGTAAACCCTTTAAAAAAACCTGTCAACCAAAATTTGTGAGTTAAGTCCTATTTAGCGGAAGCGACTTCCCCCTTTACCTCTTCATCATTTTCATCTTCCTTTTTTTCAGCATCATCTCCGGTAGCGTCCTCAGCTTTTACGGACTCTTCCCTTGGTTCTTCTTCAGTAGTCTCTTTTTCACTATTTTCTTCTTTAGAAACCGTCTGCGTGGAGGCTTCTTGTGAAGAAGAACTATCTTCAGAAACAAGAGGAGTTTTTCGCGGTAGAACATTTACCTTTTTCCCTTCTATGATCCTTTCCGTTATCAAGAGATTATGAACCGTGGGAGAAAGCTTGGCCCCTTTTGATATCCAGTATTTTATTCGATCAGCATCAAGCTGAGTTACATCCTTTTGATCGGGATTGTGATTACCCAAAACCTCGATAAAGTTTCCACTTTTAGGACCTCTTGTTGACTCAGTAACAACCAACCTGAATGCCGGTTGATGTTTGCGACCAAATCTCTGAAATCGTATTTTTAACATGATGGCTATCCTAGCAAAGCCTGACGCAAAGGTCAATTGCTTTTAATTAAACCAAACTCTTTATCTAAGTCTTTACATAATATATTATTAAAAACTATATGAAAAGAATACCAAAAAAGAAGAAAGGAGAAAAAAAGAAAGCCCGTGTTTTTGAAGGAATGATCACAATAACCTCGCAAGGTACGGGCTACCTACCCACCGATAAATATGAAGACGATATACAGATACAGGAAGGTCTTCTTAATACGGCAATGCATGGTGATAAAGTAAAAGCTGTACTTCGCTCTTCAAGAAAAAATGAAAGAATACAGGGTGAGGTCATAGAAATAGTGGAAAGAGCTCGTTACGAATTCGTCGGTAT
Organism: Patescibacteria group bacterium; assembly: GCA_051745565.1. Lineage (GTDB taxonomy): Bacteria > Patescibacteriota > Minisyncoccia > Phycocordibacterales > CSBR16-193 > SKVL01. Next base: position 2,418 of record JBNJEF010000047.1, on the reverse strand, counting down.
TATAGAAAAGAACAAAGACGGAAGCTGTGACCTTTTACCTGACGATAGAAGAGTTTACAGAGCTTTCTACATACCCAACCCTCCCAAAAATGCATTTGATGGACACAAAGCAGTTGCCAGAATGCTTGAGTGGAATAATCCCAAAAAGAATCCCATAGGAGAGATCGTAACGGTCATAGGACCGGCAGGAGAACATGAAGTGGAAATGAATGCCATTGTAAAAGAAAAAGGGTTCAGCACAACCTTTCCACCCGAAGTTGAACGTGAAGCGGAAGAAATGGGGGGAAGCCTCCGGGATATAGACACAGAAAAAGAAAACCGCAAAGATATGCGTGATAGAAAGACATTTACCATAGACCCCGCAGACGCTAAAGACTTTGATGACGCCCTTTCCGTGAAAAAGAAAGGACAAGACTGGGAAATAGGTATTCATATTGCCGACGTATCATTTTATGTAAAAGAAAACAGCAAATTAGACAAAGAAGCACGTAAACGAGGAACATCCGTCTATTTGGTAGACAGAACCATCCCTATGCTCCCCGAGATCCTATCCAACGACCTTTGTAGCCTTAATGTTTCGGAAGACAAAAGAGCCTTTTCAGCGATATTTACCATAACAGAGGAAGGAGCGGTTAAGGACCGTTGGTTTGGAAGAACGATCATAAATTCAGACCAACGCTTCAGTTATGAAGAAGCACAGGATAAAATAGACGCCGAAAGCGGAGAGCTGTCAGAGGAATTGAAACTGCTTAATTCCATAGCTAAAAAGTTAAGAAAGAAGAAGTTTAAAAAAGGAGCCATAGACTTTGAAACCAATGAAGTTGCTTTTAAGCTTAATAAGGACGGAACACCCGAGAGTGTCTATATTAAAGAAAGGCTGGACGCCCATAAACTAATTGAGGAGTTCATGTTACTCGCCAATAGAGAAGTAGCTCACTTTCTCTATGACAATAAAAAAGACAAAGGTAAAAGAAATGTCATATATAGAGTCCACGAACAACCCGATCCGGAAAAAATGGAAGACCTTCTTATCCTCCTAAGAGCCCTGGGGCACAACATTTCCGTTGAACCGGAAGACATTGAGCCCAAAGATCTCAACAGAATACTAAGAAGCGTTTCCGGAAAAAGCGAGGAAACCTTGGTAAAAACCGCCGCTATAAGGTCTATGGCAAAAGCGGTATACTCAACAAAAAATATCGGGCACTTCGGATTAGCTTTCAAATACTACACCCATTTCACTTCCCCCATCAGAAGGTATCCCGACCTAATGGTACACCGCCTTCTTTCCAAAAGACTCAAAGGTAAGAAACTTTCCTCGGGAGAGATGACATCTTTGGAAGTCATAGCCAGAGAATCAACCGAGGCCGAGATAAAAGCCGCCGAAGCAGAGAGAGAATCCATTAAATTAAAACAGGTGGAATTTATGGAAAAGCACAAAGGTGAGGCATTTGACGCCGTTATCTCCGGAGTCACCGGATGGGGGCTATACGTGGAAGAAAAGACGACCCTCTCTTCGGGAATGATACATATAAGTAAACTCGGTGATGATTACTATGAGTTTGATGAGAAAGCTTTTGCCCTTGTAGGAAGAGACAGCGGGAAAAAATTCACTTTGGGAGATGAGATGAAAGTGAAACTGATAGAAGCAGACCCTGAAGAGAGAAAACTCTCCTTTGAACCGGTTGAATAGATATTCAAAGATCAGTATCTAGAGATCAGTATTCTTAAATGTGAGCTGTTTTTTAGTTGGCAATGCTCCACTAACAGCAAAAATTGACATAACCCCTTATTTAAGGCATTATATCAGAAGCGCACATTGATAAAAACACATAAAATAAAGGAGTTTGCTATGGAAACCTTATTGTTGCTTTTGTTGTCCTTTTTCTTAATTGGCGCAATAATCGTTAGCTTTATCGCCATAATATTAACAATGGCAAATATGAAATGGTATTTCACCCGAATAGAAAAAGGGTCAACCGTCTTCATAAACAAAGGCGACGATAAGAAGGACATCTGGCCCAATGTCGGAGGATTTAGGATGTCTGAAGCGGAAGACCCTGAAGGTCGTCGTTGGTTGATAAAGACCTATGACGTTGAAGATTGGGAAGATGGTTTCTTTCATAATGAACCAATGTTCCTGAAACCTTTTCAAAAAATTATCTGGAGGCGGTTCGGGATAAGGTTCATGAGTGTTTTCTGGCCACAAGTGAAGCGACACAGCTTCACAATTGACCGAAAACAGATGAAGGAACATAAAAAGGACAGCCCTTTAAGTGAAAGAGTGGTTCAATCCCCTAACCCCTCTACCGTTGACTCTCTCCTCTTTTTGGTGCCAAGGCCAATTTATATTGAAGGAGTAGAGTTAGCTGGAGATAACTCTAAAGTGTCTTTGTTGCTCCTACCTATCTTTCAACAGGT
>JBNJEF010000046.1:0-4758 GCA_051745565.1 Patescibacteria group bacterium | reverse complement strand
TGGAAAAAAGTGAAAGAGGTTCAGAAATTAGTTGGATATTAAATATGTCTAAAGATAATATAAAACATGAGATAGTGATGAACAGGCTTTTGTCTGAGATACTGGACGATAAGTATCTCTCGGTCAACGCCTTTTTCAAAGGTGGAACCTGCGCGAAGATGTTGGGGTACCTGGATCGTTTCTCGGTTGATCTGGATTTTGATCTGGGTGAGGAAGCCGACAAGAAACTTTTTCGTGATAAACTTCATAAAATATTTGAGGATCTTGGTTTGGAAATTAAGGACGAAAGTAAAAAATCCTTACAGTTTTTCTTAAGATATCCGGCAGAGAGTGGACTTAGAAATACAATAAAACTTGAGATTCTGGATAACTTTTATAAATCAAACATATACAGGCCTTTCCATATACCCGATATTGAAAGAACAGCGACCTGTCAGACCATAGAGACAATGTTCTCGCATAAACTTATTGCACCTTTAGACAGAAAAGAAAAAGGAGGCAGTGTGGCGGGGAGGGATATTTACGATATTCATTATTTTTTCTCGCAAGGGTATGAGTACTTGCCGGAGATCATAAAAGAGAGGAGAGGGGTTACTTTATTGGAACATTTATCAGATATTAAGGATTTTATTGAAAAAGAGGTTACCAAACAGATGATAGACGAGGATCTGAATGCTCTTTTGGATTATCCCAAGTTCAAAATGATAAGAAAGTATCTGAAAGAGGAAACTTTGAGGTTTATTGAAAAAGAGATAGGGTCTTTTAAGGATTAAAAACATGACTGAAAACAAGAAAATTGCCATTTTCATTCCTTCTCTCCGCGGTGGTGGGGCGGAGCGGATGATGTTGAATTGGCGATTAACGCCAGTGGACGGATAATTTTGTTTGAGATATTATGAAAATAATGAGAAAAGCAAATCAGATAAATGTTATTTCAGAGATAGAGCCGGTGTTGAGGAAACACAATATAAAAAGAGCCTCTCTTTTTGGTTCTTTTGCTCGAGGTGACGGGGATTTCGATAGTGATGTTGATATTTTGGTTGAGTTTCCCGAGGGTAGCGACCTTTTTGATCTTGTTGATCTGAAGACGGAGTTGACAGAGATTCTCGGTAGAGATGTTGATATTGTTACTTTTGATTCATTAAATCCTTATAGAAAGGAGTATATTCTCAAAGATCAAATTTCTATTTTATGAAAAAGGATTCAAAACCTTATTTACTCGACATTTTGGAAAGTATCGATAAAGTAGATACTTATTTGAAAGATGCTACCAAGGAAGATTTTTTTGAAAATACTCAGCTTCAGGATTCTGTAATTCGTCGTTTTGAGATAATGGGTGAGGCGGTGAAAAATATTCCAGAAGATCTCAGGGAAAAACACAAGGAAATATTATGGAAAAAGATGACCGGAATGAGAGATGTTCTAATTCATGATTATACCGGTGTTGATCTGAACCTTGTTTGGAATACATCTAAGAATAAGTTGCCTATTCTCAGGAAACAGGTAAAGAAACTATTAGATGATGAATGAGTTTCCCGAAAACAAAAAGATAGCTATATTAATTCCTTCGCTACGTGGAGGCGGAACGGATGATGTTAATCAATTTTTGTTTTAAGCGGTTTTTGAGTTATAATCAAAATATATGAAAACCATTGCTCAATTTAAAGTATCTAAAGAAGAAGACTCTTATATTGCAGAAGGGGTTGATCTGTCTATTGTTACACAGGCTGATAGTCTGGATGAGCTTGTAAATAAAATTGAAGAAGCGGTTGTACTTCATCTCGATGGAGAAAAAATTGTAGATTTTGATTACTCTCAGAAACCATCGATTTTGATAAATTACGAAGTGCCTCAGTATGCCTAAATTAAGATCATTAGACTCTAGGGAAATGATAAAAATTCTTAAGTCTTTTGGTTTTGAGGTTGATTCCCAAAGAGGTAGTCATATTAAGCTTGTTAAAGAAAGGAACAGTGAAGGCGATCTTTAATCAAGCAGGTAGGTTTGTTTCAAGTGAGGAATTAGAAAAGTATTTTTATAAAAAATAAACCTTTTTAAACAATGTTTTCATAGATACCCTTTTGTTATAGTAATGAATGTAAGGAATGTTGCGGAGATGATATATGGTAAACCGGAAATAAGAGGTTTAAAGGATAGAGGTTAAAATGACTGAAAACAAAAAGATCGCTATTTTCATTCCATCACTCCGCGGTGGCGGAGCGGAGCGGATGATGTTGAATCTGGCTGTGGAGCTAAAGAAGCAAGGTGAAGATGTTACTTTGATCGTGGCCGAGGATAAGAAAAATTCCGGTTTTTCTCTGCCTAAGGAACTTGAAGATGATCTTGTGTGTTTTAAGGTTTCCCGCGTTGTAAAGAGTATTTTTCCTTTAATGAGATATCTGAGAGAAGAGAAGCCGGATGTTTTGCTCACAACTTTGGAGCAGTGCAATTTCGCCGGTATTATCGCTAAGGTGATGTCGTGGAGTAAGACCAAGGTTGTTATAAGGGTGGCTAACACTCTTTCGGTCTCTCTTAAGGGTTCTAAACCTCTTAGAAGGTTCGTGCGCTGGTGGGGGGCGGTTAACCTTTACTGGCTGGCGAATGGTATCGTAGTAAATTCGGAAGGTTCGGCCGAGGATCTCTCCCGAACTGCCTGGATATACAGGAAGAGTATCACTGTTATAGATAATCCGACCGTTACTTCTGATATGTTAGAGCAAGCCAAAGAGCCGGCAGGGCATCCGTGGCTTAAGGAAAAGGATGTTCCGGTGGTTCTCTCAGTGGGTAGATTTCATAAACAGAAAGACTTTCCAACTCTTATAAAAGCGTTCGCTCGAAGGAGAAGAAAGGAGCCAATGAAACTTATAATCCTAGGTGAAGGAGAGAAAAGGGAAGAGTTAGAAGATCTGGTTAAAGAGCTCGGTGTAGAAGAAAGTGTAAGTATGCCCGGGTTTGTAGAAAACCCTTACGCGTATATGTCTAAAGCGGATGTTTTTGTTCTCTCTTCTCTTTGGGAGGGTCAGCCCAATGCTCTTATAGAGGCGCTTGCTTGCGGAGCTCCGGTTATTTCCACCGACTGCCCGAGTGGCCCTAAGGAGATACTGGAGGATGGTATATACGGCGAGCTTGTACCGGTTTCGGATGAGAAGGCGATGGCCGAGGCGATCGGTAGAGTCTTGAGAGAGGAGCCGAATACTACGGTTTCAAGGGAGTATGCCAGAGACCGATTCTCGGTTGAAGTGGTAGCGGAAGAGTACAAAAAATTAATGATCAGGTAAAAAGCTTGCACGTAATTATTAGTAACGAAATTAGAAATCCGAAATAATAATGAATATTTAAGTAAGAAATAAAAAGAAACCGAAAAGCTAAAGCTTTTTGATGTAAGCACCAAAGGCGCTGGCGCGCAAGAAATAATATTTAAATCAGAGATCCAAAATAGTATTAAATAAAGAAATAAGAGAAATTGGTAAAGGCACGGGCGCGTAAATTCGCTATTAAATAAACTTGGGGAAGTCAGACTTCCCCAAAATTTTGATAGAACTGTGGATGTCAGACATCCACAGAACTCTTTATCCCTACTCCATGGAGGTGGAGTGGATGATGTTGAATTAGGCCCTGGAGCTGGAGAAGCGTGCTTCCTTGACACATATTGTATTTCAAAGTATTATTTTCCCGAAGTACATTGAAAAACAAAACATAAACGGAGGTTTTCTTTATGAATCATGCTCCTGTTGTGGAAAAAGCGTTATTGATCCTGTTATTTTTCCTTATGCTTTATTGGATGTATATCATTAATGAAGTAGAAAAAGAATTATACGAGACGGAGTCTCCATGGAGGGATAAATTGTATATATTGATGAATACATGTACCTTTAAGTGGAGGAGTTTGCGTAGATGGTATCTGGAAAAAGTATTTGGTCGGGATTTTTATTCGTATTCTAATCCCTCAGTAAGCCTAACACCTGGAAAGCTTGACGATTTAAAAAGCAAAAGAAGAGAACATATCCTAAATACTTTTCTGATTAAAGATGAAGAGCATTGGCTCTCTAAAGCTAGGGGACTTGAGGGCGTAAGATGGATATTGAACGATGTTAATGATATGGGGTATCCTCAACTCCTTCGTGTTGAGAAAATCAGTATTGGCGGTAGAAAATATCCGATGGTGGACATCACCTTTTTACTGAAATGGAGATTGGTTGCTCCCATGGATGAAATTGATCTCTATAATGAAGAATTTTACTCCGACTTGGAAACTTTGGCTGAAATTGCCATAAGAGACTACTTCAAAAAGCACCGTCAGGAGATCGATCGCTGGAGTGAAATACTAGTGAAAGAAGACTTTTCTCCAATTGAGGAGTACGTTAAGTCCTTTAACGGCACGGTCGCATACCGCAGTGCCCTGGAGGAGGTGGCGGAGGAAGACCCGAAAGTGGGGGAGATCCTGGAAAAGTTTGATGAGTTCACTTGCGATTTTTATAAAAAGGAAAATAGCCGCGAATATATTCTGAGTATTCATAGAGACTCAGAATTGACAAAAAAAGGACTGGAAGGCGGCGCAATTTTCAGCACGGGGTTTGCGCTAATGAACCTCGTTGTGGTGAATCAGGGGGTAAGTCTTAAATAGGTTGGCCCCTAATTTCTAGCGCAACATCTGTTATCAATTGTTTTGTTAAAAGCCGGTACATCAGTACCGGCTTTTTTTATTGATCTTTCACCTTTATCCTTGATTTCCGGTAAAAGGTGAAAATATTGAACTTGGG
>JBNJEF010000008.1:0-19110 GCA_051745565.1 Patescibacteria group bacterium | reverse complement strand
CCTCTTTTTGGTGCCAAGGCCAATTTATATTGAAGGAGTAGAGTTAGCTGGAGATAACTCTAAAGTGTCTTTGTTGCTCCTACCTATCTTTCAACAGGTTATACCCTCCCTACCCGTCTACTACTACAAGGGAGATTTCTTCAATCCCTTAGACGGTGCCATAGAAGCGGCAATGACCAACTTCTTTGCCACCCACAGGGTGGCAATACATAAAGATACAGGAGAATTCGCGCAAGACACCTATGACCCCGAAAACGGGGACGACAAAGGCAACAAAGAAGAACACTACAGGGAACTCTATGATCCCAGTCCATTGACCTATTACTACTGGATCCAACTTAAAAAGACCGAGGGGTCTCCCATAGAAGACCACTTAAGGTCTCTTAATGCCACACAGGGGTATTATCAGCAACTTACAAATAATCCAAATATGAGGAGACTCGCAGAAAACCTTGACTCCCTAACCCACGGGATATACACAAGGTCTTCTAGAGAAGGAGGAGATGCCGCCACGAAGGTCTTCAACGAGATCCCGAGCGGAATAATTCCACGATTCGGCTTCGCTCTTATCTCATTCCGAGTCGTTGACTGGGTAGCCCACGGCGATACGGAAGAACTCTCTCGCGCCCTTCTCCAGAAACAGACCGAAATGCACAGAGCGGCGGGAGTTCGAGAGGAGGCATACGGAAGGCGGGATGCAAATATAGCTAATGGAAAAGGAGAAAGATCTCGCAATGAAAATAATATCAAATCCCTAACAGAAAACGGCGTCAGCCCGGATATGGCCGCTCGTTTTTTGGAAACCTCAATAAGAACGGAGAATCTTGGGAAGACCGGAATAACCACGTACGTAGAAGGAGGAGGAAGTAGTTCTTCCATAATGGTGCCGGCAAGTTCCCCAAGCTCCCAAAACAAAACTCAAAAAGAAGGTGATGATAACACCGCCTAAAAATGTGTTCAAAGCCGGCTTTTTTAAAATAAGAAGCCGGCTTTTTTCTATTGACTAGCTAGATATTTTGTTCTATAATTTGCAAAGATGATCCTTAAATAATAAATAACATCCTGATGGGGGGAGAAATATGATAACACTGATCTATGTCCTGATCGGAATTTTTCTGCCATTAATTCTTTTTTTACTTCTTCTGATCATGATCAGAAGAAAAAAAAGTGGAGAAACATTAGCCGGAGAATGGGACTTCGGCTCATACTTTTCCGGACTTAAATCCGGAAATTCGTTGGGAACCATAATATTAGCAGCAATATATCTATTCCTGCTATATATGATCAATAATCTTTTCCCGGAAGCATGGCAATGGATGTGGTTAAAAGAGGTATTCTGGATTATACAAGGAGTGGTGATATCTTCAGTTCTAATATTTTGGATAGGCCCACGATGGGCGAAAATGCTTCTTTTCCCTACTCTTTTGATACTTTTGGGAGTATACGTACTTTCAGAGGTAGAGATAGCTCCCACTTCTTCGGAAACCGACCGGAAAGAGGAGGAGAAAACCATCCCTAAGCCTCCGAGTGAGGCACAGATAAGAGGGTTCTTATCCAACCCCTCTCCTCCGGGCGACCTGCTGGCTAAGAAGGAGCGAGGAGAGATATGGGATCTTGAGATCTTGTACGCCGGAGTAGTAACAAGGGAGGAGTGGACACGCGTCATTGAACTCCCCGTCCCTCCCAGAGGGAGGCATTACCGGATAGAAGTTGAGATACTGTCCGGTAGCGTAGATGTTATGAACCGGGGTAAGTACGTTGGCAGACACCCCGAAGAAAAACTTCCGCTGAGCCGGAGAGCACTCCGGCTACAGTTCCGCTCCGCAAGGTTGCCTCAAACCGCCATCGTCATATGGCGATGGACACAGGGTAGTTATTGATAAAAAACAGCGAGGTTACCACCTCGCTGTTTCTTCTTTTTATTTGATCTTCCACTTTACTAGAAAGGCATACTTATTCCAAACGTTCCGGTTATCATTCCCAGAATAGCATAAGCGCAGACCATTATGGTTATACCGATAATACCCCAGAGCATATGGCTTTTACCCACTGTTCTTGCCTCTTCACTCTCCGCTTTTGATATAAAGTTTATAAGACCCCAGAAAAAAACAATGAAAGCACCGAAGAACAACAGCAATATCAACGGATTCAGAATATTCTCGTTTATTCTTGCCAATATCTCCGATATGTCCATGATTGCTTTCCTGTTTTTTTCTTAAAATGATCTATAAACGGGTAGACATTACTGAAGACGATCCGGAGCTTCTATACTATCATCATCTTGAATACCCAACTGATCTTGAATAAAAGCAACCAAACCCCAAACGGCCGTCATAACAAAAAGACCGATAAGACCCCAGAACATAACCTGCTTACCCTTACTCTGCTCTTCCGGATCACCGGCGTTCAAGATGAACTTGGCAACACCCCAGAGGAAAAAGACCAAGGCCAAAGCCAGGATTATAAGAATGATCGTATCCAAAAGGCTAAGTATGGTATCCAATAGAGTATCAACATCTCCAAACTCTTGCGCCGAAACAACAGAAGGAGTTGAAGCCAGAACAGCCAACCCTCCGAAAATTGCGTATAACTTTTTCATATATTTATATTTTTAATGATTACTAATAATTATGAATAAGACCTAAGCTTATCCCGGGTAAACGGCAATATCGACACTTACCGATTCACCAGAACAAAGCTTATCTTTTTTAGACAAACAACGTCCTTACTTAATAATATTATATTTACCTCTTATTTTCAATTAATTTTGTGGATAAACAGGATATTTCTATTAAACCCGAAAAGGTTAAATGTCCAAAAAATCCTCCGGCTCGGGAACACCATCACTGAATATCTGATCTTGCATGAAACCAATAATACCCCACACCGTCACCATAACAAATAAAGCTATGAGTCCCCATATCATTACCTGCTTACCCTTTTCTCTCTCAGTTTCGCTGTCAGCTCTTAGAATAAACTTGGCCATGCCCCAGAGGAAAAACACCAACCCTAAAGCCAGAACAACCAAAATAAGCCTGTCAATTACATCCAAAAAATCATCAATCAGCGATGTAAGCGTAGTTTCCGCAAAAAGCGGTGAAGGGATAAAAGTTATTAAAAACGCAAAAGAAAAAGATAACAATATCCTAAGATCCAATCGTGTTATTTTATTAAAAATAGATCTTTTTTTATTATTTAACAAAAACATATAATTTCTCAAGTGATTGTAACACATTAATTATAATTCAATTGACTCAAAACCGCTCCCTTCCTCCGGTAAAAAGAACTGCAACTCTGACTCTTCAAAGAAAGTTATGGTTATAATATGAACTATACCCCAAACGGAGAGCATTACAAATAAAGCTATGAGTCCCCATATCATTACCTGCTTGCCTTTTTCTCTTTCGGTATCACTGTCTGCTTTCAGGATAAATTTGGCCATGCCCCAGAGGAAAACAAGAAGAGCTACCGCAAAAAGAAAGACGGCAAAATTAGAAAGCAGATCCTTTACAGTCCCATTAACAAACTCTTTAAAAGTGGTCTGAGCTGAAACGATTAGCGGCAAAGAAAAAGCACAGACTAAGACTAAATGGAACAACGATTTACTTTTCCCTAACATAAAATTAAAAGAAATAGGCCATAGCTGTTATTTGATCTACCGTGGCCTCTATTGCTTGGGCTATAGCCCAAGAACCCAAAATGATGAGCCCTCCGATAACCGCCCAAATAAAAGCGGAGCGGGCTTTTGTTAATTTTTCAGGGTTACCTTGAGCTGTCACAAAAAGAAATCCCGAATAAACAATAGCAAAAGTGGCCACAATCCCTCCCACTGGTATAACAATATCTTGCAGTATTATCCGAATAAGTTCAGGAAAGCTTTCTACACTCAAAGGATTAAGACTGGGAGAAGTGCCGGCTAACACGGCTTCAGCTCCTGAAATTAGAAAAAAAAGAAAGATCAAAACAACAAAAGAAAATAAGCGGGCTATTTTTATTTTTCTGAAAAACCAAAAAATTGAACGGTCTCTGTTTTTTTTCATAAATTGCTCTTTAATTAATTTTAATCTGACCTACGCTAATAGTAAATTTACAGCATAGAAACATAATCCTCCACAGCATCACCTGTTAAACCTTCCACTATAAGATTGACTATAAGATAAGCTCCCAACACAATGATCAAACCTATAGCAACTTTAAAAAATATTCCGTGAGCTCTTTTTATCTTATCCTGACTTCCTCCGGAAGATAAGTAAAGAAATCCGGCCCAAGCGAAAGCTATAGCAGCAAGAGGTAGGGAAACCAAAACCATAAAATCTATCAAATTACTTGCAAGCTGTACAAGGTCACCAAAACCACAGTCAGGGCCGTCACACGGAACAAGACCCTGAGCTGAAGCTGTAATAGGATATATAAAAAGAATGAACAGCGATAAAAAGGTTTTTTTAATGATATTCATATTTCTAAAGATTGGATATCATCCCCTTAAAACGATTTTGAGCCCTGTCCACAGCATCATCCAGTTCCGCGCCTTCGTTTACCACGCTGTTTACCATATCAGAAAAAATCTCATCAGTATTAGCCGGATCCGGATCCGTCCAACTTAAAGATCTCACGGCCGCTTTATAGAATACGGGCATATAAAAAGGACTCTGAGGTGGATTATTTAAGACACTTTCCTTGGCGGGCGGAACTCCTTTGAGGGCTCCGGAGAGTTCTTTTAAAGAATCGGGTTGTGTCAACATTTTAGCTACAGTGGCGCAACCTTTAGGATCAGAACTTGTTTTTATAATAGATAATCCTATTACATCCGCATAAGAAGCGGTGGACCCGTCCTCATTCTCCGGAACGGAACCCACTCCAAAATCAAAAAAGGGATTGGTATCATTTATTCTTTTATAATCCGAAGTTTTCCCTAAATAGACGACTAGCTCTTCATCCGTGAAAGCCTTGAAAGAATTCGGCATATCGCTATTCCAGCTATATATGGGTCTGCGGGTATCGGCAAAATCAGTATAGAACATAAGAGAGGAGACCGCAGGCTCTATACTTCTGTTAAAATCCTCATTGAAAACCGCTCTTAAACCGGTCACCTCCCCTTCCACTATCCCGCCACCAGACTGAAAAACCAGAGTGCTCAGTATCGCCTTACTGTGCTCTATGTTGTCATATCCCCCTAAAGCAATGGGGCTCCTTTCTATTTTATTACCGGCTTTTTTGATACTACCCTGAATAAAATCCTTTAGATTGCCCCAGCGATCTGGAGGTCTTGTATATCCGGCATTGCGAACAAAAGACCTATTCCAATACATGACAATTGGATCTATTAAAACAGGAAAACCGTAAGAATGGCCCTCTTTTTTGTTCAAAAAAACTTCGGCCACCTGTGGATAATCGCTCATGAACTGGTTTTCCGAATAAAAATCATAAGGTATCTTCATTAATCTTTCTCTGTGGCGAATTAACCTGTCCTGAGATATCAAAACCATATCCGGTCCCTTATCCAGGGACATTTTATCTATTAGCTCATTATCAAAGTCATCTTCATTGATATATTTATAAACGACATTAACATTATCATTATCATCAAAATTTCCCCTTAGCCACTCTTCGACGGTCCTTCGATCCATTGTCCCCCAAAGAGTCACGTTGATCTTGGAAGCGGCGTCTTTATCTCCCAGCCCTCCCAGGGCAAACATGGCAATAGCCCCGACCGCAAAAGCACCGAAAGCTATCATCACAACAAGCTGAAAAGTGGACATTTCACTTAATTTTGACATAAGAAAATTATACTATGATCTTTTTTTAAAAAGTAACTCATAATGATGCGCGCCCGTTTTATGTTCTCTTTGAAAAACAAGACCAAAGGGCTCGCATATTTCTTTTACCCTCTCGGAAGAAACAATATGTTCCTCCGGAGGACCCAATCCTCCAAAAGAATTTATCCAATCAATTATCAAAACCTCTCCTCCGGGGGAAACTATTCTCGCTATTTCTTTGGCCAATGCTTCTTTGTCCTCCGTCTGGAAAAAGATATTGGAAGCAACAGCTGCTCCCACCGAATCATTGGCAAGACGAGTTCCGCCTTCTTTTTCAGCATCTCCCCAAATCACTTCAATATTGGAGAAGCCTTTCTCTTTAGCTTCCGAGGCAACTTTCTCCAAAACATTCTTCCTTACGTCAATTGCGTAAACTCCCCCCTCACCTTGAAGCTTATCGGCTAAAGCCAAAGTATAATGACCAACACCGCAACCTACGTCAGCTACCTGCATTCCTGAACTCAGACTTAATGCTTCTATAGCCTTACGCGGATCAACGAAGATAGACATGAAAATATTGTAACACGAAAATCAATGCTTTCTATAACTACTTGTTACCAACATCCTCAACCTCTCCATAAACACATCCGGCCGCCAATGCATCACCCTGGCGAAGTTTCATTATCTTTACGCCTTGGGTCTGTCTTCCTAACCTGGGCACTTCATCAACGGTAATACGTATAACATTTCCCTTTTTAGAAATTGCGATAAGCTCTTTTTCTTCTTCAACCACTCGGGCTACTATCAGAGATCCGGTACGATCATTAATAGAAGCGGCCTTTATTCCTGACCCGCCTCTCTTTTGTATTTTATATTCCGACAGAGATGTTTTTTTACCATAACCATTTTCCGTTAAAACCAAAAGAACGGGATCCTGATAATTTTCCCTTCCGACATCAGCACTTATAACACTATCGCCTTTTTTAAGCTTAATAGCACGGACACCTGACGCACTTCTTCCCATCGGTCTTATGTCCTCGGAATTAAATCTTATGGTCTGGCCCTTAGAGGTGTTGACCACCGCTGAATCCTTGGGACCTATGAAAGATGAGGAAACAAATTCATCATCTGCTTTAAGCTTTATAGCGATCAGGCCACTTTTGCGAACCTCGTAGAAATCACGAGCTGAGACCTTCTTTGCCACTCCACTCTTTGTCACCATAAGAACCGAGTAATCTTCTTCTTTTTTTATATCCTTGGGCATTGCCAAGACGGAATTTATCCTCTCATCTGAAGCCAGGGGTAAAAAGTTCATAATGGATTTACCTTTTGTGGACCTCTTCCCCTCCGGAATTTCATACATCTTTATTTTGTAAACCTTCCCGGCATCAGAGAAGAAAAGAAGATCGCTGTGAGTTGAGGCAGTCAAAAAGGTGGTAACAAAATCCTCCTCTTTGGTATTCATATCTATGGCCCCCACTCCTCCTCTCTTCTGAGTACGATACTCTTGCGGGTTTGTTCTTTTTATGTAACCGCCGGATGTCATAACCAGGACATTTTCCTCATCGGGGACAAGATCCTCGGGAGAAAATGATTTGGCACTATGAGGAGAAATGGTGGTCAAGCGTTCATCTCCATATTTCTCTGCCAACTCTTCTGTTTCTTCGCTTATTATAGCCCTAACTTTTTTGGGATCTTTAAGTATGGCCTCAAGTTCTTTTATAAGCTTCTGAGTATTTTCTAATTCCTCTTCTATCTTCTGTCTCTCCAATCCCGCCAACTTTTGAAGACGCATCTCCAGAATAGCTGTAGCTTGCCTATCAGAGAACTTGAATTCCTTCATCAGGTTCGCATGGGCGGTCTTCGTATCTTTTGAAGCCTTTATGAGTTTGATTATCTCGTCAATGTGATCAAGGGCTTTTTTCAACCCCAAAAGAATATGTTCTCTGTCCCTGGCCTTAGCCAGATCAAACTCTGTTCTACGCCTGATAACCTCAAAACGATGGATTATGAACTGCTCCAGTATCCCCTTAAGAGAAAGAGTCTGAGGAACCCCGTCCACCAAGGCGACCATATTGACGTAAAAAGTGTCCTCCAATGGGGTATGTTTATATATGGTATTGAGAACAGTTTGGGGATGAGCGGTATTCTTTAGCTCAACTATTACTCTTATATCTTTAGTGGATTCATCTCTTAAGCCTTTTATTCCTTCTATCTTCTTCTCTTTTACCAGATTAGCTATTTTCATTATAAGGTCGGCCTTGTTCACACGGTAAGGAATAGAGGAGATGTTTATATAACTGCTTCCATTAGGACCTTCCTCTATGGAAGCATGACCTCTGGTAACAATGCCTCCGCGTCCGGTGGCATACGCTTTATGGATATCATTCTTATTAAAAGCAACCCCTCCCGTAGGAAAATCGGGGCCTTTAACAAAACCGATGAGATCCTCCGTCGTAGCCTTGGGATTATTGACCATAAAAGAAACAGCGTCAGCAATTTCTCTCATATTGTGTGGAGGGACATTGGTTGCCATACCAACAGCTATACCTAAAGTGCCATTAACAAGAAGATTAGGGAAAGTCGTGGGCAAAACCGTCGGCTCCTGTTTGGTACCGTCATAATTGGAGCGCCAGTCCACAGTCTCTTTCTCTATATCCTTAAGCCCTTCTCCTGCCAACTTTGACATCTTTGCCTCCGTGTACCTCATGGCTGCAGGGGAATCACCATCAATTGAACCGAAGTTACCTTGCCCGATTATCAAAGGATACCTATATGTAAAAGGCTGCGCCATTTTTGCCAAGGCATCATAAACGGAACTGTCGCCGTGAGGATGGTAGTTACCCAACACCTCACCAACGATGGCCGCCGATTTTCGGAATTTGGCGTTAGCCGTAAGGTTCATATTATGAGCCGCGTAAAGAATACGCCTGTGTACCGGCTTTAAACCGTCTCTTACATCCGGTAGGGCCCTAGATGTTATGACCGACATCGCATAGTCAAGATAGGATTCTTTCATCTCCTTGACTATGTTATAAGGAATAACACTCCTGCCTTCCGGCGGTATTACTTTATCCTCATCTCTTTTGTTCTTTTTATTTCTGGCACTCATATCACTAAATGATCAATTAATGATTATAACAGTTAAAATATCAAAATTCCTCTTCCTTGTACTCCTCATTACTTTCTCCCTTCTCCAAGTTTTCCTCCGAATCCTCCGCCGGCTCTTCTTCTGTGTGACTTTCTTTATTTTCAACGTCAAAGACTCTTTCCTTGTTCACCTCAGACTCTTCACTTTTCTCCTTATCTGAATTTTTAATACTCTCTTCTTTTTCTGTTGAATTCTCAGAATTTTCATAAAACTCATAAACATTGTTTTTATCCAACACTTTATTAGCATCGGAAAAAGTTTCACCTACCGCACCTACAAAACTACTAATATTCCTATTTATCACCCTAAAAGGACTGGCGTCTCTTTCAGGGGAGTCGTCTACCGAGGAAGGGTCACCGTAGAGATACATACCCGAAGCCCAAAAAATAAAGATAAAGAAGGTGAAACCGGCCGAAAAGGATAGAGCAATGAGCTTTCTCTTATGTCTCGGTTTATTTTGTAAGCGCTCGATCAAAGAGAACATAAGCTTATCTTATAGGTGAAAGAATCTTAACCTCTCCGTTAACCCCTTCTATGTCCTTCCTTTTAACTGTAAATTTGTCAATTATGGCGCTCTTATCGGCCCCTGTCTCATTCATAAAATCAGAAACGCAGGTATCATTAACATCAAAATAGTGACAAGGGATTATAACTTTAGCTTCAAGTTTTACGGAAAGTTTGTAGGCTTCAGCAGGACCTATCACGCTCTCTCCGCCAATAGGAACAAAAACAATGTCCACTCCGTCTATCTTCTCAAGTGTCTCCGCAGAGAGATCGGCATCACAAAGAGGCCCCAAAATACACAGATTCATTGATTCCAATCTTAAAGTATATATTGTATTTATCCGACGACCTTCATAATTAGCCAAGGAATCGAGACCGGTGATCGTTACACCTCCCGCTTCATACTCACCCGGGCCGTCTATTACAAACGGGGTCTTATTACTATTAAAAGTGTTATCCGAACCGTTAAAATCCGGATGATCCAAACTGATAAGAGTTATATCGGCACCAAATTTTAAGGGCTGTTTGACCGCATCAGACTCCTTGGAAGCGGGATTGACGGCGATTATCGTATCCCCAAACTGGATCTTGAAAGTTTGCAAACCGGCAAAATTGATGATCATATGCCTCTTATATTAGCACAAAAAATGGGGCGTTTAAAGCGTAACCGCTTTTATAACAGAAGAGATCAGGCCAAATTTGCCAAAAAAGACTTTTTTCTGGTATACTTGCCCGAGAAAAATTAATAGACGGTACATATTAACCCCGAATCAAACAAGTGGTGAGCTCAATGGCCACAAATGATGTTTTTCGGACATATGTGCTTATATTTATCATGAATGAACAAGAATCAATAATCTCTGAAGGATCAGACTCTGATCTTGAAGAACAATCAGGAATTAAAACCTTAACCAGATCCTCTGATCAACCAAAAGATCAGAAACAGATATATAAAAAAGAAAAAAAAGGGACAACAATGGCACAGATCTTGGAGGAAACACCCCCTCCTCCTGAAGAAGGTGACATAATTGAAGGACCAGTAATAAGCATAGACAATCAGGCTGTTTATGTTGACCTTGCACCTTTCGGTACGGGTGTCATATATGGGCGTGAGCTTATGCACGCACGTGACATAATCCGCAAAATAAACCTGGGAGACACGGTATCGGGGAAAGTGATCGATCCCAAAAATGAAAATGGCTATACAGAGATATCTCTGAAAGAAGCACGTCAGGTTCTTATTTGGGAAGAAGCGGAAGAAGCTGCCGCCAACAAAACTCCCTTTGAACTTACGGTAGAGGAAGCCAATAAAGGTGGTCTCATACTAACCTGGCAGGGTATTCAAGGATTTCTTCCCGCATCTCAACTAAACACCGAACATTACCCCAACGTTGAAGACGGCGACAAGGATCGCATACTGGAGGAATTAAGAAAACTTGTCGGAGAAAAAATAAAAGTTTACATCATCACCGCCTCACCGGGTGAAGCCAAACTCATCTTCTCGGAAAAGAGTGAAACCGAAGGAGAAGAAAAGGATGGCATATTGGAGAAATACTCGGTTGGCGATGTATTGGAAAGAGAAATAACCGGCATTGTTGACTTCGGAGTCTTTGTTAAACTAGAAGAAGGCCTGGAAGGTCTGGTGCACATTTCCGAACTGGACTGGGGACTTGTAGAGAACCCCAGGGATCTTTTCTCTGTGGGAATGAAAACCAAGGTAAAGGTGATAGAGAAAAAAGATGATAGGATATCTCTTTCCATAAAAGCCTTAAAATCCAATCCTTGGGAAGAGGCGGCTAAAAAATATCAAAAAGGTCAGCAAGTAGAAGGAGTTATAATCAAATTCAACAAGCACGGAGCTCTGGCAAGCATAGAAGAGGGCGTAGCCGGTCTTGTTCATGTCTCAGAATTCGGCAATGAGGAAAAACTCAGAGAAACACTTGAACTGGGAAAAACTTACCCCTTCGTTATCACTTATTTTGACCCCGGAGAACAGAAAATGACCCTCTCTTACACGAACAAAGATGCAGAAAAAGAGGTTGCATCTCCTGACAAAAAAGAAGTAAAAACCGAGGAAGAAAAGGAAGATACCGGTGAAGAAGAGGAAAAAGCGTAAGTAAAAAGTAGTATCAAAAAGCAATAAAAGGGCCGTTTCAAACGGCCCTTTTTGTTTTCAACCCTTACAAGAACTTATGGCTTTCTCCCTGCCCTCTCTTATTATTATTTCCAAATACTCTTTTACTCTCCCGCCGGCTTTTATTATCTCCTCTCTTTCCTCTCTGGTAAAATTACCCAAAATAAAGCTCTCCACAGCACCCTTACCTCCAACCTTCTTGAGAGAGCCCTGTTCCAATCCTTCAGGTAGTATACCTACTCTAATTCTTAGAAAATCTTTGGTTCCAAGCGCATTGATCACGGACCTTACACCCTTGTGCCCTCCTTCTCCTCTCGCAAAAGACATCTTGACAAACCCTAAAGGCAGATCAATTTCATCGTGGATAACCACACATTGATCCGCGCTCATTTCTCTTTTTTTTAACAAACCGCTTATGGCTTTACCTGAATTATTCATGTATGTATTCGGTTTTACCAGAACCACTTCTTCCCCCTCTGCTTCACCGCAAGAAAGAAAAGAATTAACATAACGATCCGACCTCCAACTCTCAAAACCCCAGTTATCTTTTAATAGATCAACCGTAACAAAGCCGACATTGTGTCTTGTGTTTTCGTATTTTTCTCCAGAATTCCCCAAACCGATAATATATAACATGATCTTAGATTAACATATTACCCTCAAAAAGGCCTCGCTTGAAGTGCTCGCGAATTTATATTACAATAGCCCCAAATGATACGCGATACCGTTAAATTTGTACTTATCATACTCCTTATAGTGATTCCCGTTCGCGTATTCGTGGCTCAACCCTTTATAGTAAACGGTGCCTCAATGGATCCGACCTTTGATCATGGAGAGTATCTGATCGTTGATCAGATAACCTACAGATTCAAAGAACCTCAAAGAGGTGACGTTATTGTATTCAGATATCCAAACGACCAAAAACAGTTCTTCATAAAACGCGTTGTAGGCTTACCCGGCGAAGAAATAGAAATAACTAATTCCTCAGTTGTTATATATAATAAAAAACACCCTGAAGGCAAAACTCTTGAAGAGCCTTACGTGGAAAATATAGCCACTCATCAAAGACCTCAAAAAACAGAGCTGGAAGAACGGGAATATTTTGTACTTGGGGATAATCGCCAGGAAAGTTCCGATTCCAGAGCATGGGGCATATTAAAAAGAGACCTGATAGTGGGAAGACCCCTGGTAAGACTACTTCCTCCTGATTCTATCTCTTTTTTGCCGGGAGTAGAAAAAGAAAATTAATAGAATAATCCTAAGTTGCAATATACAATATGAGCAACCAAAAAACATCTTCCAATATACTGATAACCAAAAAACCGGTTAAAAATAATTATGAGACCCTGTTATTCACCAAACAATCCTCACCATCACTGGAAACAGTCCTCTACTATGGATTTACTCCGATCAAAAGTTTTCGTTACTCAACACTAGACCAATCGGCGGCCAGAGCAACGAGTTCAATAGACAGTATATTTGGAAATCCCGCCCATGACAGCAAATGTTTTTGCCCAAAAGAAAAGGCCACATTGGTAAAACTTTATAAAAACGGGCATTTCAGAGACCTACCAAAACCCTTGATGGTTTACCAAGAAAAAACGAACAAGCTTAGATCCGAGAATAGTATGGTCAACCAAAAATGTAGCCTGGATATAGTTGACGTTTCCGGAAGTATCGCCGAAGCACTCGCAATACAGACCTCTCTTGCTATTTTAGAAGAGAGTGGTTTTAAAGAACTTGAAGTTGAGATCAATAGTGTAGGAGATCAAGCTTCAAGAGACGCCTTTGAACGAGACCTCTCCCTTTATGTTAGAGATATAATAAACAGCCTACCGGAACAGACCAAAGAAATGTGCAAAAAAAATCCTTACGCACTATTTGTCTCAACCGAAGAAGAAGTCGGGACATTCATAAACGGTGCACCTAAGCCCATAAGTTATCTTTCAGAAGAAAGCAGGATGCACCTGAAAGAAGTTCTGGAATACCTGGAAGAATTGGATATCCCCTATACCATAAACGACCGCCTTGTCGCTCACAGAGCTCTTCATGGACACACCATCTTTCGCATCACTTCCAACCAAATAAACAACAAAAATAAACAGGAGATCATCTCCGCCTGCGGAATGAGATACAGTCCTCTTTCCCGTCGTTTAGGTTACCGCAGAAACACCCCGGCAGTAGGTGTATTCCTTTCCTATAAAAAGAAAGACAACAGAAAGAAGGTCATTCCGAAAACAGCGATCTCACCCAAATTCTCCTTTGTTCACCTAGGGTTCGCAGCCAAAGTCAAAAGCCTAAAAACAATAAACAATCTAAGGCGTAATCGAATACCCATATGCCACCATTTAACCAAGAACAGGCTCTCGGGGCAGATGCATAATGTAGAAAAATTGAAACTCCCTTACATCATAATAATGGGGCAAAAAGAGGCACTGGAAGGAACGGTCATGATACGTGACACCAGAGATCATTCCCAAGAAACGATCCCCCTGGAAGATCTTCCTTATTACTTGAAAAAAATAAAATTCGAAAATAAAAAAATAATAAAAAAAGCTTGTCCGGCATAAACCCAAGTATATCTAGTTCGGAAAAAACTTGAAGAAAACTTTTTAGCATGATAGTATTGCCCAATATGGTAGCCACAAACGTAAAAGTAGAAAAAAACAGCAACGAAAATAATGTCGCCCTGGTGCGTCGTTTTACTAAACGCGTACAAGGATCCGGAATACTGCCGAGAGCGAAATCAATAAGATTCAGAAATCGCCCTCTATCAGAAACGAAAAAGAAACAAGAAACATTAAAACGTCTGAAAAAAGCCAAAGAAAGAGAAAGACTCGTCAAGCTCGGTAAATTACCCGACAGATCTCAACCCTTCTCCAGGCAACGTTAATATCTTCAGCAAGAAATTTCTTCTAAAGAAACCATCAAATATGGAAGAAAAAGAAGACCCGGGAAGTCTCACTATAGTTAAAAAGTCGCGGCTTGAACATCCGCGACTTTCTTTTGAGCAAATAAAAAAAGGAGTTTTAGGACGTGACTACTCCCTGAGTCTTGTATTCATTGGCGATAAAGCCTCAAAAAAACTCAATGAAAAGTATAGAAAAACTCCTCGTCCGGCATCAGTATTAAGCTTTCCTCTATCCTCTAACGAGGGAGAAATATTCATAAATCTAAGAAAAGCACGTGATGAGGCAAATCGTTTTGATATGTCATTTAAGGAATTTGTTACCTATCTTTTTATCCACGGTATGTTGCATTTGAAAGGAATGAAACATGGCTGTACAATGGAAAAAGAAGAGAGACGTCTGTTGAGGAATTTTATCTCTTGATCAAAGTAACCACCGGCAAAAACGCTGGCAGTAAAAGTATATATGAATACGAACACAACAGTAGGAATTGACATTGGAACTTACTACGTAAAAGTCGTTGTTGCCGAAAAAGCAAAGAACAAAAGTAAGCGTTTCCCTAAAATACTGGGGACCGGTATTGCCGAGTCAAAAGGGGTGCGCCACGGATATATCGTCAATATCTCCGAAGCGCAAAAAAGCATTAAAGAGGCTGTTCGTAAGGCAGAAAAATCCTCAGGAACAACCATATCCAGAGCATTCACCTCCGTAGGCGGAATGGGACTGCAAGGAGTAACCGCTACAGGCAAAACCGTGGTTTCAAGTGCCAACATAGAAGTCAAAGAAGCCGATATGAAAGCCGCCTTGGAAGCATCGGAGAGTCAGATCCCTCCTTCAGCATCCTTCAATCGAAAAGTCATACACGCCATACCTTTAGAATACAAACTGGACGGACAAAACGTTTTAGGCAATCCCTTAGGCTTGAAAGGAGGGTCACTGGAGGCAGAAACCTTCTTCATCACCTGCCTGGAACATCATCTAAACGACACAGTTGAAGCTATTGAAAACACAGGCATTGAGGTCATAGATACCATAGCCTCCCCTATCGCCTCAAGTTTTGTCAGTCTGAACAAACCTCAAAAAATAGCGGGTTGCGTGTTAGCTGATATCGGTGCCGAAACCGTTTCAGTAGTGGTCTTTGAGAACAACATCCCGATATCCCTAGAAGTTTTCCCCATAGGAGGTACAGATATAACTAATGACATTGCCCTGGGGCTTAGAATACCATTGGAGGAAGCCGAAAAAATAAAACTTGGGAATATGACAAGTTCCCCCACCCCTCAACAGAAACTAAATGACATCATCTCAGCAAGACTCGCCGATATATTTGAAATAATCATAGCTCATTTGAAGAAGATAAATCGTCATGAACTTTTGCCCGCAGGTATAGTCATAACAGGAGGAGGTTCGGGAATATTTGACATAGAAGAAAAGGCCAAAGAAAAACTCAATCTACCCTCCTCGGTGGCATCTTTAAGCTCAATAGGAAAACAGGACTCACCTTTAACAGACTCAAGATGGTCAGTCGCTTACGGTCTTTGTATTATCGGTCTTAACGAAGAAGAAAGCGGAAATCTTGGAATAAGCTCTTTTTTGCAAAAAACCAGAAGAGGACTTCTCTCTTGGATAAAACAGTTTTTACCTTAAAAGAAAAATCTGGTAAAATAACTTACGTTCACATATTTTTACTATAAGAACATAATTTACATAAAATATGCCGCAAGTTAAACCAGAAGTAGAAGCTTTCGCCAGAATAAAAGTGTTCGGAGTAGGAGGATCGGGTAAAAATGCCATTAACCATATGATCAACTCCAAAGTTAAAGGGGTTGAATTCGTAGGCATAAATACTGATGCTCAAGACCTTCATCACACACTGGCAAAAAAGAAGATACACATAGGGAAAAATCTCACAAGAGGCCTGGGAACCGGAATGAATCCGGAGCTGGGTAGAAAAGCAATAGAAGAAAACAAAGAAGAAATACAAGAGGTTATAAAGGGTGGAGATATGCTCTTCATTGCAGGAGGTATGGGCGGAGGAACCTGTACAGGTTCAGCTCCCATAATAGCCAGAACCGCAAAAGAATTAGGTGTTCTGACCGTGGCTGTAGTAACAAAACCATTTTTCTTTGAAGGACCGCAAAGAATGAAATATGCAGAACAAGGCATTGAGGAATTAAAGGCTTCCGTTGACGCTATTATAACCATTCCCAATGACAGGCTTTTATCCGCCATAGAGAAAGACACTACCGCAAAAAACGCTTTTGCTATGTGTGACGACATATTAAAGCAGGCAGTGGAAGGCATTTCCGATTTAATAACCACTCCGGGAATCATAAATACCGATTTTGCTGATATAAGAGCCATTATGCAAAACACTGGAACCGCTCTTATGGGTATTGGCATATCAAGCGGAGAAAAAAGATCAGAAGAAGCCGCCAAATCGGCAATAAATTCGCCGCTCCTGGAGCTTTCCGTTGACGGTGCCAAGGGGGTTCTTTTCTCCATAGCCGGGGGCGATGATCTTACAATGCATGAGATACAAGACGCAGCCAACATAATAACTGAATCCGTGGACAAAGAAGCCAAAATAATCTTCGGAACAGTAAAAGACGACAAACTCAAAAAAGGAGAAGTAAAAATAACCGTTATAGCATCCGGCTTCTCGGAAGAAGCTCTAAAGAACAGCAATGTACACAAAGTAAACACGACCAGGAAAACCTCTGAAGAGGATTTTAGTGAATCCCCCTCATCTTCCTCCGAAATGTCTACACCCTCCAAGGAAGAAAAAAAGGCTATACACAATACCATTCCTACTCAAGAATCCAAGAAAAAGGAGGCGCCTGAAGAGCAAAATTCAACAACAAACAGTGACGATGACGATGATTGGGGAGCGGTGCCGGCTTTTTTAAGAAGATCAAAACTAAAATAAAAGAGAGGTTTAAATAAATTGAAACCATTAAGGATAGTAAGTCTTATTAATATCTTTTAAACGTACACAAAACAGTAAGACTGTAAATATTTTTTATTTAAAGATTTTTTTGGTTTTGAATATAAACACAATATCAACAACTTATCAACAAAAACTCAACATCTAGTAAAATAATTTGCCCCCGTAGATCAAAACGGGTATAATCCATAAAAATACGGGCGGTTAGCTCAGTTGGCTAGAGCGCATCCTTGACGTGGATGAGGTCATAGGTTCGAGCCCTATACCGCCCACAGTAAGTAAGATAATAGTTATGGGCGGTATTGCGCATCCTCGCTTTTTAAAAGCGAGGGAGCAAGGGCTCGAAAAGGTTTTTCTATTATTTTGCGAGGAACGAGCGAAATAATGAAAACCTGCACTGATCCTGTAAGGATCGAGCCCTATACCGCCCACAGTAAGTAAGATAATAGTTATGGGCGGTATTGCGCATCCTCGCTTTTTAAAAGCGAGGGAGCGAGGGCTCGAAAAGGGATCTCCTTTCAAAAAACTAACCGTATACTATTGCCTATTTAATAAAAATATGTTTTAATGTATAAAGTAATGCAGTTCTTTAAGAATAAAATAAAATAAAAGGAGAGAAAATGAAACAAGAAAAAACTTCAATACTCTTTCTATACGGATTTCCGACTCTTAAAAAAGATCTATCAATCATGATCCAAGAACTTAGAAAAGATCACTTTGTAACTGAAGAAATAGAAACAGCCAAGAAGTTAGAAAGTTTCTCTGTGATAGCTTATTCATCAGGTGTAATTCAATTTCTTGATATCCTGAGAAACGAATTAGATATTCAGAAAAAAATAAAAAAGCTTATATTGATCTCTCCTGTGGGCATAAAACCCACAAATACAGCGTGGCACTCTTTAAGATTCCTCAGAGAAGTTTTGAAAACTCAATACAGAACAAAGGTTATAATAGATCTGTTTTGGGAACTTTCCGTAAACAAAAATAATCTTAAGAATATAAGAAGAATAGCCAAATTCAATTTACTTTTAGAAGTTAGAAACTTCTCATCTATCGAAGTTAAAATAATAGGGAATAACAAAGATTCTTTTATAAAAACCAAAACCAACAAACACAACATCAGTATGGAAAATGTTGGCAGAGGTCATTTCGCCCCCCTTGAAGTTCCATGGACATACAATGAAATGATCAGAGTTCTTTAAACATCGCAAATCTCCAGGAGGAGTTCTTTAATGAGCTCCTCCTTTCTAATTTATAGATTTAATCTTGATTCTTAATATAAATCTAATAAAAATAATTTTCACAAAGTTTCTTTTAACCTTTATCTTTTCATCTAATTCATTACTATCACAAAATTTAACCAAATTTTGAATAGCGACGAAACACACTCCACCCCAGGAAAAACAATAAATTGCTTTTCTCTCGGGTTACCAAAGAAAAAAGTCACGCTTACCGCGTGCTCTTTTTTCTACTGGCGATCTGCAGGGAATCGGTCGCAGCTCTCCCGCTCTTTTAGGCTTATTCTTTTCTATCATAACATCTAAAAGAATAGCAAAAAAAATCAAAGCAAAAAGGTATAAAATTAACCAAAAAGAGTGAGGCCACGCCTCACCGGCCCCGACTAAAATCGTTAGTATACCGACTCTGTCTTTCGCTTCGCCTTTTGTACTCTACAAAATATAATCGCCCGGCACATGGCCGGGCGATTA
>JBNJEF010000045.1:0-4830 GCA_051745565.1 Patescibacteria group bacterium | reverse complement strand
ATCAGAAAGTTATTGTAGGTAAAAGTAAATTCAGTATCTTTTTACTTTTTATCCAGATACCTTTCTCCTCTGTCCGAGAAAACAGTTACGATCTTTTGGAATTCATTCTTTAATATCTGCGCTGCAAGAAAATTGGCTCCGGAGCTTATACCCGCTAAAACACCGTATTTCCCGGTAAGCTCTTCTGTTGCCTTTAAGGCATCTTTGCTTTTTATTTTTATGATCTTGTCAATTACCTGAAGATTATCTTTAAGTATTTCCGGAATAAAACCCTCCCCGATACCTTGTATTTCATGTAAATGGGGCTCTCCTCCCGATAGAACTGATGACTCTTCCGGCTCTACTGCCACTATCTTTATTTTCTCGTTTACGGCCTTGAGCGCTCTGGCTACACCTATTAGAGTTCCACCTGTTCCCACTCCGGCCACGAATACCTCAATGTCTCCGACGGTCTCTTTAAGTATCTCCTTACCTAAGCCCTTTTCGTGTGCTTTTATATTCTCGGTATTGCTGAACTGCTTCGGTAGCCAGATGTTTTCTTCTTTCTCTATGATCTCTTGGTATTTCCTGACCGCACCTTCCATGTCGTCTTCGGCGGGTGTAAGTATGATCTTAGCGCCGAACTCCTGCATCATCTTGCGCCTTTCTATGCTCATTGACTCAGGCATAACGGCAGTAAATCGGTATCCTTTTAGGGCGGAGAACATAGCTAAGGATATGCCGGTGTTACCGGAGGTTACTTCAACTATTCTTGATCCCTCTTTTAATTCTCCCTTTTTTTCCGCCACTTCTACAAGATGTTGAACCATCCTGTCTTTGATACTTCCCGTGGGATTGGTTGTCTCCAATTTGGCAAAAATATTATCTACTTTTATTAAAGGGGTTTTACCGATGGTGTTGATGATATTCATTTTATTTTTGGTTAAATTTAAAAGCCTCTTTTGAACGAAAGAGGCTTTTTGATCTGTTGAAAATTAATACTTTAAAGCGGGGATTACCTCTTTCTCGTACAGATACAGATACAACAGTTTATTTCAAGGTGTAAATTGCTATTTTTGTGTATGAATTTTTCCATGAAAGATCTGTTTTATTTAACTTCTTTGTTTTTAAAAACGGTTTCATCCATGGCCCATATTGTTACGAAGTAAAAGACAATGGCTGATATGATAACGGGCACGGCCATAGCCAGGACCAAAAGAAAGACATCCGATGGTCTTATACCCCAAAAGAAAAGGGCGCTTATTCCGCTAATAAGGATAAAAAAGAAGAAAAGCATTACAAAAGAAAGGGAGCTTGATTCGGCAAACTTTCTTTTGTTTTTGATATTCTCAGGTTTATCTAAAGCGGAAGGCAAAAGAAGCGCTATTAAAAGCAAGCTGGTTATCCATAATATACCGGAGATGGCCATAGTGCTGTGATCTTGGAGTATCATTATTCTGTTCGCGATGGCGTTTATCAAGAACATGCATACTGCTGCGATCGTGCCGTACTCAACGGCGGTTATTCTAACTTCTTCTTTCATACATCTTTTTAATGAATTTTAATTTTTTTATTTATACTTTATTTTTAACGTAAAGTAAACAGTAGAAGACGGTTTATCCTGTGTTCTCGGGCATGCTGAGGTATATGGAAAGAGCTTGAAGATCGGAGATGCCTTCGCCGTATCCGATCATTCCTTTGTCGGAGATATACCACCATGCTTCCTGAATAACGAATTTTTGAAGTCGCGTAGTATCGTTACTAATATTAGTTTGAGAAAATGATATACCACTTTCCGTTAAACCGAATGTTTCTCCGTCTTCTGTTACACTGAAGGTGTCCGGAGTGGGGTGGGGGGTGAGGATAATATTATCGTTGGTATAAAATATGGTCTCGGTTTCCTCAGCCGCTATGCCTGTAAAGGGCGCAAATATCAAACCCACTATCAATAGAGAATGTTTTATAGACATATTGAATATATTATTATTTAATATAACTATTACCACAAATTAAGTAATTTGTCCAATTTTAGAGACAGGGTCTAATTTTTCTGGTTCTTGTATAATATATATGAGAAAAGTTTGTTACTATTATTATATGGGTAATATATTCAATATTGGCTACAGAGATGCTGTTTTAATAAGCTTTTTAATTCTGCTTATCTTGACCAGTATTGCTTTCCAACTGGGGTTGGGCGAACAAATAGTAAAACTTCCCGATCTTATAAATAAAGGAATGGAACAGTTAGGACCTTGGGCGCCGGTGGTCTTTGTTATTTTATATATACCCATAGTTCTTTTCTTTCTTCCCGCTTGGCCCTTGTCATTGGCCGGCGGAATATTCTTTGGTATGCCTCTGGCTCCTTTTTATTTGGTCGCAGGCACGATATTGGGAGGATTAGTTACCTTTTTAATGGTCAAATATTTGGATAAAGGCAGACTATTGAAGTTCATTGAGAAAAGGTACCAAAAATCTTATGAATACTACAGGCTTATAGATAATCATGAAATATCTTTTGTAATTTTTCTCCACTTTACTTTGGTAATACCTTTTACGGGAATAAATTACTTTTTAGGTATAAGCAGAGTAAGTCTTAAGAATTTCCTGATAGGTACTCTGATAGGTTCAATACCCGGAGCGATCTTTTATGGTTATTTGGGCTATGCCGTTTATGAGATGAAAGCTGTTCATTTCATTGTAGCCGGATTTCTTCTTCTTTCTTTGCTGGGGTTGTCCCTTCTTGTAAAGAAATATTTTCTTAAGAGGAGAAAAGAGGTCCAATAAAAAAATGATCTTTTTATTCTTAATTCTTTCTTAAATATTACAAGAACCGTCAGAAGTGGCTATGAACCACTTCATTTTTTCTCCTTGAAAAATGCCTCCGTAAGAATATACGCCAGGGCAAAAGCGCCGCCACCCAGGGCGGCCTGATGAGGGTCCTCAAAACCGGACAGAGCAAACCAGATGAGTGCGAATACCAAACCTCCGCCGATAGCTGTAGTGTAAATTTTATTCATGAACCTTTTCTTTTTTTAGTAGATTTTTTTTCATTTTTTCTCCTTTGTTGTAACCACCGAATTTACCGTTTGCTTTAATTACTCTATGACAGGGAATGTTCCTGTCATAATTCTTCTTTAAGATATTCCCCACCGCACGAGCCGCTCTAGGGTTACCTGCCATAGTGGCCACCTCTTTATAACTTAAAGTTTTACCTTTGGGGATCTCTCTAACTACATCAAGAGCTTTCTCTTTAAAGCTTTTCATATATTCAATGGTA
Source organism: Patescibacteria group bacterium (assembly GCA_051745565.1). Taxonomy (GTDB): domain Bacteria; phylum Patescibacteriota; class Minisyncoccia; order Phycocordibacterales; family CSBR16-193; genus SKVL01. The sequence goes on along the minus strand of JBNJEF010000045.1, from coordinate 1,574 downwards.
ACAAAATCAAACATTTTGGCGAGGTTGACCTAAACAGCAAAAAGAAAAGCCGGCGCTCTATCTGAGGCGTCGGCTTTGTGGGGTTTCAGAAATATCTTCTGTTTTTTATGAACATCCTGTATTCCCTCCCTTTCATGATTTTTTCAATTACTGTTACTGCTAATATTTCGATTAAAAGAGCAAGAATTAGGCAACAAATAAGTAGAATAAGGAAACCTACCATAATGATCTACTCCTTTTTTTAAAGACCAATTTTAATCTAAGTAAAATTACAAACTACAGACAGTGTCTATCAGTAGGAAACACTTTACTCTATTTTAAGAGACTTTTCATTGCCTATTTCAGGTTAAGAGAATACAATCGGGGATATGGATAAATTAGAGGAAATTATGGTCGATTATCCAAAATTTCGGCTAAAACAGGTTAAGAAGCATCTGTTCCAAGAGCTCATAAGTGATTGGCGTGATTCCACTGTTTTACCTAAAAATATGAAAGAAAGACTAACTTTGGAATTTCCTGTAAATATAGAAGCCGATACTGTTGCCTCTAAAGAAAGAGATACAACCAAAGCTCTGATCAATCTCTCGGACGGTTTATGTATTGAGACGGTTCTAATGAAACACGGTGACGGCAGGAATACGATCTGCGTTTCTTCTCAGGTGGGCTGTGCTTTAAACTGCGCCTTTTGTGCAACCGGTATGATGGGCTTTAAAAGGAATCTCAGTGTATGGGAAATTGTAGAGCAAGTTATATTTTTCGCTAGACTTTTAAAGGAAAAAGGCGAGAGGGTAACCAATGTTGTTTTTATGGGAATGGGGGAACCGTTTTTAAATTACGAGAATGTAATGAGTGCCATAAAGGTTTTAAATGATAAAGACGGCTTCAACCTCGGTGCTCGTAACTTCTCTATTTCAACCGCGGGGGTGATCGAAGGAATAGATAAACTAAGTGAAGAGGATCTACAGATAAATCTGGCTATCTCTCTTCACGCTCCGGATAATGAAACTCGTACCAAACTAATGCCCATAAACCGAAAGTATCCACTTGAGAGTTCAATGGAAGCAGTCTCTCGATATATTAAAAAAACTAATCGCCAAGTGATGTTTGAATATATGTTAATTAAAGATGTAAATGATTCCGAAGAGCACGCCGTGAGGCTGGCGGAAATAATGAAGGGGCATCTCTACGTTGTGAATCTGATCTCGTATAATCCGACCGGTCCTTTCAAAGCATCCTCTACGAAAAAAATGGAAAGGTTCAAAGAGATATTAGAGTCAAGAGGGGTAAAGGTGACCCGTAGATACAGCTTTGGCACTGATATCAAAAGTGCTTGCGGGCAGTTGGCGGGTAATGAATAAATATTTATGCATGAACTTTTTATAAAATTTGCCAAACTGGATCTTCCTAAAGACAGTTATGCTATTTTCGGAAGCGGTCCTTTGGCGGTAAGAGGTCTTAAGGTTTTAAATGATATCGATGTAGTAGTGACCGATGAATTTTTTACCACTCTTGCGGAGAAATACGGAGAAGAAACTCCTGGCAAAATAGAGATGGAAGATGGTTATATAGAAATA
>JBNJEF010000007.1:0-19331 GCA_051745565.1 Patescibacteria group bacterium | reverse complement strand
GGTTGGGGGTTCGAGTCCTCCCGGGCGCGCCAGCGACCGGAGAAAGAGCATTTCTGCTCTTTCGTGAGGACGAGAAAGGCGGAGTCATGTCGCGAATACCTGGAGCGACAGACGAGCCCGGGTAGGTGAGAAGCGACCACGTGGAGCCTTGCAGGGCCTTTTTAATCATTCAGGTTGATTTATTTTTATTTTTGATTTAACTTATTTAAAGTAAACGTAACGCATTTTAGTTTTTTGTTCGCCGACGATGGTTATCTGTACTTTAAAGTTGTACTTTGAAAGAATTTTTAGAAATTAATATTTCTAAATTTTTAAACCAGAGGAGGCTCATAATGATAAAAAAATGTGTTTTTTGTAAAGTGGTGGTCTCTTGTAACAATGAAAATGGGAGAGACTTTTTCAAAGAGTGTATTTTTTGTAGATGGAATGGAAGGTGTGTTGCGCAGGAATGGAAAGGAGAAGAACCCGAGATAGTTATCAGAACACTTTGCATAAGTTGTGCCAAGTTAACTAAAATAACTAACAAAAAAACAAAGTATGCTTTTTTAAGCGACATGTTTTTGTCAACCATGGCGTTGCCGGTTAAATAAGAATTTACAACAAAAAATTCTTGATAAAACAGACCTGAAGATCATTTAACGAGATTGATCGTGAGACCGCGTTTCAAACGCGGTCTTTTAGGTCTTGTCACACCCCTCTATTTTACTAGAGGTGTTGCAATTAATTCTGGAACTTAGTATACAATTTATTAACAAAGGTTAATAAATATGGTAAACTTCTCAAGCCAGAGGTTATTAGGTTTTTAAAAAGCGGGATTAATTTAGTGGTAAAATGTCAGCCTTCCAAGCTGAATACGCGGGTTCGATTCCCGCATCCCGCACAGGAACACAGAGCGCAACCTATGCGGTTGCGCGACAATGTTACTGTAGCAAGGATCGGGAAGCGAAGGACGGAGGCGGTATACAAGATTCCGAGCGAAGAGAGGAAGGCTTGTCGCCGAGTCGGGGTCGCGAGCGCTTAGTAAATGAAGAGCGAAGTGATGAATTTACTTAGCAACCTGTGACCGATTCCCGCATCCCGCACAAAAAAAGACGATAACACGAAGTGTTGAGGATATTGTTTTGCACGGAATGCGGTAATCGAACCGAAGTCGTCGCGAGGCCCGATCTTAAGGAACGAAGGATCGGAGACGACGAGTGGAGTGAGAAGCGACCATGTGGAGCTTTGCAAGACCTTTTGAGATATTTTAGAGCGTAATGTATAAAATATCCAAAAGGTGTACAGAATCTGTAAGATTCGAGGGAGTGAGATCTCTGTAAGGACAAACCCCGTGCTTTTTATAGAAAGTTAATTAGAGAATAAACAGACATATAAAAGACAAAAACTGTGGATAACTCTGTGGAATTGTGTATAAAAGACATAAAAACACTTTAAAAAAAGATATAAAAAGAAAAAACTCCAAGGAAAAGGGGTTTATTGCGGAGAGATATGCTGCGGACTACCTTAAGAGCAAGGGTTTTGAGGTTCTTGATTTTAATATTAAAGAAGGGCACGGGGAGGTAGATATTTTAGCAAAAAAAGAAAAAATACTACATTTTGTTGAGGTGAAAAGCAGTTATTCCAAAAAGGCAGAAAAGGTTTTTCTGCCGGAGAACCGGGTAGATAGATCTAAAATAGAGAACATTGCCCGAGTTGCTGAATCATATCTGGAGAGAAAAGGAAGGGAAGATGATCCTTGGTGCATTGATATTGTTTCCGTACTATTTTCCTCGGAAGAAGATATTCCGGAAGTGGAAATGAAAGAGAATATCATTCTTTAGATTATTGGGCTACTGTGTTAAAATAAGTCCTCTTCAGCGATTTTGATCGGGGAGTAGTATAGTGGTAGTATACACGCTTTGGGAGCGTGAGGCTCGAGTTCGATTCTCGGCTCCCCGACAATAAAAATGAAAAGGAAGGATATCAATACCCTACTTATTTCCGGTAATAAAAAAATTTTGGCCGAAACTAAGTAAAAAGCAACAAAACCACCCGAACGGCTTCAGTTCTGACTTAAAAAAGAGAGTGTTAATCTTTTGATGTTTCCTCTTGATAGGTTTTCAGAACCTCGGTAACAATATCTTCCGGTAAAAGAGTTGATTTTACTATAAATCTCTTTGAGCCGAGTTCCCCAGCCTTTTCTTGTGCCAGTTGGTCTGCATAGTTGCTAAGAACGATAACTACGGAGTTCTTCAGCAGATCTTCTTTGTAAGCAGCTTCCAGGGCTTCAAAGCCGTCCATCTCCGGCATAAAGATATCCAAAACGACCACTTCCGGTTTCTCGTTCTTTATTTTTTCCAGCATTTGCTTGCCGGTGTGGGCAATATCGGTTTCTATGTTTTTTTCTTTGAATATTTTGGAGTATATATTGCATATAAACTCATCATCATCCACTATTAGTATCTTTTCGGGTTTTTCTTCTGTCATATTGTTGGGTGTTTTATAATATCAATAAATCTTTACTTTTTTTCATCTTCAGATTATAAATGATAACACGAAATCACATTGATACAACAACCAGATTTGCAAGAAATATTAATAAAAAGATCAGTAAATTTAAAATTAAATATGTTCAAAAAACACGTTGAGAATTTTAAGTGCGAAAATTGCGGCCTGGAGGTTGAGGGAGACGGTTATACCAATCACTGTCCTCGGTGTTTGTGGAGTAAGCACGTTGATGTCGGTCCGGGTGATAGAGCATCCGGATGCGGGGGGTTGATGGAGCCCAAGGAATATTCTTACTCTGTTTCTGAGAAGTGGGTGATACACAGATGTGTTGTTTGTGGGGTTGAGAAAAAGAATAGATTAAGCGACAATGATTCCCTTGAGGCTCTTTTAAATGATCAATAATTATCCACAGTTTGTGAACACCATTCTTTTGGGGGGTTTTCTTTTTATTGAACTTTAAAGCATTCTAAACAGGATCTATATATCCTTCATATGAGAGTACACTTTTTGCAGGTTTATATTCACTTGTTCCGTACGGTTTACATTAAGAAGAGTATTTAAAAAGCGAAAATAAAAAGGGTAGAGTAATAAAGCTAAGCTTGTAAGACTTAATAAATCATATCTCGTTCCTCTGTCTTGTCTTGTTTTTATAATAATAATTGTTAAGTATTGCAAATTGCTATAGGATGTTTTTTTTGTTAGTATGATGTTCACACTAAAAGCGGATCTTTGCGGACATAGTTTAATGGTATGACGCGGCCTTGCCAAGGCCGAGATCGGGGTTCGATTCCCCGTGTCCGCACCAGGGAAAAGCGAATCCTGAAAAGAAAAAAATCCCCTAAAAAAGGGGATTTTTTCTTATTATCCGTAATTTACTATGAGTTCTTTACGGCATCTTTAAGGCCTTTGGCCGGCTTGAACTTGGGCACCTTCATGGCAGGAACGTTAATGGTTTCCCCTGTTCTAGGGTTTCGGGCTTGGCGGGCTTGGCGTTCTTTGGTTGAGAATATACCAAGTCCGGCGATGGAGACATCTTCTCCCTTTTTAAGTGAATCGGTAACAGTGGAGATGAGAGTCTCCACTACTTCCTCGGCTTGAGTCTTGGTTCCGCCGAGTTTTTCGTGTACTACTTCTACAAGTCCTTGTTTGTTCATAGTGTTTTTTGTTATTTATATTTTTATTTTCGACCATACATCAAATGGATATGTTCAATTGATGTATAACTCGGGGCGTGCTTTTTTACGCCCTTCTTCAATTATATACCCTTTTACGGCTATTTGGCAACGTTTTTGATGTATATGATGTCTTTACCGGGCGTACTCGGTAACACGGTACTCTCTTATAACGTTTACTTTTACTTCACCCGGATACTTGAGTTCTTGCTCTATTTTTAACGCTATTTCTCTAGCTATCTGTTTGGCTTCAAGGTCGTTTATTTTATCTGGTGTTACGAAGACGCGCACCTCTCTCCCTGCTTGGAGAGCGAAGGATTTCTCTATGCCTTCAAAGGAGTTGGCTATGGATTCAAGTTCTTTGAGTCTCTTGAGATAGTTCTCTACGGTATCTCTTCTTGCTCCCGGACGGCTTCCCGATATGGAGTCTGCCACCTGCACGATCACTGATTCGGTGGTTTCAAAAGGATACTCTTCGTGATGAGATTGCATTGCCTTTATGATGTTCTCGTTCACGTTGAATTTTTGCAGTATGCGTCTACCTATTTGTACGTGTGTTCCGACCACTTCATGGTCAACGGCTTTACCGATGTCATGTAAAATAGCTCCGGCTTTGGCCACAGAAACATCTGCACCTAGCTCTTCTGCTATCATTCCGGCAATGTGAGCCATTTCCACTGAATGTTGCAGTACGTTTTGGCCGTAACTTGTACGGAAGTAAAGGCGTCCCAGTAAAGAAACCAGCTTAGGGTCCAAATTATAAACACCGCATTCATAAACAGCCTGTTCACCTTTTTCTTTTATTATTCTGTTTATCTCTTTTTGAGCATTCTCAACCGCTTCTTCTATCTTTGCGGGCTGTATCCTTCCGTCCATAATAAGATTTTCAAGAGCGATACGCGCAGCTTGTCTTCTTATTGGATCAAATGAAGATATGGTAATAGAACCCGGGGTATCGTCCACAATGATCTCGACACCGGCGGCTCTCTCAAAGGCGCGGATATTCCTTCCTTCTTTTCCGATGACCTTGCCTTTTATCTCATCGGAAGGGATAGATATAGTGGTGGACATAACATCTGAAGCAACAAAATTACCGAGCCGATGAATGGCGTCGGTAAGTATTTCCCGTGCTCTTTTTTCCAGTTTCTCCGCGCCGGTGTTCTCCAGTTTATGCATTCTCACAAGTAGGTCCTCTTCGGCGTTTTTCTCTATCTGCTTTATAAGCTCTTCTTTAGCTTCATCCTGGCTTAATTCAGAAAGTTTTTCCAACTCCTCAACTTTCTGTTGATCCAATGTTTCCGCTTCTTCCTTTATTTTTTCCGCTTCTTTTATTTTTTCTTTTATCTGTTCTTCCTCTTTGTTAAGTTCAACCTGTCTTTGATCAAGGAACTCCTCTTTTTTTATAAGGCGGTCCTCGGTTTTATTGAGTTGACCTTCTCTCTCTTTTATCTCTTTTCTTCCCGTTTCCTGCAATTCTTCGGCTTTCTTTTCAGCTTCCGCGACTATTTTTTTTGCCTCGTCGCGGGCCTCCAGCATCATCTGTTTTATTTTGAGCTCCATTGAGCCGCGTTTTCCCATGGAAACTATCCATCGCAGAAAGTATCCAAAAGAAATGCCGATCACCAGCGCCGCGCCCAAGAGCAGTAAAACTATTTGTGTTTCCATAATTCTTCTTAACTAGGGGTTATTATCTATAAAAGCCACCCTTGAAGGGTTAACTTTTACTTTTATTAAACAAGATCTGTTTAATATCTTATTGAAAACGTTTGCCCTATCGGCAGACGATCTCTTTCGTGTAATACACGATAATATATCGGTCCATATGTCCAGTTCATACTTAAACAAACGAACCTATTGGCCCGGTTTATCAAAAGAGCAGATCTGTTCTTGTGTATGAGGTTATTTCTTGCCGGTAGGCGAGTATATTTTGTCAACAATGCCGTATTTCTTGGCTTCTTCGGCGGACATAAAAAAATCACGGTCTACATCCTTCTCTATGCTTGAGTAGGACTTACCGGTATTTTTGGCAAGGATCTTGTTCAGTTTTTCCCTTGTTTTTATAATGTGTTTGGCGGTTATTTCTATGTCGCTTGCTCGCCCCTCAGCTCCACCCCAGGGCTGATGTATCATAATCTCGGAATTTGGCAAAGCAAATCTCTTACCCTTTGCACCGGCGGAGAGCATTATAGCCGCGCCGGAGGCTGCTATTCCTATACAGACCGTAGAAACATCGTTCTTTATGTGATTCATAGTATCCAGCATGGCCAAGGTGGATGTAACTGATCCACCAGGGGAGTTTATATAGAGCTGAATATCTTTTTGGGAATTCTCTGATTGTAGAAAGAGAAGCTGTGCTATGACAAGATTGGCCATATTGTCGTCTATGACCCCGCCCAAAAAGACTATATGCTCGCGTAAGAGTCGCGAATAAATGTCATAAGCTCTTTCACCGAATTGTGATTTTTCTATTACGGTAGGAATTAACATAAATTGCGGTTCCAAGATTACCGTTTAAATATACCACAGTATTCTTTAAAGACAAATAGATAAAAATATAGGCCTTTGATGGAAACTGTCAAAGAAAGAAGATAAGAGTAAGTTCTGATTATACTTATTTTTTATTTTTGTTTTCTTTTTTCTCGCCTTTGTTCTTTTTGGTGTCGTCTTTCTCGTTCTCTTGTTTTTTCGCACCCTCCTCTTTTTGATCGTCGGCTTGAGAGGCGAGGAAGGAAAGTGTTTTTTCGTTGGTAAGCTGTGTCTCCACAAATGTTCTTACATTTTCCGGTTGAGCTTCTTTATACTGTTGCAGAAGATTTTGAGTTTGGTTTTCAACTATTTCCGGATCAGGTCTTATATCCTCTTTTGAGGCAATGGTGTTTAGGATAAGCTGAGTCTGAGCTCTTTTTTTGGCATTTTCTTTCCATTCTTCACGAATCTCTTCTTCCGTTTTCTGTACTTTTGAGAGATAGTCGGAGAACTCCAATCCGGCGCGTTCCACGTCGTCTTTTAGTTGAGCGGTCATCTTGTCCAATTCGGATTCTACAAGCATTGAAGGGAGGGTTATTGATGATTTTTCTATAATGGCTTCAATAATAGCCGACCATTGCTTTTCTTGTTCTTTTGCTTTTTTCTGTCTTGTCAGATGGTCTTTTATTTTCTCGCGAAAGTCATCTACGCTTGAAAAATCCCCCAAAGAAGCAACGAGGTCGTCAGTTAGATCCGGAAGATCCTCTTCCTTAAGGGATTCGGGTGAAGGGATCTCTTCGCCTTTTTGTCTTTTTTCTTCTATCAACTGACTGGCGCGGATGTTGAATATTGTTTCTTGGAGTTCCTCATCAGTTACTTCCGGGTTTTCTGTTATCGGATTATTTTCTATGACCTCTTTGGCTATCTTTTTGTAATCCGGGAGGTCAACTTTAGGCATAACGGCGGTTTTTATGCGGAAACCAAGGTCGTTTTCGGGAGCTATTTTGGTTATTGTTACTTCAGGTTGTCCGATCGGCTCTATTTCCTGTTCTTTTAGAAGAAGGGGATACTCCTCTTTTAAGGCATTTTCCGAGGCTCTTTGCAAAAGAACTCCTTGACCGATACTTTTTTCCACCATCTCCAGTGGAGCTTTTCCTTTTCTAAAACCGTCTATTTCCGTTTCTTTCTGTGAATCCTCTAGTGCTTTTTGGTACTGTTTTGACATTTCCTCAGCCGGTATATCGGCGGTTATTTCCACTTCGGCTTCGCCGGTGTGGTTAACTGAAACATTTTTACTTTTTGAATCCATATTTTTTGAATTATTTACAAGTCATCGGCAGTATACCATGTAAGCAAGGAAATGCCATATCAATTCTTAAATAAATATTTTTTATAATAATATTTATAAAAAATAAGACCCTCCTTAAGAGAGGGTCTTATTTGTTTTTTGATCTTCTTGTTACTACTCTTCTTCAGTCTCTTCTTCATCAATGACCTCTTCTATAAGGTCTTCCTCGTTTCCTTCTTCGCTACCTTCTTCACCATCAGTTTCTTCCTCAGTACCTTCTTCCTCGTCGCCTTCTTCATCATCAACCTCTTCTTCATTGTTCTCTTCGTCGGTGTTTTCATCGTCTGAAGACGGTTCTTCCGGAGGTACTACAGGATCTTCACTTAGGTCATCTTGAGTCCAGAAGAATATTGCTCCCAGTACTATTATGATGATAATAAGGACAATGCCGATCAAGGGCCCCACGGGACTCTTGTTCTCTTCGCCGACCTCGGTTTCTCTTAGCGGGTCTTCTTCGGGTCCCTCTTCTTGGCCCATAGAATTATCCCAGTTCTCGTTGCCCCCTTCTTCGTGTTCTTGGGGGTTGTTTTTCTCTTCTTCTTGCATAAGAATTACTATTATACTTATAATTTATCTTGTAGAGAAAATTATACCACCTTTAATTTTCTCTTGCATCCTTAATATTTATCCTTATACATTTTTTGGCTTCTTTCAAAGGCCTTTTCCGCCTCATCTTTACCTTTAAAACCTTTGACCTGAACCTTCTTTCCTTGCAGGTCTTTGTAGGTGGAGTAGAAATGTTCCATCTCTTTTAAGTTGTGTTCGTTTATATCCGAAAGGTCTTTGACCTTGTTCCAGCGCGGGTCTTCAGATGGAACTGCGATAACTTTGTCATCCGGATCTCCGCTGTCTATCATTTCCATAATAGCTACCGGTCTGGCTCGGACAAGAACTCCGGAGGTTAGGGGATAAGTGGTCAAGATAACAACATCCAAAGCGTCATCGTCGTCCCAAAGTGTTTGAGGAACGAAACCATAATCAAAAGGGAAATCTTGAGAAGTATGCATTACTCTGTCCAGGGCTATTAGTCCGGTTTCTTTGTCTATTTCATATTTATTTTTTGAACCCCGAAATACTTCAATGATCACATTCATTTCTTCTTTTGTTCCCGGGTTTATATCGTGCCAAAGATTCATATTATTATTTTTGTTAACTTATAATTCGTTTTTGATTATATCAGAACATCCGTTCATTAACATATCTTAATGTTTTCTTATTTAGCATCTTCCACTTCGGTCTCGTTTTCTTCTACTTTTGATCCATCATCGCTTTTTTCCTCTTCCGTGCCCTCCTCTGTTTTCGGTTCTTCTTCTTTTTCTTTTGATACCACCGGTGTTTCCTCTTGGATCTCAACCTCTCCTTTTTCGTCGGCCTGAGCCACCGATTCGCCTTCGGTGGACTTTATATCTATCCTCCATCCGGTTAAACGCGCCGCCAGGCGTACATTTTGCCCTCCTTTACCTATTGCCAAAGACTGCTGGTCTTCTTGGACTTCCACGTGAGCTTCTTTATTGTCTTCATCTATTTCCACGCTCATAACTTCGGCCGGTGAAAGAGAGTCGGCAACGAACTGAACCGGATCATCTGACCATTCAATGATGTCTATTTTCTCACCGCCTAATTCACTCATAACCGTAGAAACCCTTACTCCTCGTTGTCCCACCAGGGATCCAACCGGATCTATGCTGTCGTCATGGGTCTGTGTGGCTATTTTACTGCGAGAACCCGGCTCTCTTGCTACTGATTTCACTTCAATGATGCCGCTGGCTATTTCCGGGGTTTCGGCTTCAAAGAGTTTTTCTAAGAAGGAGGGGTGAGACCTTGATAAGCGGAGGAATACCCCTCGCGGGCTTTCTTCTACATGATATAGATAAGCTCTTATTCTTTCTCCTTGTCTGTATCTTTCTCCGGGTATCTGCTCTTCATACGGAAGTATTCCTGTGGCACGTTCCATGTCTATGAAAATATTTCCACGCTCTATTCTTTGAACGGTTCCGCTGACCACTTCTCCTTCTCGTTCACCGAATTCACTTAAGACGGAAGCTTTTTCGGCTTCACGTATTTTTTGCATAATAACTTGCTTTGCTGTTTGGGAGGCAATACGGCCGTATTCTTTGCCACTTTCAAGAGGAAAAGATATCTCTTCTTCTGTTTCGACACCTCTTTTTATCTTTTTGGCATCTTCAAGGAATATGTGTTGCTCCGGATTGAAGATTATTCTTCCTTCATCCAGTGCTTTTTTACGCGAGTCCTTATCGGGAACGTCTTCTTCAAAAACAACGGAATCCCTATCCACCACTATTTTTACCTGATTCAATTCAGCGCTACCGGTGTTGGGATCAAACTGAGCTCTTATTATCTGGCCTCTTTTACCGTATTCTTTTTTATAGGCTGTGGCCAAAGCGAACTCTATGGCTTCCAGTATTTTTTCTCTGGGAATACCCCTTTCTTCTTCAAGTTGGCTTAAAACCGAGTTTATGACTTTTAGATCAAACATATTTTTTTATGATATTTTGACCGCCTTCGCCTTTTTGCATATCCTGCTCTAAAGTGCTCAAAAGCATCTTAAGGCTACAGAGGGTCTGTTTTTAAATAAAGAGTGTTCGCGGGGCCCGCGAACACTAACACTTAAATGATACGTTTTTTGCATTTGAGTGTCAACATTTTTTGAACAAACTCATTTTTGATTTTTTTGTTATAATAAAAAAATGCGAATAAATGAAGAAAAGCTCCGAAACTTTCTTTACGATTCAGGGCTGGTGTCAAAATCCGATTATGACAAAGCTGTGCAAGAAGCAGATGATCGCGCTGAGAGTATTGGTAATGTTTTGCTTGAAAAGGGAATGCTAAGTGAAGATGATCTTAGGCGCTCACAGGCTTATGTTTTAGGAATACCTTTTGTTGATCTAAAAAACGAACAGCTTGATTTTGACGTTCTTTCTTTGATACCCGAGCCCATTGCCCGCAATCATAATATTATCGCTTTTAGAAAAAAGGAAGATGACGCACTTGAGGTTGCCATGCTTGATACCGAAGATCTGGCGGCCATAGATTTCATAAAGAAGAAAACGGGACTCAAGATCCTTCCCAGGTTAACTGATAGTGTATCTATAAAACATGCTCTTTTGCAGTACCAGAAGAGTTTAAAGGCTGAATTCGGTGAAATAATCCAAAAAGAAGCAGGGGCTCTCAAAACGGTGCCGGATACGGATGAAGAAGAAGTTTCTGAAGAAGATCTCAAGAAGTCTGCCGAGGACCTTCCTGTCGTGCGTGTTGTGGATACTTTGATAAAACACGCCATTATTCAAAATGCATCTGATATTCATATAGAACCCCTGGAGGAAAAGCTGCTTGTTCGTTACAGAATAGATGGGATATTACGTGATGCTATGGTTCTTCCCCCTAATGCTCATTCCAGTATCGTGGCTCGTATAAAGGTGCTTGCCAACTTAAAACTTGACGAGAAAAGACTGCCCCAAGATGGAAGGTTCAAGACGGAAATGAACAATGAAAAAGTTTCTTTCCGTGTTTCCACTTTACCTACATATTATGGGGAAAAGGTTGTATTAAGACTTTTACGCGATCAGGTGTCAGGATCAAGCTTGGAGAGTTTGGGTTTTCACGGAGAGGCGCTTGAGAGAATACACCGAGCCATAAAATCAACCACCGGAATGATCCTTACCACCGGACCTACCGGTTCGGGTAAAACCACCACTCTTTACACAGTTTTGGACATATTAAATACCGCCGAGGTTAATATTTCCACCATAGAAGATCCGGTAGAGTATCAGGTGAAACGCATAAACCAAACTCAAGTTAAACCCGAGATAGGACTAACTTTCTCTAACGGTTTGCGTACCCTTTTAAGGCAAGATCCGGATATAATAATGGTGGGAGAGATAAGAGACAACGAGACGGCGGCCCTGGCCGTTAATGCGGCTTTGACCGGTCATTTGGTCCTTTCCACTTTACACACCAATTCCGCGGCGGGTGCCATTCCGAGGTTGACCGATATGGGAGTGGAACCTTTTTTGGTAACTTCCACGGTTAATGTGGTCATTGCTCAGAGGCTTATAAGAAGGCTTACCGAAGTAAAAGAGAAGTACACTCTGGATAAAGAAGGAATAAAACAGTTGGGTGAATCCGTTGATCTTGATAGAGTGATGTCATACTTAAAGGAACAAGAGATAGTTGAAAAGGACAAGGAATGGGAAGACGTTACCTTTTACAAACCCAAACCCTCCCAAGAGAGTGAGGATGGATACAAAGGACGCCTGGGTGTTTATGAGGTTATTGAGATATCTTCGGCTATTCGTGAAATGATCCTTCATAATGCTTCAACGGATGAATTGGAGGAGCAAGCCAGAAAGGAGGGAATGTTGAATATGATAGAGGACGGAATATGTAAAGCGGTTCAGGGATTAACTAGCATAGAGGAAGTTTTGAGAGTTACTTATGAGTAGTTCTTTGGAGTAGTTTTTTAAAATGCCATCTTATACCTTTAAAGCAAAAAAACAGTCGGGAGAAGAGTATACGGAGACTTTGGAAGCGGAGGACAAACTTCAGCTATACAAAGAGATCCACAAAAGAGGAGATTCTTTGGTATCCGTATCTTCTTCCGGCAAAGGAAAAGGAGGCGGTCTTTTAGATCGGCTTAAATCAAAAGATATAAAGATATTCTCTTCCGTTAAAGAGATAGAGAAGATAAACTTCGCAAGGCATTTAAGCTCTATGTTGAGCGCGGGTCTTCCTATGTCCAGGGCTCTTTCCGTTCTGGAAAGACAGACCAAGAACAAGAATCTAAAAAATATACTTGCCTCCGTTCAGGAGAAGATAAAAGAGGGTGCAACTTTAAGCTCCGCTCTTGAAGGTTTCCCTAAAAGTTTCTCTAAAATGTTCATTGCCATGATCCGTGCCGGTGAAGAAGGGGGAAATATGGAAGAGAGCCTGGATACCATTGCCACTCAGATGGAGAAAAGCTATTCACTCAAAAGAAGAATTCGCGGAGCAATGACTTACCCCATAGTTATTTTATTTGTGATGTTGGGTATAGGGGTGATGATGTTAACTTACATTGTTCCTACGCTGGTGGGTGTTTTTGAGGATATGGACGCCGAACTTCCGATACAGACCAAAATGATAATATGGGCAAGTGATATGTTGGTAAACCATGCCGTATTGGTATCCTTGGGTTTTGTTGTGTTTATAATCTCATCTTTCCTGTTTTTCAGAACTTCTGCGGGGCATCGCTTCATTGATATTGTTACAATAAGAATTCCTTTCATCAAAACCATTGTAAAAGAGATTAACGCGGCTCGTACCTCAAGAACTCTTTCCTCTCTTCTTTCCGCCGGCGTTGATGTTGTCCCGGCGCTTTCCATAACCGAGGATGTTATCCAGAACTCTTATTATAAACCGATAATTAGGATGGCGAGAGACAGGATCCAAAAAGGGGAACAGATATCAAACGTTTTTATTGAAAATCAACATCTTTTCCCCGTGTTTGTGGGAGAAATGATGAGTGTGGGTGAAGAAACGGGTAAAATAAGCGAGATGCTTAAGGGTGTGGCTGTTTTCTTTGAAGAGGAAGTTGACCAACGTACCAAAAATATTTCCACTATAATAGAGCCGGTATTGATGGTCTTTATCGGAATAGTGGTAGGTTTTTTTGCCGTCTCAATGCTTATGCCGATGTACTCTCTTATGCAACAGATATAGGGGAAGTTGAGATATTTTGGATAAAAATATGACAAAAGGCAAAGTTGCGGAAAAAATAAAAACCGATAACAGGGGGTTTACATTGGTGGAGATAATAGTGGTAATAGCTATTTTGGTCTTGATATCTTCTCTTTTGCTTTCGGTTTTTCTTAGTTTAAGGAATTATAGAGCTTTGGAAAGGGATGTTGCGGAAGTAAAGGCCTGTCTTGAGGAGGCAAGGATATACACTCAAGGTTCAAAAGAGGATTCCTCTTACGGGGTGTATTTTAGTGGAGATGAGATCACTCTTTTTAAAGGTGATTCGTGGAGCACAAAAGAAAAAGAGCTGAGAAGTTACACTTTTAATAGTTCAACAGATCTAATTGCCGGCGGTGTTAATGATGGAGACGAGGTCGTTTTTTCCGGTCTTTTCGGGAAGCCTGGCGTGTCAGGGGATATTAATCTCTCCGGTGTTGATCGGGATATAACCATTAGCGTACTCTCTAGCGGTTTTGTGGAATAGAAGATCTTTTATTTGTATATGTTAGTTTCTGCCAAAATAGTCAAAAGCAAAAAGACCAATAAAGGGATAACCATAGTGGAGATACTTTTTGCGGTAGCCATAATGGCCTCTTTTATAGGGGTTCTGTCTTTGGCTTTCATGCTTTATCTGCAAGTGGCGACAGCCGGACCGAAACACACCGCCGCGGTTTTTTTGGCTGATGAGGGGATTGAGGCGGTGAGAACCATCAGAGGTAGAGGGTGGAGTGATGAGATAGAAAGTTTAACAAAAGGTGAGACATACCATCTTCATTTCTCCGAAGGAGAATGGTCGGCTACCACCACGGAACAGGTCATAGACGGTACTTTCGTTCGCGAGATAACTTTTTCCGAGGTTAAGCGTGACGGAGATGATAAGATCGCGGAGACGGGAAGCGTTGACGAAGGAGTCAGAAGAGTTGATGTGAGCGTTAACTGGGATGGTTTAATAGGCCAAAGTGAGGTAGAAATGTCGGCCTATATAATGGATGTCTTTGATTAATATGGAAAATAAACCGTTTAAAAAAAAGAATAAAGGATTTTCTTTAGTGGAAGTTCTTGTGTATATGGGTATTTTGACGATGGTTATCGCTATATTGGTGGGAAGTTTAACAGTAATGGCAAAAGCGCAGGAGAAGATAGCGGCCGGTAGAGCGGTTGAGAGATCGGCTTCGGTTGCTCTTGATAGGGTTTTGCGCGAAGTGCGCTTGAGTGATTCTGTAGATAAGAACGGCTCTCTTTTTGATGATCCCGAGAGTGCATTGGTTCTTAATAGGGAGGAAGAATCAGGTGATGTTACTGTTACTTTTTATGTATCCGCAAACGGGCATCTCCATGTTGAAAAAGGTGGGGTTGATGAGCGCTTAACTCACAAAAAGACCGACATCCAAGAGTTTAGAGTAATTGAAGTGGATGCCGGTGAGGGAAGTGCTTTTCGTGTTGAGCTTTCTATTGAGTGTCCTTACAATGATGGCAAGATAGAGCAAACTTTTTACTCAACGGCTATATTAAGAGGATCTTATGAATAACATGATCTTTTGCAATAAAACAGGGTCTTTCAATAAAGACAGATTAAATAAAGAAAAAAGATCTCTTGAAAAAGGACAAGCGGTGCTAATAGCGGTAATTTTCTTCGTTTTTATCTCTCTTTCAATGATATTAGCCCTCTCAGCTCCGGCGCTTTCTCATCTTAAAGGGTCTTCTTCTTTGTATAGTTCTCTGAGAGCTTTTAATGCGGCGGAGAGTGGAGCTGAAGACGCATCTTATCGTTTTATGAACCTTCTTAATGTTGAAAATGTGGAAGTTCTTTCCTTGGATGGAATTGAGGTTACTGTGGAGCATGTTGAAAATGATGATGCCTTGGAGATAACAAGTAAGGCCAAGGCCGAGGACGGTAACGTCAGAAAAGTAAAAAGCGGTCTTTTGTTGGGTGATGGTATTGATTTTGCTTACGCAGTTCAAGTGGGAAACGGTGGCCTCATTCTTGAGAATTCCTCCGAGGTTGAGGGAAACGCCTTTTCCAACAGCTTTATAGAAGGTAGTAGTAATGACATAAACGGCTCGGCCGTTGTTGCCGGAGATGGGAATTTAATGAGCGGTGTAAATGTTAACGGCTCCGCGAGTGCTTACAGGATAGAGGACTCGCATGTTGAGGAGGATGCTTACTATATGGAAATATCCAATACTACTGTTATGGGAGATATGTATGCGGACGCCACACCTCCTGAACCGGCTGATTTTCCCATATCCAAAGAGACCATAGAAGGATGGAAGGAATTTGCCGATGACGGGGGAGTTATAAATTGCAGTGATACTTATGTTATAGACAGTGATGAAACATTAGGTCCGGTTCACATAACCTGTGACCTTGAAATAAGCGGGAACCCGACGCTTACCGTGGGCGGACACGTTTGGGTTGAGGGGGATATAGAGTTTAGAAACTCTCCAGCCATAAAAGCTGATGACTCTCTCGGAGACGAGAGTGTTGTTTTTATAGCCGATGACCCTAGTGACCGCATAAACGGAAGTACTATATCTTTGGGAAACAGCTCAACTTTCCAGGGAGCTACCGGCAGTGATAAGTCTTTTGTTTTTATGGTATCGGAGAACAGAGCGGCTTCTGAAGGGCAATCAACGCCGGCTATAACAGATGGGCAGAAAGCTACGGGAGATGTTTTTATGTATGCAAGGAAGGGGGAGATATCAGTAAGCAATAATATAAACATAACGGGTCTGACCGCTTACAGGATAAGGGCTAAGAACTCGGCAACTGTTGTTTATCAAGATGGTCTAGCCGATACATTTTTTTCAACAGGACCTTCGGCGGGTTATAATATCTATGAATGGAAAGAGTTCAAATAGAGATTAATATAATAAGATATACTAAAGAATATGAATAATGGAAATTACCACATTATAGGTAACTGGAAGATGAATCCGGATAACCGTAAGGAGGCCAAAAATCTTTTTTCCGGTATCAGAAAAGCTTCTCAGAGGAGAAAGTCAACTATTGTTGTCTGTCCCCCGTTTGTATATTTACCAGACACGACATCGGAACGTCTGCCTAAGAGCTTGCATTTAGGGGCACAGAACTGTTTTTTTAAAGATCGCGGATCTCATACAGGTGAGGTGTCTCCCATACAGCTTGCTGATATGAAGGTTGAGTATGTTATATTAGGTCACTCTGAGAGGAGGGCCGGCGGAGAGAGCGATGAAGAAATTTCAAGAAAGATAAAAGCGGTACTGGATGCCGGAATGAAACCTGTGATCTGTATAGGGGAAGAGGAGAGGGATAAAGAAGGGGACTATCTTCGTTTTCTTGAATCCCAGCTTTCTTTTGCTTTTTCTGAGATTGACTCTCCTGATCTTGATAATGTTTTAATAGCTTATGAGCCTATTTGGGCCATAGGAAAAAGTGAAGAAGAGGCCATCAACGGGCATCTTTTGCATGAAATAGTGGTCTTTGTTAAGCGTTTCTTGGCCCGTAAGTATAGCAAAGAAAAAGGTTTTTCCGTGCCTGTGCTGTACGGCGGGTCTGTATCTCCTGCCAACACAGAAGAGATAATCAAGGAAGGAAATGCTGATGGTCTTTTGATAGGTCGGCAAAGTCTGAGTAAGGAGGGTTTCTCCGAGATAATAGAATTAGTTGATAATATTTGATCATTTATGAATAAACATCTATCAGATCTAAAAGATAAGAAAATAGAAGGGAAAACCTTCTTGGTTCGCTTGGATACCAATGTTCCACTAAAGGATGGCGAAGTGGCTAACGACCTAAGGCTAAAGACTGCTGTGTCGACATTGAGATTTTTAATGGAGAAAGGGGCTCGTGTGATAGCTGTGGGCCACATGGAGCCGGCCTCGGAGTCCAGTCTGCGTCCCGTAGCCGATTATTACAGTGATATCTTCCCGGTTTCTTTTAGAGATAGCTGTGATCCTGAGGAGGTTTACGATGACGTAAAAGAGTTAAAAAATGGAGAGATGCTTATTTTGGAGAATCTGAGATCTCTTCCTTATGAAAAGGAAAATGATGATGATTTTACCCGAAGACTTGCCTCGTTGGCGGACGTTTTCGTCAACGAGGCCTTTCCTGTATCTCACCGCGAGCACGCTTCCGTTGTAGGTCTGCCTCGTTATCTGCCGTCTTTTATCGGAAAACGTTTCCAAAGGGAGATAAAAGGGCTCTCTTTTGCCTTTTCTCCGGAGAGACCCTTTGTTTTTGTTCTTGGTGGTCTTAAGTTCAAAACTAAGGCTCCTTTGATAAAAAAGTTCATAGAGAAGGCGGATGAGGTTTTTGTCGGGGGTGCATTGGCTAACGCTTTTTTTAAGCAAAAAGGTATGCAAATAGGTTTATCGGCGGTGGATGAAGGGGTTGATCTAAAAGAGCTTTTCGGTAAAGAGAATCTTTCTTTGCCTGAAGATGTGGTTGTGAAGAATGAGGAAGGAGAAAGCAGGGTCGTAGATGCTGAAAATGTCTCTTCTACGGATAGTATTGTTGATGTCGGACCCCGATCAATAGAGAAAGTATCCGAGAAGATAAAACAAGCCTCTTTGGTTATTTGGAATGGACCTATGGGAAATACGGAAGGAGGTTTTGAAGAACAGACCTTCACTCTGGCCAGATCAATTGCCGACTCAAAGGCCTATTCCATTATAGGGGGAGGTGACACCGTCGCCTCTATTGAAGGGCTTGGTTTGGAAGATGAGTTTTCTTTCATATCAACCGGAGGGGGTGCTATGTTGGAATTTCTGGTAAATGAGAATCTTCCCGGAATTGAGGCGGTCAAAAATTCTCCGGAGCTCTCTTTTTAGGACTTTGGTTATTTTTTGAGAATACTGGAGCGTATTTTTTCCGCCTCTTTTTCCATATCTCCTTCTTTGTATTTAGTGGCCTGCCAGAAATTGGCTACCCCGTCACCCTTCTTTCTGGGGAAAAGATGAATGTGAAAATGGGGCACGTCTATACCGACGACGGCTAAAGTTACAAAGTCTGCCTCATAGGCCTTCTGTATTTTATCCATCAGGTATTTGGCTGTCTTGTAAGAGTGAGCCACGATATCATCCGGTGCATCTGTCATCATAGGGTAATGTTCTTTTGGTATTATCAGAGTATGTCCGTATGTTATCGGATTGATATCTAGAAAAGCTTTGACTTTTTCATCTTCGTAAATATCAGTGGAAGGTATTTCTCCGCTTGCGATGGAGCAGAAAATACATTTTTTTTCTTCGTTTTGCATAATTTTTTAATTACTATTTTTCTTATATGTTAACATATTCGTTATGGAAAAATATCCGCTAAAAGACTTACCTCCTAAAAACTACCTTTTAAGTTACCCCGAGCTTGAGCGACGTCTCCTCTATATGCGTTCCATAGAAGGCGAAGAAGAAGCAGAACGCTTTCTCTCCGTTTCTTATGAGAGGGATACTCACGACCCCTTTTTGATGGCCGGTATGGAAGAGGCTGTTTCGCGCATACTGAAGGCTATGGAATCGGGAGAAAAAATAGCTATTTTTGGTGACTTTGATGCCGACGGTTTATGCGCCACTGTATGCTTTAAGGACTTTTTTAACAGAGCCGGTTATGAAAACGTCCTGTTTTATATCCCTCATCGCCATGACGAAGGTTTTGGTGTAAGCAAGGAGGCGCTATCCGAGCTGTCAGATAAAGGAGCTTCTCTTGTTGTTACCGTAGATTGCGGTATTGCCGACGGAGAGGCACTTTCTTCAGCTCCGGAACTGGGTCTTGATGTAATTGTTACGGACCATCATGAGCAAGTAAACGGCTTACCTTCGGCGGTTGCCGTGGTTGATCCCAAAAGAGAAGACTGCTCTTATCCGAACCCTTACCTTTGTGGTGCCGGTGTGGCTTTTAAGGTCATACAGGGAGTGTTATCTCGTCATAGGTTTAATATTCCGGAGGGTCACGAAAAGTGGCTTTTAGATCTTGTTGGTATTGCCACCGTTTCGGACTCCGTACCCTTGCTTGGGGAGAACAGAACACTCGCTTATTACGGGATAATGGTTTTGAGGAAGTCCCCTCGCAAGGGACTGGTTAAGCTCTGCCGGAAGTTGAATATCCCTCAGAGATATCTTACCGAGGATGATATCGGTTTTATGATAGC
>JBNJEF010000044.1:0-4977 GCA_051745565.1 Patescibacteria group bacterium | reverse complement strand
AAACACCTCTGGTAGTAGCCGGCAACACTCTCTCCTCTCCTTTAAATAAAGCATTCATATTGGAAGAAGAAAGACCATCGGCATCTTTTTTCGGATCAACACAGCTCAGGATATCAAAAGTTTCAGTACTTGGAGTAAATGGAAGTTGGACCATTAAACCGTCAACGGAGCTATCCTCATTCGCTCTTTCTATTTCCCTCCTCTTTTCCTCCAAAGAGATCTCTGTCGGCAACTCAACATGCTCAACTGAACACCCCACCCTCTCACCAAAGCTCTTCTTCTTTTCAATATAAACCTCGGACTCGGGAGAAGGTCCGGATGAGAAAATGACCAGCTTAGGTTTCCGGCCAAGATCTTTTACTCTTCGTAATATATCTTCAGATATCTCTTTTTGTAATTTTAAACCGTCAAATATATAAGCCATGATAAGATCTCCACTTTATAAACAAGTTTTATCAGTTCTGTTTCAGAGACTCTTCTTTTGTAGTAATTGGTTCAACTTCGGAGGTGCAATTAGGGCACCTGCTCGCCTTTCGAGATATATCTGTTAAACAGAACGGACAAGGTCTTGTGATCGCGGTGGTTCCCAGTTCCTTTTCACTTTCCTCACGCATTGCATTAATGACTTTAACCAAAAAGAAAACTGCGATAACGGTCATTAAAAAAATAATAAGGGTATTCATGAAAATGCCATAGTTCAATGTTGCCGCCCCGGCTTCCCGTGCCTCACTTAAAGTTTCATAATTCTCTGGCCCCAAAGAAATAAATAGTTCACCAAAATCAACCCCGCCTATCAAAAAACCTACAGGTGGCATAATGACATCACCAACTAAAGATCTTACGAAACTATTAAAAACGGCACCGATGGTGATACCTATAGCAAAATCCAGAACGCTACCTCTAAGAATAAATATTTTGAACTCTTTTAGTATTTGCTTCATATTTTAATATGATAACACAAAGGTTTATCATCCCGTCAAAACAGTAGCTTCCTCTTTTTTTAATTGACACTTTTGGGTAAGAAATGTGTTTTATACTATAAAGAGCTGGTAAAGATCCTTAGAAGAGATAAATTTAACACTATGAAAGATACGCAGTTAACACAAAGAGCTATGGAGGCTTTGAACGAAGCGGTTTCTCTCGCCAAGAAAGAAAGAAACGCTCAGGTGGAGCCCGTTCATATTCTTTCGGCTCTCTTAGATCAAGACGACACAGCCATACCTCCTTTAATAAACGAGACAGGGGCTTCTATTGATAAGTTAAAAGAAGAGTGCAAAAGAGCGGTCTCTTCACTTCCAAAGCTAAGTGGCGCCGAACAGGATCCACAAAGCTCTCATGAAACCGCTCAGTTAATAAAAGAAGCCGAGAAAGAGATGAAAAGCCACGGAGATGAATATATCTCCACGGAGCATATATTTTTAGGACTTCTTGTTCACTCCGGAGAGGCACGAAAACTGCTGGAGAAAAATGGTATCTTATATAATGAGGTCATTAAATCTTTAAAAAAAGTAAGAGGAAATATGAACGTAACAGACCCAAACCCCGAAAGTAAATACAATGTCCTGGAAAAATACGGCCAGGACCTAACCCAAGCTGCAAAAAACGGCAAGCTTGACCCCGTGATAGGCAGAGATGAAGAAATAAGGAGAGTTACCCAAGTTCTCTCCCGAAGGACCAAAAATAACCCCGTACTCATTGGAGAACCGGGTGTAGGAAAAACAGCGGTGGTGGAAGGCCTGGCTCAGAGAATAGTATCAGGAGATGTTCCCACGACCCTGAAAAATAAAAAAGTGATAAACATAGAAGTTAGCTCTCTTCTGGCGGGTGCAAAGTACCGTGGAGAATTTGAGGAAAGGTTAAAATCAGTGTTGAAGGAAATAGAAGAAGCCGAGGGAGAGATAATACTGTTTATTGACGAGCTACACACTATAGTGGGAGCCGGAAGCGCCGAAGGAGCAGTTGACGCGGCCAACATGCTAAAACCGATGCTGGCACGTGGAAAATTGAGAATGATAGGAGCGACCACTCTTAATGAATACCGAAAACACATCGAAAAGGACGCGGCGCTGGAAAGACGGCTTCAGGTTGTATATATAGACGAACCCTCCATTGAAGACACGGTGGCTATTTTGCGAGGTCTTAAAGAAAAATATGAAGTACATCACGGCGTTAGAGTAACCGATCCCGCTTTAGTATCAGCTGCCAAACTTTCAGCTCGTTATATAACCAACAGGTTCCTACCGGACAAAGCGGTTGACCTTATAGATGAAGCCACCTCTTCTTTGAGGATGGAAATAGACAGCATGCCGGCAGAACTTGATAACATTAAAAGAAAAATGCGACAGCTGGAAATTGAGCAAGAAGCCCTTAAGAAAGAAAAAGATGAACACAGCAAAGCTCGCAGAGAGGAACTTAAAAAGGAAATAGCCGATCTTAAAGAAAAAGACTCCGCGCTGGAGGCTCAATGGAGACAAGAAAAAGAACTCATTGAAAAACACCGTGAACTCTCCGGACAGATAGACGAGCTTAAAGCGGAAGAAGAAAGAGCCGAGAGAGAAGGAAACGTCCAAAAAGCTGCGGAAATAAAATACGGTAAAATACCTGAACTTGAAAAAAAGATAAAAGAGATCCAAAAAGAACTTGAAGATATACCCAAAGAGAAAAGAATGCTCCCTGAAGAGGTTACAGAAGAACACATAGCTAAGGTTATAGCTAAATGGACGGGTATACCTGTAACCAGATTACTGGAAACAGAAAAGGAGAAACTCTCCAAACTTGAAGAAGAACTCGGAAAAAGAGTGGTTGGCCAAGAAGAAGCCATAAGCGCGGTCTCTAACGCTCTTAGAAGATCTCGCGCCGGGCTGGGAAACCAGGACCGCCCCATAGGTTCATTCATTTTCTTGGGCCCCACAGGTGTCGGAAAAACAGAGCTCTCCAAAGCTTTAGCGGAAGTCATGTTCAATAACGAATCAGCCATGGTCAGACTTGATATGTCCGAGTACATGGAAAGGCACGCAGTTAGTCGATTAATAGGGGCTCCTCCGGGATATGTAGGATATGAAGAAGGCGGACAACTTACCGAAACGGTCAGAAGAAGACCCTATTCTGTAATACTCTTGGATGAAATAGAGAAAGCACATCACGATGTTTTCAATATCCTCTTACAGATACTTGATGACGGAAGACTAACAGACGGGCAAGGACGAACCGTTGATTTTAGAAATTCGGTCATAATCATGACATCAAATCTAGGAAGTGAGATCATATCCGGTTGGGACGGTAAAAACGAAGAGGTTATGAAAAAAGAAGTAATGGAAGTTGTCAGAGGACACTTCCAACCGGAATTCCTGAATCGTGTTGACGGAACAATAATATTCCACAGACTTACTCAAAAGGACATTGAAAGTATCGTTGAGATCCAGATCAAAGAGATAGAAGACCAGTTGCAAGAGAAATACATCACTCTGAACTTTGAAGAAGATGCCAAAAAACATCTTGCAGAAGTAGGATACGACCCCGTATTCGGAGCAAGGCCCTTAAAAAGGATCATACAGAACGAGGTGCTTGATGCTCTGGCTCTGGAGATAATAGAAGAGAAAATAAAGGAAGGAGACCATGTGAAAGTAAAAATGAAAAACGATACTGTAGTATTAGAGAAAAAGAAACTTCCCGAGAGTAAATAAAAGAAAAACCCCATCTCTTGAAGATGGGGTTTTTTCTTTTTCACAAGACTACTTTTTGGTCAAGTCCATCTTTTCAATGATCTCAGCCGCTTTCTGACGCCCCCCAAGGCCGAAGGCCAAGGAAAGAGTTAGCACTAAACCGGCAAAGAGAACAACTATGAGCTCCTGAGCGATCCCCAATTGATACAAGGCCGAGAGAGTGGCGAAAACCACTACAGACCACTGTGCAAATTTGCCTATCATTTGCCCGTGCACCATGAGATCTTTGGAGGCTTCTATTTTCTTCACTATAACCTGTTTTAAGAGGTTGCCCAATACAAGACCCGCTACCAGTATCACTACGGCAACAATAACGTTCGGAATAAAGAAGAGAAGCTCGTAGAGAACATCGGTTAATCTCTCCCACCCTAAAATATCAACGGCGGCGACAAAAAAGGCTATCAAGAAGAACCATTTAACAAGTCCTCCAACAAGACCGGAAATACTCAAAGAAATGCCTGCATTTTTGGCCTGATCAATAAAGCCCGTCTGTTCAGCCAAAGAATCCATCTTGGTCATTCTTACAAAACGACGCACTATATTCCCCAAAAGAGGAGAAATAATGAGGCCTGCCAAAAGCACCAGAAAAGCGACAATTGCCACGGGAATATATGTTATTACCAACTCCCACATTCCCGACATGGAATCTTGGATGGCTTGTGTAACGCTTTCAAATTCATTCATATTATTTTTTAATTAGTATTATTAAAATCGACCTTTATTTACTTAATAATAACATATATCAGACAAATTAAAAAACTAATTTTATATATTGTCCAATAATTTAGTGAGTTGCAAAAATTTTTAACTTTCCATAATAATAAAGAGGACAGCACGCCGTCCTCTTAAAAAACAAAAACCTGCTCAACTAACGATCCTATACCTTCGTTCTTTACCTTTACCGCCAATAAATTGAAGGTCTACGTATTTGGCAATAGAAGGCATAGATTGAGAAAGTCCATTTATATGAAAACCGGTTTTCTCTGAGACCTCTTTTAGGGTTGCTTCACCACCCAAAACTCTAAATGTTTCAATTATGATCTTATGACGCTTTTTTATAGCCATAACATTTCCCCCTAAAAAGTTGCGGTTTTGACTTCTTTTAAAAGAACCTATGACAAGCTTAACAACAAAAGAGTAATAACCAAATAGTACCACCCGTCAGGATATATAAAACCAGAATATTTTTAGCTAGTGACGAAGTGGAGGATGTTAGAACTTTTTTGAAACAAAAACGATGTAACTATTTATATTC
>JBNJEF010000043.1:0-4984 GCA_051745565.1 Patescibacteria group bacterium | reverse complement strand
TTCAAAGCATCCTCTACGAAAAAAATGGAAAGGTTCAAAGAGATATTAGAGTCAAGAGGGGTAAAGGTGACCCGTAGGCATAGCTTCGGTTCGGATATCAAAAGTGCTTGCGGGCAGTTGGCGGGAGGTAAAAATGATATTTATGAATTACTTGATAAATTAGCTAATCTCGAACTTCCCGATACCGAGTACGTCATCTATGGAAGCGGACCGATGGCGATCAGAGGCATTAGAGAAGCAAATGACCTTGATGTCGTTGTAACCGACAGACTTTTCGGTGAACTATCACAAAGACATGGAAATGATGACCCGGATAAGCTGGTGTTGGAAGGAGGTGATATTGATATTTATCCGACCCGCAACTCTCTTTTTGACGAGCCGGAGAAGGTGATAGAAAGAGCCGAGACTATAGAAGGTTTCAGATTCGCTTTATTGGAAGACATCATTTCTTGGAAAGAGAAGGTGGGAAGGGAAAAGGATCTTGTTGATGTTAAAACTATAGAAAAATATTTAAACCGATCTTTTGAGTCCGATCAGATCTAATTTTAATGTACAGAGATCTGTCTAAGGTTATAAAAATATTGTTCTTATGGGTTTTTATGGTATGTGATCATCTTTTATGAGGGATCCTATAACAATAGAAAAACGGAAGATATTAAGGTATTATATGAAATGAGATTGGTTTTCATTTAAAAACTGTTCATAAAAACACCGGAAAGAAGAAGAGGGGTCGGAGGATAAACTGGGCTTTATGTTCATCCGTAGTTATTTTGTATTTAAAAGAATTGTATATGGTTATTTTTCCAATGAATTTGTTATCAGGTAAGTGTAAGCGGAATTCGTTTTAGTCACTAATGATTTTTTATGCTTCAAAAAAATTTTTTGGGTAAACTGTCTGAGTATGTATCCGGTTGCATATTTCGTGATAAGGAGGAAGGTGATAAAACGGCTGAAGATTTCGGTTTTTTTGATCTGATGCGGTTTGCGGAAAACGAGGAAGAGAAAGAGAAGGCAATGGGTCTTTTTGCAGAGTGGCTGGTCTTTGACCGTTTTAGCTCTTCTTTCGGAAATATGACCGGTTTACAGTATTTTGTCCATAATAATCCACTTAATTTACCTGAAGACCGGTTGAAAGGTTATCGTGAACTTTTGAATTTCGAGGTCGGTCTTTTTGAAGTGGTCAGAGTGGATTCCGGTCAAGGTGTCTTACTTAAATCTCTGTTGACTGATGAAGAAAAGTTTATCTACGACATAAATCTTAGTTTAAGCATACCTCAAGGTGTGACGGTGTGGGGCAGGATTGCGCCGGTTGACGGTAGATATTACGGGGTTAGCTATACTTTTTTTGTTCTACCTGTTAAATTCGGTCCGGGGTTCCGAGAACAGTTGACTAAAGACAAAGAGAAAACCATGGATGCTAAAGATGCGGCAAATTTTTTTCAAGGAAGAGATGACGAAGGCGATTTTGAGGGAGCTGAATCAGATCTTGATCTTGAAGAGGTACGTGAACACTTGCGCCAAGTAATGGCCAAAGTGGGAATGGATAAGAGCTTTTCAGTAGAACAGCTTGAAAATTGGATCAAAAATGAAAGGAAGTATGGAATTAAATTCGTTAACAAAGTTATGGTTGGATTACAGCCGGAGAATGCAACAGGTAAGAATATGGATGAGCTTGTACAAGCCGTAATGGATTTTGCAAACAACATTCCTCGTTCTCGACTGAAAGGAAAAACCCCCGCTCAAGCAAAAAAAGAGGGCAGTAAAAGTCTTCATAGTGTAGATATAACTTCGGTTAAAAAGTATATGGACTTGGCAGAGAAAGGTGGTTTATATCTGGCGGAAGGCGACTTTGAAAACGCTTACTTGCAATACAAAAATGCGGTTAAGATGCTGGCTGATGATAAGATGCCGTTTATTGGTGCTTTTCGTTTTTATGCCAATGCGGCTATCTGTTGTTTTCACAAAGGTGACGGTGATCTGGGTGAAGAGCTGTTCAATGCCGCCTTGCGTCTTAATCCCCGGTATGATTTTGGTATTCAGCAGAGAGAGAAGTATTTGGAATTCTTTGATCCTCTTAATCAACCGGGTTATGAAAAATTAACCGCTAAACAACAAAAGAACATCAGAAAAGCTCAAGAGGCGTATCGAGCTAAGGGGTTGCGTCGTTATCAACGTACACCTTTTGTTCGCTATGAAAAATTTTTGAACGAAGTCGGCATCAGTCTTAACTTTCAGACTGATACGCGTAGTAATGTGTATTCTTTTGGTAAAGACGGTAAAGCTCGGGGTTTCGGAGAAATAGGCCGTAATGACCCCTGCTTCTGTGGGTCAGGTAAAAAATTTAAAAAGTGTCACGGCAAGTAATGGCGCTCATATCAGAATAGGGACAATAGAAGGCATACAATATACAGATAAAATACCGGAGATTCACAGCTTTTTTCTTTATAGGAAGACATTATTTCTTGGAAAGAGAAGATGGGAAGGGAAAAGGATCATCGGCACATCGGAATGATAAAAGACTTTCTCCAACGGTAAAGTAAAACATCAATAAATGTGATATCTCTAAACTTGGGGATGTCAGACATCCCCAAATCAGTTTCAATGAGTTTCTTAAACCAACAACTCCCCTAAAGTGGTATAGGGCGACTCCCTACCAAAGTGTTATTTTAAGCCGTATTTTGTGCATTTTTATTACGATACTTCTCTTCGGCTTTTTGTGTGAACTCCGTTAATTCCTCATCCGTCATTATATGGACATCGAGTTCTTCTGCTACGGCGTAGAGTTTTTTCTTGGCAGCCTCTTCTTTCTTGGGATCATTAACTACGATCTCCATTTCAAGGTGGTAACTCCATACGTCACTGTACTTAAGTGCCAACTCAACTCCTTTGTATTGGTAATTGTGACGTTGTTGGAAAGAGTGCATGATGTTCTCTGTTAAGTTTAGGGATTTGAACATGATCACGGCTTTCTCTACCTCCTCTCTGTTGATGGCGATCTCTATCTCTTCAAAGGAGTCTCCTTTTCCGATCTTGTTTAGTTTTGTAACTATTTTGGCGTTTCCCTTAGAGATGTTATCAACTACTTTTGAAAGCTTGTCCGGCATTATGAAGAAATACACATCTTTATCGTCGGCACCCAGGTCCTCCGCTTTTTCTTTAAGGAAACTTTCCACTTTGTCGTATTTTTCTTTATCGAAAATTGAACGAAACTCTATCTCTATTGTTTTTGAACTCATAAATATTTGATTAGTTAATAATTTTATTGATATTTAAAAAACTTTCGACACATTTCTCAATTTTACCATCTTCGTTTTCGATGTTGAATGTTGGCGCAATAGATAACAAAAAAGGTTACCGAAACGCAGTTGTATAGATAATAATTTCGGTTACCGTATTCGTATATGAATATGATAACAAAACGCAAGGTTTTGCAAGCCCACCTCAAAGAATGGCTTGCTGGGAAGGGGGATAAAAAGAAACGAGGAGAGCTTGGTAGACGGTTAGCTACTGCCGTCAAGTTGCATCCCAAGTCGATCTCCCGCAGCATGAAGCGAATACAGCTTAAGAGAAGCAGTAATACGGGCAAGAAGCGAGGACGCCGCCTCTATTACGACAAAGAGGTCGATGCTGCTCTCTATGATATTTGGGACGCCATGGAGCGGCCCTGTGCGGAGATCGTGCATCCGGCGGTGTCTAACTACATTAACGCCTTCCTCGAAGAAAAAAGCTGGGATCATGGTGATGTGGCCACCGGCAAGCTCCGTGCTATGAGTATAGGAACACTCAAGAATCGGATCGCTTCCATGCGAGAAAAGTACGACCGGGTGCGGGGCAAGAGCGCCACCGTCTCCTCTCCGCTTAAAGGTATGATACCTATTCGCAAGAGCCACACCTGGCACTCTCTGCCACCGGGTTATTCCCAGATAGATAGCGTGGTGCACTGCGGGGACCTGCTTACCGATGATGTGGTGTATAGCGTTGGTTCGGTTGATTTCCGGACATATTGGATAGAATACACAGCCCAATGGAACAAAGGACAGGAAGCAACCTGGGACTCGTTTGAAGAGATAGAGAACAGATCACCGATCCACGCCAAAGAAGCTCACCCTGATACGGGTAATGAATTTATTAATTATCATTTTTATAAATTCGCCACCGAAAAAAAGATCGACTTGTCTCGTTCGGAACCCTACAAAAAGAATGATAATATGTGCATTGAGGAAAGGAACGGCAGCATAGCAAGAAAATACCTTGGCTACACCCGGCTGGATGATCCGAAGATGGTGCCGGTAGCCAAAGAGATACTCCGTCTGGCCTGTCTTTTGCACAATCACTTCATTCCGGTTAGAAGAATGACGGACAAGGTCCGAATCAACGGAGAATGGAAGCGAGCCTTTGAGAAAACTGCCAAGACACCATATGATCGCTTTATGGAGCACTCTGAGATACCGAAGAAAGACAAAGGCAAACTCCGAGCTGTACATGACTCCTTGAATCCTCTCGCTGTTAAGCGGGAACTCAATGCGGCTAGGAAGAAGCTGTCAGACATGGTACAAAAACGTAATTGCCGTGTATAATGTTATTGGAATTATTAGTCATAGTTAACAAGAATTCAGTAACCGGCATTTTTGTCTATACAGAACCATTTCAGTAACCGTTAATTATTATCTATAACGGGGTCTTAAGTTCATTTCATTGGAAGATATGGTTAAATGGAAGAGAAAAATGGGAAGAGAGAAAGATTTAATTGATATTAAAACTGCCGAAGAACACCTGAGACGATCTTCAGACTCTAAATCTTAGTCTGTTTATAAGATCACTTTCCTTTATGGTGATGAAAAGTGCCAGAAGTGCGTACACATTACCTCGTTCTATTGACACAACCATTAATTTATGGTTAATTTTAAATAAAGATACTGTACTTTTAAATACCAAAAAAAGAGGAGGTGGGAAAATGAACAACCAAAAGATCCTCATTAGTTTG
>JBNJEF010000042.1:0-5108 GCA_051745565.1 Patescibacteria group bacterium | reverse complement strand
CCTTTCATGGTCACGGATTTTTTATTAGGATCAACACTCAACCATGAAACCGAAGAAGTCTGCAAACTCTCTTGGTCCTCATTTTTGAAAAGACCTTTTTGTAAACTCTTGGGCTTGACCTTGATCACGTCACTCTTTCTCACATTATAAGAAGGAACAGTCACTTTTCTGTCATTTACCAGTATATGTCCATGAGATACCAACTGACGGCAAAAAAATCTTGTCGGCCCGAACCCTGCCCTGGTAAGAACGCTGTCCAATCTGCTCTCCAGAGCCTCAAACATAGCATCCGGAGTATCCTTGCCTTTTTGACGCATCGCCTCTCGGACAATATTACTAAAGACCTTCTCAGACAGACCATAAGAGTACCTTCCCTTCTGCTTTTCTTTTAAGCGAAGACCGTAATCAGTTATTTGCTTGCGACGCTTACCTACACCTCTTGATTTACGAGACTCGGAAAGAGCAAATTTTTGAGTCTGAGTTTTCTCAAAAACCGGTGCTCCCAAACTGCGGGCTATTTTATATTTAGGTCCTATCTTCATAAAATTGATCTTTTCGTATTTTAATATTTTTTAATTATTACAAACCTTTGGTTATACTCTTCTGGGTTTAGGTGGTCTAGGTCCATTATGTGGAATAGGGGTCACATCCTCTATATCGGTAATGGAGATCCCTTTGGACATAAATCCCCTAATAGAAGATTCACGTCCGGCTCCCACTCCTTTTACTGAAACCTTTACATCCCGAGCACCCATTTCATAAACCTGCTCTCCAATAAGTTCACCAACCTTAGCAGCAGCAAAGGGTGTGCCTTTTTTAGCCCCCTTGAAACCGAGAGAGCCGGTGGAAGACCAGGTTACGATATTACCCTTGGGATCAGCAAAGGCTACTTTTGTATTGTTATATGTGGAATGAACATAAAGAATTCCGGTATCCAACCGTTTTTTTATTCTTTTTTTTCCTGAAGACTTTTTACCTTCGCCTTCATCTCCGGATTTTTTAACAATTCTTTTTTTACCCATCTTTTATTCTTTAAAAATCATTTAATATAAATAAATCTCGTACTATTTTGATACGGTAAACCAAAAAAGTCTTATTACTTCTTCTCCGTCTTTCTGCGACCGGTTCCCATTGTCTTTCTAACATTACCTCTCCTGGTTCTGGAATTATTCTTCGTTTTTTGACCTCGACAAGGGAGGCTACGCAAATGCCTGGTACCGCGATAAGATTTTATATCTTTCTGTCTTTTAATGTTAGAAGACACAAGCCTTCTTAGATCCCCTTCTATCGTAAAGTTGTCTTCTATATATTTACGGATCTTGGCCTCTTCATCCTCCGTAACATCTTTGACCTTTTTGCCACGATCTACCGAGACCTCATCCAAGATCTCTTTGGCCTTGGAATAACCTATACCGTACACCTCTGTAAGAGCTATCTCCAATCTTTTATTTTCCGGAATTGTTATACCTACTATACGCATATTAAAATTTTATTTCGCATATTACTTTACACTTTATGGCAATAGAATGCAAGCATAAAAGAAACTCTAAAAAAAGAGACTTGTTATATCAAACTATCCTTGCCGTTGTTTATGTCGGGGATTGGATTTGCATATCACAAAAACACGCCCCTTTCGGCGTACAACTTTACAATTCGGACATATTTTTTTAATTGATGATCTGACTTTCATATTTTATAACCTGCGAATTATTCTACCCTTTCCTCCATAGGGGTCAACCTCTACTACCACTTTGTCGCCTATCAGGACCTTTATTCTGAACTTTCTCATTTTCCCGGCAAGGTACGCCTGCATTTCCGAACCGTCATCAAGTTCTATTTTAAAGCGGGTATCCGGATAAGCTTCCACGACAGTACCTGTAACCTGATTTGTTTCTTTGTTTTTCATCAAGTTAGTAGATGTTAGCAAAAATAACGCAAAAGTCAATAATGAAGCGTTAATATTTGATGTTTATGGATATATTCTCGGGATTTCTAGGCAGGGATCGTATCCAGAAAGGGCTTACTTCCGCCTCAGCTTGATCTGAAGGGTAATTGGTCATGATCTTTTCTATGGCATCTTTATCTTTTATGGCTATTCCCGCAAGTTCAGAAGCCAGATCCTCCTTTTTGATCTTTCGGAAAAATTCAACATCACCGGAAATATCAATGTTCACTGATTCACTTTCTTCGTCAAAATCATTCGCTGTTGCAGAAGAAAAGGAAAGAGAATCCCAATTCCTGACCTCGACCTCTCCCTTAGTATCTTGAAAAGCTCTTTCATATAGCCCTTGAGCCAGCTCATCCTCTTCCAGTAAAACCCCGACCAAGGTATCATCAATTACCAGTGAAGCTTCCGAGTTCTCCATCTCTATTTCCTCTTTCTTTTCAATATAATAGAGTCCGTCAAAGAGAATGAAACCCTCCGGAACGGAATTACGAGCCCTGGAAAGAAGTTCCTCCTCACTCCCCTGGCGAAGTTCTTTTTTGATATTTTCCAGGTCTTGATCTTCTACCACCGGCTCTTCTCCGATTTTACCTCCTTCCATGGGAGACTCGGACTTGGCGTAAAATCCATCAAATTTTGCAGATCCTTCAAATCCGGGTATGGTGAATTCCGTAGGACCGACATTATATTCCTCCCCGGCCTCGTCTGCGTGAACCTTAACGCTTATTGTTCCCGGTTCCCCGTTTTCCATTCCTGGAACAGTGACATTTCGCGAGATCCTGAATATCAGCCCATCCGGAGTTTTAAAGCGCGTGTTTTCCACCAAAGGTTGCGCTTCCTCACCATGTTCATTGTAAATAGTTATTTCGCCCGATGCCTTCTCCTCCACCTCTTCCGTGCCGGATATTTCAATTGACGTGCTCTCCGGTTCCTCTTTATCAATGGTAATAATATCAAAACCTAACTGATCTTCCTCATAAGAAGGGTTTTTATAGAACTCTATTGTTTCATCTATCTTAGTGTCATGGCTTGTAGGCTTTACTGTAACCTCAGCCGTAGCGAATTGATAAGATATACCAAAGCCCACCACAACCAAAGCCCCCAAACCGGCCAATCCTCCAACGGTCCACCAAAGCCATTTTCTACCTTTATTGGAACCTCTTCCATTTGATTCGGTGTTGATCGTATTGATGCCTTTCTTATTGCGATCTTTCTTTCTTTTCTTTTTTGTAAACCCTTCTCTGCTCTCCGGGTGCCTTTTCTTTAAATCTCTTACCTTTTTATTATTAAAATGAGAATTTTCCGAATAAGAATTTTTCTTTTTGCCACCCTTTTCCTCATTCCCGGGAGGTGTGATATTCCTTATTGACCTTTTGTTATTAGGAGGAAAGATGTCTTTCATATTATATTTTAAGAAGTTGTAAAATTATTATAGCAAAACCACTTTTTATTATTATAACTCACATGATCTGTTTTTGAAATGAATAACAAAAAAGTTGTTACTCATTGGTTGCTCATTATTCTATTAACAAAATAAGCACCAACCGCTATTTCAAACTTGGTATCGTTAACCAAATAACCGGTATTTTGCTCATAAACATCACGCAAAGTCATCACTTCCGTCTCCGGATGTTTTTTAATAAGAACATTTCGAAACATCTCCTCAAAGCGTTTAGCACAATTCAAATAGACCGATTTAGGCATATAATTCATATTACCCTCATAATCTCTTTCCCAATCCTCCAGTGTTCTATGAACCACTTTCCCCACATTCTCTGAAAAACCCTCTTCTCCGGCGCCAGACAAAAACATAGAAACATAAGACTTGGCGACATCATAAGGAACATTGAACTCCTTGGATATTTCTTCCAGTAAATTAAGATAGCCCTTACCTAAATAAAAAACGCTCTCCGTTTTACTCCCGTTAACCACCGAAACATTGGTATCGGACATATTCACCCTTACATACTTGTACAAGTCGTCTTTGTTCTTGCGAGCGTTATTCAAAAAAGACACATCCACATCAGAGCGAGCAAAAAACCTCACCGAAGATGGTTTGAATTCACCCTTAAGACGAGAACGTAACGAAGTCAGAAGTTTTTGGGGAATAACAGTATTAAAAACGGAAAGATCTATATGTCTGGCTTCTTTGCCATGTATTATCTGAGCAGAGTATCCGTTTAAAGTAACCTCCGTTACTTCTTTTTTTGCAAACTCAAGTTTTTCATCTTCCCAAAAACCCCGGTCCGAGTTTTCCGGTTTTCTCGGTTCTTCTTTTTCAATTATCTTTTTTATAGTTTCGTCAGATATCTTAACAGGCTCCTCATTTTCCGAGGACATACTACTCAGATAACTGTACTGAAAAGGGCTATCTATCACAAATATAAAATCAACCAAAGAGTTTTTAGTAAACTTCTTCTTTTTCCCCCGGGAAGAGTCACTTTCTTTGGCGATCTCCGATATAACCTCACCAACGAGGGCGGTTAATTCAGAAAAAGAATTTATCATCCCGCCTTTACCCGTTTTTTTACCGGTATAATACAAAATAACATCTCTACGCTTACCTTCAGCCGAGCTCACCACTGCCCCATCAATCCCCTCTTCAGAGATATTTATCAAGACTTTGGTCGAAGATCTTTTTTGGGAGAAAAAGACCATATTGCCATTACTCTAAAATAGCTTTTATACGACGAACGCCTCCGGCGACAGATTCCTCTTTTTTAATTTTGAAACTACCTAAAACTCCGGTCCTTTCCACATGAGGTCCTCCGCATATCTCTCTGCTGAATGAATCCTTTTCATCATTGCCCACGGTATAGACTTTTACCCTTTCAGAATAACGGTCGTTAAAAACACCGGAAACCCCTTTTTCTTTTGCCTCTTCAAGTGTCATTTCTTCACATTGCACAGGAAGATCTTCTTTTATTTTATCATTAACGATGCTTTCCACCTCTCTTTTCTCCTCCTCGGTCATTTTATCTGGGTGAGAAAAATCAAAACGCACTCTCTCAGAGGTAATATTACTGCCCTTCTGCTCTACATGACTTCCCAGCACCACTTTAAGAGCCGAAAGTAGTAGATGAGTGGCGGTATGATATTTTACCTCCTCTTCACCTGTTCCGGCCAAACCGCCTTTGAACTTCCCGGATGTTCCCTGTCTTGA
>JBNJEF010000041.1:0-5313 GCA_051745565.1 Patescibacteria group bacterium | reverse complement strand
ATCACTGATCTGTGGTATAAACTCTTGTGTAATTATAAAAATAAGTTATACTGTTGAACTATGGTAGTAAGAATGAGATTAAACAGATCGCAGAGGAATACTCGGCGTTCCCAGCAGGCGTACAAGGGTAATTCCCTGATACTCTGCCCGGAGTGCGGAGCTAGAAAGATGCCTCACAGAGCTTGTGATAACTGCGGAATGTATAAAGGCAGGATGGTCATTGACGTGAATGCTCAGATGGCCCGCAAGCAAAGAAGACATCAGGCCAAAATGGTCGCAAGAGGAGAAGAAACCTCTGACGAGAAGAAAACCACGGAAGCAAAGGGTAAATAGCAACCCCATTCTTTTAGGTTTTCGGCAGAGGCAAAAAATTGTTATATTTTGCACATTAAATAGTTATGGCTAACCGTCATTTACTCAGGTCAATCGTACTTCAGACTCTGTTTGAGTGTGATTTTCGCGATGGTGAAGTTGACCCCCGGGAGATCTTACACTGTAACCTCAAAGAGTTCGCTCCGGAGGTTAAGGACTATTATTTTGCGGAGGACATTGTGAGCGGAATAAAGGGGTGCCAAGAAGATATAGATGAGATAATAGCCAAGGCGGCTCCCAATTGGCCCGTAGACAGAATAGCGACAGTGGATCGTAATGTTCTTCGTATGGGTCTTTTTGAGCTCCTTTTTTCCGATTACGGCGATGTTCCTCCCAAGGTTGCCATAAACGAAGCTATAGAGCTTGCCAAGACCTTTGGCGGAGAAACAAGTGGCAAATTCATCAATGGCGTTTTAGGTGCCGTTTACAAAGAGATGGGTGAGCCCGGAAAGGATGACTCTGTGGCCAAAAGAGAGGAAAATGAATTAGAGAATATTCCGGTTCGTAATTTGGCGGGTGCCGTTATATACGCAGAGCAAGAAGGAGAGATCTATCTGGCTTTTGTTCATGATGTTTTCGGTCACTGGACCCTTTCAAAGGGTCGTCTTGAAGAGGGTGAGAATCCCGAGGATGGAGTTATAAGGGTCAATCGTGATGAGTTGGGCATAGATACGGAGGTTGAATGTAATCTCGGTGAGAACGAATACGTGGCCAAAACCCAAGATAAACAAAAAGTAAAGAAAAGAGTAACTTACTTTTTAAGCAGAGCCGAGTTTGAGGACCTTGACCTTAAAAAAGATGGCGGTTTAGATGATGCCAAGTGGTTCAAACTCAAAGACATCATAGACCTCAATTTCTATGATGATATAGTTCCCTTAATAACCAAAGCGGTCGGCGTTTTAATGGCTAAGAACAAAAGCTCCGAGGGTTCCGACCAAGAAAGTTAAAAATATGGAAGACAGAAAAGAGAAAGATTCGCTGGACACCTTTCAGGAGGAAATTGGTGTTCATTTTAATAATAAAGAACTTTTACGCCAAGCATTCGTTCATCGTTCCTATATTAACGAGAACAGAGACTCCAAGATGGAGCATAACGAAAGGTTAGAGTTCTTGGGAGATGCCGTTTTAGAGCTTGTTATAACGGATTATCTGTATCATATGTATCCGTCCAAACCGGAAGGGGAGCTGACCTCTTTGCGGGCGGCGCTTGTTAATACCACTTCACTTTTTAATGTAGCCAAGAGTATCTCCATAAACGGTAAGCTTTATCTCTCGCGTGGAGAAGCAAAGGACACGGGCAGAGCCAGGGAATATATAATGGCAAATGCCGTAGAGGCTCTTATAGGGGCCATATATCTTGATAAGGGGTACGACAAGGCCAAGTATTTTATTGATAGGTACATATCTCCTCGTGTTAATGAGATAGTCAGCAAAAAATTATGGATAGATGCCAAAAGTTTTTTTCAGGAAAAGGCGCAGGAAATAGAAAGCGAGACCCCGATGTATGAAGTACTGGAAGAGAAGGGTCCCGATCACGATAAGATCTTCGTATCCGGAGTATATATAAAAGATGAACTTATAGCCAAGGGAGAAGGACGCTCCAAGCAAGATGCCGAGCAGGAGGCTGCCAAAGAAGCACTAAAGAAGAAGGATTGGGCGACGTAAGTTATTCCGCTTTGCTTCTCTACACTCTGCCAAAGATTTCGTAGACTTCTTTTCTCATACCGGGCAACTCTCTACCATTTTTGTAGGGCGGGTCATATGAAGTAGCTTCAATGCGAGGGTGGGCAGGTCATCATTTAAGCCACTTTTCCAAGCTAAAAAGGGCGGGGTTATGTTAGAATGAATACTCCCATCGTTGTTTTTAGTATTCCGTTTGAAAAAAGTTTTTATGATACTCAAAAGATTAGAAGTTTCCGGTTTTAAGTCATTCGCCCATAAAGCCAAACTTGAATTTAACTGCCCCGTTACCGCCATTGTTGGACCGAACGGCTCCGGAAAATCAAATGTGGCTGAAGCCTTTAGATTTGTTTTAGGAGAACAGTCTTTCAAATCAATGCGTGGTAAGCGTGGGGAAGACATGATATTTAGCGGGACTGATAATGTCAGGCGAGCTAATATTGCAGAAGTAACGTTAATTTTTGACAACTCCGATCGCCGATTCTCCAATATTGATTTTGATGAAGTCAGAATAGGCAGAGCAGTTCACAGGGA
This sequence comes from Patescibacteria group bacterium, assembly GCA_051745565.1. Lineage (GTDB taxonomy): Bacteria > Patescibacteriota > Minisyncoccia > Phycocordibacterales > CSBR16-193 > SKVL01. Next base: position 2,727 of record JBNJEF010000041.1, on the reverse strand, counting down.
CGGTGAGAATAATTACTTTATTAACGGCAGTAAGGCGAGATTAAAAGACATCATAGAACTTCTCTCGGCCGTTCACATCGGCGCTTCTTCTCATCACATCATATCTCAAGGTGAGACCGATAGAATATTAAACGCTAAACCTCTTGAGCGCAGGTCCATAGTGGAAGAGGCGCTGGGACTTAAGATATATCAATATAAAAGGAAAGAGAGCGAGAAGAAGCTTTTGAAAACGGAAGAGAATCTCAAAGAAGCAAAGGCTCTGCGACGAGAGTTGACTCCTCGTATGAATTTTCTAAAGGAACAGGTTGCTAAAATTGAACGTGCCAGAGCTATTCAGAAAGAACTTGAGGACAGATACAGAGAGTTCTTAAGAAGAGAGTATGTATATATAACGGAAACTCGCAAGGCTTTAGATGAAGAAGAGAGAGGACCTGAAGAGAAGCTTCGTCAGACCGATGAAGAGATAAGCAGGCTAAAAGAAGAGATCTCCAGGGAGAACTCTGCCGAGCAGAAGAACTCTGAAATAGTTGAGCTTGAAGAGGCACAGCAGAAACTTGATGATAAGAAAGGAGAAGTGTACCGAGATATCGGAAGATTGGAGGGGGAGATAAAATTTAGAAAGAGCAGACTTCAGAATTTAGGGAGAAGCAATCATAGCGAGCCGTCGGTACCGTGGAGTTCCGTCTCGTATTTTATAGAGGATATGTATATACATATAGACCGTGCCGGAAGAGAAAGGGAGATAGAGGAAGTTCATGGGATATTGGAAGATATGCGCGGAAAGATAAGAGGATTTCTGAACTCTTTTATTGATGGCTCTTTTGATAACAAAGAAGAGTACCAAAACTTGGAAAACGAGCTCTCTGAGTTGGAAGGAGAGGTGGAGAACAGACGCGCCGAGATGGAGATCATAAAGAGGGAATCGGAAGAACTCTCCAGAAAGAGGAATGATCTAAGAAAAGAGATGGATAATGACCAGAGTGCCAGCAGAGAGGCGGAAAGAAGGATGTTTGAGTGTATGAGCGCTCAACAGGAGCTACGCGGGCAACTGGAGAGGATAAGGGGAAGAAGATCCCAATTGGAACGAGTTGATGCGGACTTCAAGAGAGAACTGCAGGACGCTGCCAATATTGTCGGTTCTTTCATACTTGATTATAAAGAGTATGAAATAAAGGACGAGGAAGGAAGAGTTCTTTCTTCCGAAGAGATCCTGAGAGAATCAAGAGAAGAACAGGAAAAGAGAAGAAAAGAAATAGAGAGGTCAAAGATAAGGCTTGAGGAACTTTCCGTAGGTTCGCACAAAGAGATAATGGATGAGTATGAAGAAGTTAAGGAGAGGGATGAGTTCTTGGCAAAAGAAGTGGAAGATCTGGAAAGTTCAATGGATCTGCTTCGTTCGGTCATAGCCGATCTGGAGGAGACCATAAGGGTCAGATTTGAAGAAGGGTTGGAGAGGATAAATTCCGTTTTCCACCAATTTTTTGTGGAAATGTTCGGAGGAGGAAGTGCCTCTCTAAGAAGAATTAAGGTGAAGACCAAGGGGGATAACTCTGCCGAAGCAGAAGAGGAAGAAGAGGGGTCGGAATACGTTGAGGGATTGGAGATATCGGTATCCATTCCGAGGAAGAATATAAAGGGCCTGCTTATGCTCTCCGGAGGAGAGAGGGCGCTTACTTCCATCGCCTTAATATTTGCTATGTCCCAAGTAAATCCTCCTCCTTTCCTTATTCTGGATGAAACCGATGCGGCTTTGGATGAATCAAACTCACAAAAATATGGGGCTCTTATTGAAAAGCTGGCCGAGCATTCTCAGCTTATCTTAATAACCCACAACAGAGAGACCATGGCGAGAGCCGAAGTGCTATATGGTATCACTATGGATTCCGGCGGTACTTCAAAGATACTTTCAGTGAGGATAGGAGAAGAGGGTGCGGTAGAGAAAAATGAAAGAGGGGAGTAATACAAAAGATACGGGACATAGCACTTGACGGTCTTTGTATTTGCCGTTTTAGTGTGGTACTGTATTAATCGTAGAAGCACAAGGCCTGGTGGCGAAGTGGTAACGCATCGGTCTGCAAAACCGACATTCGGGGGTTCGATTCCCCCCCAGGCCTCCGGCGGGAGTGTTGATGGAATTTAAGGTTATGAGGAACCTTTTCTTTTATCGTTCACCTCGGCAGGACTGGAAAATTGAGGTTTTAACTGGTAATATTATCTAAATAAATTCTGCCGGGGTGATGGAATCGGTAGACATGAGAGACTTAAAATCTCTTGGGCGATTCGCCCGTGTGGGTTCAAGTCCCGCCCCCGGCACCAGTTAGTTATTTGAAAACAGAATTGAAAAGAAGATAAAAAATCCGCCCATAGCTCAGCTGGTAGAGCAGTCGCCTCTTAAGCGAACGGTCGTAGGTTCGAGTCCTACTGGGCGGACAGATGGCAGTATTAAAGGCGAATAGTGAAAGAGGTCGTTTAATTCTGGAGCCGGTTATGGAGTTTGAGTTCAATGTCCAACGTCCTTTAGATAGATACGAGTTACGGTTTTTTGAAAATTAAGTTATTATATATTGTGCATTTGGGCGGGTGGTGAAATTGGTAGACACTTGAGCCTTGGAGCCGGTGTTGCAGGGAATGGAGTTTGAGTTCAATGTCCAACGTCCTTTAGATAGATACGAGTTACGGTTTTTTGAAAATTAAGTTATTATATATTGTGCATTTGGGCGGGTGGTG
>JBNJEF010000006.1:0-21127 GCA_051745565.1 Patescibacteria group bacterium | reverse complement strand
TTCTGGCGCGAGAAAGTATGAGTTTACCGCATTCTCACTTTTATTCACTATTCCCGCTATTTCTCTTATGGTCTTTCCTTTCTTGTACCTTTCCTCCAGGATCAATCTTTCAGTGGGAGACATATCTTTAGTGGCACCCCAAACCAAACCACTGTCAAATCTCTGCTGATAAGAGGGGGTAAAAGATGGGGAACTTTCCATCTCTTCAAGCGAAACAGTTTTTTTCTTTCTGTAATGATTAACAAGAAGATTCCTGGCTATCGTAAAGAGGTAGGAAGAATAAGAATAACCTCTATGATCAAAACGGTGCAGACTTCCAAAGGCCTTCGTAAAGGTTTCTTGGGTCAGATCTTTTGCTATCTCTTGAGAGTTAACTCTTCTTTGAAAAAAAGCAAAAACTCTTGGTTCATAGCGCCTGTACATATCCGCAAAGCAATTAGAGTCACGCTTTGAACGTTCGATTATCCTTCTGTCTATATCAGCTCTATTTTTATTCATAAGGCTAAGATAAACTAAACAACTTTAATGTCAAGTTTTTTGCTTATCCAGCGAACCAAGATCGGAGCTATCAGGGTTGATGTCAGTGTAAGAAAAACTAAAGAAGTGGCAAGATCTTCCGAAATTAGACCCGCTTCAACACCGGTAAAAGCAACAGCCAAAGCTATAGAGAGCTTGGAAATGGAAGCTGCACCTAATAATGCGCTCTCATTGGTGGACATACCCACCAGACGGGCCCCCAAAAACCCGCTTAAGAATTTAGAAGACATTGAAACCAGTGTAACTGAAATGGCTAAGAAGAGAACAGGGTCAAGCTCAAAGAGAACCCCTACATCAGTCTGAACTCCAATTATGACGAAAAATATCGGAATAAATATTCCATATCCAACCACTTTGAATCTTCTTTTCAATCTCCTATTACCAACAACGTCCGATAGTATCAAACCCGCAAAAAAGCCACCCGCTATTGGGTGAAGTCCCAAAATACTGAATATTACCACCGTTCCGATCATAACCGTCATCACCACTCTAAAATCATGAGAAAGTTCCGTGTCCTTCTGTTCATTAAAAGATACTCCTTCTTTTATAGTAAAGAGCCATTTTATTTTAACAACCAGAATGCGCAAAATGATAACAGAAATTATCAACAGAGGCAGGAAAAGCCATAGAGGAAAACCAAGCCCTCCTTCATCAGGCATAGCCATCTGAAAAAATACGGCAATCAAAAGAAGAGAAAAAATATCCTCAAAAACGACCATGGGAGTTATAAGTTTACCCGGTTTGGAAGATAGTATTCCGGATGCTTCCAAGCTGGGAATTATAACCCCCACTGAAGAAGAAATGAATATTATGCCCAACAAAAAAGCTTCTTGAGTTTCCATTCCGAATCCAAGTGCCAAAGTCATTCCGGCCAAAAAAGGAATACCCGCATTCAAAACAGTAACAGTGACGAGTTTTTTAGAAGACTCCCAAAAATCGGAAAGTCTTATCTCCAAGCCCGCCATGAACATAAGGAAAACCAAGCCAATCTGTCCTAAAAAGTAAGTGGTTTCATCTATATTCACCCACCCAAAGCCAAAAGGACCAATAACAACCCCCGCAAGCATCAAAGTTACCACCCAAGGAACATGAAAACGGCTGAAAACCTCGGAAAAGAATACGGCCGCCAAAAGTATAATAAAAAAGGAAAAGAATTCCATGGATATATTAAAATATAAATTTACTTACTTCTACATAGTTTAACAACATCCCGTTTTAAAAAAAAGAATGATATTATGGCTATATGTCCATACTAGAGATGTTTTCTTCACTGACCACGGACCAGCTTATAATTTTCACCGTTATCGGACTGGTTATGGTACTACTGGTCAGCAGAACGATGAGATATGACATGGTCTCCATCTTCGCCCTTCTTGTTGTTTTTCTTACCGGTGTTATACCGGTTGACAAGGCTTTTTCGGGAATGGTTCATCCGGTGGTACTGCTTGTTATCGCCATGTTCATTATAACACGAGGACTTTCCAATTCCGGCCTTATAGATTATATCACCAGGAAAATAGGTATTTTTGACAAGCACCCCGCCATACAGATAATGGTACTGGTAAGCTTGGTGGCTTTTGCTTCCGCTTTTATAAACAACATAGGCGCTTTGGCGCCGATAATTCCGGTCGCCATCCATCTTGCCAGAAAGAACGATCTTTCTCCTTCCATATTCTTGCTTCCTTTGGCATTCGGTTCCCAGTTAGGGGGATACTTGACACTTATCGGAACCCCTCGGAATATAATTGTTTCCGCTTTTAGAGAAGAAGCCGGGAGTGGACCTTTTGCAATGTTTGACTTCGCACCAGTCGGAATAGGGTTGGCGATCATAGGTATACTATTCATCTCCTTTGTGGGATGGAGATTGATCCCCAAACGCAAGGACCTTCATTCAGATGAACCTTTTGCAGTTGAAAATTATGTAACCGAACTAAATATTCCGGAGAACTCCACACTTGTAGGAGAATATGTCGGTTCAATAAAAGATCTTGGTAAGAAAGACATAAAACTGATCTCCTTGATAAGAGACGGGGTTGTAATAAACAATGTTTCCGGTTATGAGATAATAAAACCCAAAGACCATTTACTGGTCAAAGCTGATTCCAAAATGTTAAAGAACTTTTCCGAGGAGTTCCGTTTGAACCTCGTCGGAGAAAAAGCGGTAGAATCACAAACCCCCGAAGATGAAAGAGGGTCTATTGAGATGGTGGTAAACCCTCTTTCCCCGATAATAGGTAAAAAATGGGACGAGATCCCTCTTTCCATGCGTTACGGTACCAATCTTTTAGCTGTATCCAGAACAGGCTCACAAATACAAACTCCCTTAAATGAGCTCCGTTTCCGCCCGGGCGATATCGTTCTCTTGCACGGAAAAAAAGAAAGTGTTCAGAAGGCTATTTCAAATCTGGGAGGATATCCTTTAGCCGAACGTGACGTTACTTTTGGTCAAAAGAACGCTATTCCTTTTGCCTTAACTATTTTTATTTTAGCGATACTGACCGCCACACTAACCACAGCCCCCGTAGAGGCGGTATTTCTTATTGCCTCTTTTATTATGGTGGCTACCAACTTAGTATCCTTAAAACAGGCATACGAGAGTATACAATGGCCGGTTATCATTCTTATCGGTTCAATGATCACTCTCGGAATAGCCCTACAAGAGACCGGAGGGGCGGACGTTGCGGCTTCCTTTATAGTTTCCCACTCTGATGTACTGGCTCCTTCTGTATTAGTAGCCCTGGTACTTATAATATCTATATTTTTAGCTAACTTTATTAACGCAACCGTGTCCGCGGTTGTGATGGCTCCAATAGCCATATTCGTTGCTTCTGAACTAAGCGTATCCATTGACCCTTTTTTAATGGCCGTAGCCGTAGGTGCAACTTCGGTCTTTTTGACTCCTTTCGGACACGAGTCAAACACTTTAGTACTTGAAGCCGGTGGATACAGTTTCAAAGACTATCTGAAAGTGGGTTTACCTTTAGAGATCATCATTATAGCTACTGCTCTTCCTCTCATTCTTTATTTCTGGCCATTGTAAAAAAGAAGGTTATTGTCAAAAACCTAAATCCTCAATTACCTCAGTATACCCATTAAGAACTCCTGCGCTCTTAGATTAAGGTAGCGAGGTGTCAAATATCTATTGATAAGATGATTATTTAAGATTTTATTCCCATATTTGCTTATACGTCAAAAACTATAACCAAAAACAGTTTTCAACGATCACCATAAAACAAAAGAATATCTAACCCCGATAACGGATCTTTTATGGAATCCTTAACAAGATAAAAGAGGCCACAAAGTTAGGATCGGTCCTCCTCTAACCCTTCTTTAAGTTCATTAATATGCCCTTTCATTTCCTCTTTGAAACTTGAAGAGACCTCCTCTACTATTTCGTCATAATTTGGTATCTTCTCTCTTAAAAAGTTCTCAGTCTTTTGAGCATCCTGCTCTTCCCTTATTTTTTCAAACTCTTCCCTATCCTCTTCAGAGAGCTCTTCAAGAATACGAAGAGTTATCCTTTTAAGTAAGGATTCCGTCATAGCTTCAAGTATCCTTGTTTGAGTTTCCTCCGGTAGATCTTCCAAGCCCAGCTCTTCCAATAAATTATTTTTTTGTTCTTCATTCATAAATTATTATTTTAACTTTTAAAATTATTGAACTTTCTACGATACGATAACTTCAGTATGAATAGGCGTCAGTTACCCGGCTACCCTCTTGATTCTATCCTTTCCGCATATGAATAAATGTAATCTCTAAGACCCTGAAGATTTTCTTTATTTATCGTTCTTTCATTAAGACCCCAACTCTGAGGACCGTCAACCGCAACTGTTCCTTCCGGGGATATTATAATATCCCAATTATTCCAATTAACCCATTTTGTCCTACTTAGAGTTACTATGGTATTTCCGGAATCATCCTTGGTTATTTCTCTGGCATCCTCAAAGAATTCTCCGATCTTGTCATACTCTTCACCGAAAAAATTCCCCAACACCTCCTCTGTTTTCTCCGAAGGTATTTCGGCATTCCAGTTCTCAAAATAAAGATCCATAAGAGCTTGCCTAGATGGTCCTTCAAGGCCGGATGACTCTATTGTATTAAGAAGTCCTTTAATAGTTTCTTCACTTCCTTCGGATATATTATAGCGTTCCATCACACCTTCCACGGAAGAAGTGTCGCTTTCAACCCCTTCCTCCGGAGTATGTTCCGGAGCTTCCTCCGCAGAAGAAGATGGGCCCTCCGTAGAGTTTTCCGGTGTGGCTCCAGTTTCATTTTCTAAACTAAAAGCATCCCTTAAATTATCACCTTTTACTATATCCCCGTAATCATTTTCCAATCTGTCTATATTATCGTTCAACCTATCTTCCAGCCACTGATATTCAGGCGTACCCACATCCACTATTTTCTCCAGCGCCTCTTGATAAACCTTTATCTGCCTTAGAGTCGTATCTATATCGCCTCTGTTTTCCATATAAAGGCTTTGCTCTTCAGGGGTTGAAGTTTCCACCAGATCTCTCGGATCAAAGTTATGAAAGTTTCCATTGTAACCAAAATCTTTGACATTTCCCTGTTCGTCGCGTTCAAAATCAAAGTTCTCAAAATTAAAGTACGATCCTTTTTCCTCAGGTACTTCCTGTACCGGCTCCTCAGAGTCCTCAGTTGTCTCCTGATCAGCCTCAGGCGGTGCTGTTTCCGGTTTAGGTTCACTTTCTTCCGGCTCCACCTCAGCCTCTTCAGGTTCAGGAGGTTCTTCAGCCTCCTGTATTTCAGGTTCTTTTATCTCCTCGGTTGTAGGTGTCGGCTCAGGTTTTTCTTTGATCTCTTCCTCGGTCTCAGGTGTATCTTCAATCGGTTCAGGCGCAGGCGGTGCTTCGGGAGTTTCTTTTACGCTTTCTTCGGCACCTTCTTCACTTGCCCCGGAAATTACCTCTTTTACTGTTTCAGTTGTTAGGCTTTTATCGGGATTTTCGCTGATCCATTCTTCAAATTTCTCATTATTACTGATAATATCGGAAATATCTTTTTCGGAGAGACCACCGGCAGAGTCAAACATTTTACCCATTAAGCCTCCCTTAATTAAAGGAGAAAGATCTAATTTATCCCCGGGTTGTACAATATCAATATTATCAACTCCTTTCAGTCCAAATTTGGAAGGGTCTTTAGCTATCTCGTCTCTCACCTGATCTAACAGATGGATCTTCTGTGCTTCATTTAATTCATTAAAACGATCACCAAAGTTTCTTTCCATAATATCTTCCGCAGATTGCCAGACCGAGCCTCCGGACCCTATCTCGGAGACATATGATCCATCTTCAGGAATTGGCTCAAAAGATATATCTTCAGTCTCCTCCTCGGTTGTAGGTGTCGGTTCAGGTTTTTCTTTGATCTCTTCCGCTTCGGGTTGGGATATCGGTGCATGGTCCTCTTCAAGACTATCTGGAAAAACACCAACACTGGAACGAACCTTATTTTCATATTCAGCTTTAGGAACCTCTGTACCGTTACTTTCCGGAAATCTGGCACCCACTTCAGAGGGGTCTCCTTGAAGAAAGACCACGTCTCTGCTTATGCTATTTATCAATTTTTTCTCTGCCGATAGACGTTGGTGGCTCTGTTGCATCTTACTCTCCGCACCTTCGGCTGACTCAGCCTCTTCAATATAATGATCTAACTGTTTAACATAATCTTCTTTATCAAAAGGAAGCTCATCACCCTCATAAACTTCATTTTCTAGAAAATCACAGTATTGTTGAGGTGTAACTTCTCCGTTCATAAGAGCACTGGTAACTCTCTTCATTGTGTTTCCATACACCTCTTCTCCGCCAAACTTTTCTGCAAATTTGCTATAAAAAACTTCCCGTTTATCAGTCAAATCAATATCTTCCTTTGAAGAGGTTGACTCAGTCTCCTCCTCGGTTGTAGGTGTCGGCTCAGGTTTTTCTTTGATCTCTTCCTCGGGCTCAGGTGTATCTTCAATCGGTTCCGTTGCAGATGAAGCTTCAGAGGTTTCCTTTAATTCTTCTACCATATTTTCTTCGGTCACTCCGGAGATCACTTCTTTTACTTTTTCGGTTGTTAGACTTTTATCGGGATTTTCACTGATCCATTTAGCTATGGTTTCGTTATTTTTTATAATATTACCTATCGCTTCCTCATTTAAGCTGTCTGAAGATTCAAATATCTTACCTATCACTTTATCCTCCATTAACGGGGAGAAGTCTATTTGCTGACCGGGTTGCACAGTGTCAATATTATTAACTCCTTCCATTCCGAATTTAGAAGGATCTTCAGCTATCGTGTCTTTTATTTTATCTATAAGGTAGATCTTCTGTTTTTCATTAATACCTTCAAATTTATTTCCCAGTTTTTCTTTTAAGAAATTCTCAGTTGTTTCCCAAACCGAACTGCCGGACTCTACACTAGCGGTAAAATCAATTTCGGAAACATCCCTGTCAGGGACTGATATACCTTCTTGGGGGTTTTCCATCCAATCAGGAGGATCTTCAAACTCCGGAACATCAAAGCGGTAATTTTCTTTGTCTATGGAAACGTCTCCTTCCATTACTCCTGGTTCTTTAAACTCCGGAACATCAAAGCGGTAGTTTTCTTTGTCTATGGAAACGTCTCCTTCCGTCGGAGGTGTATCACCGGAACCGAACAGATCCATTACGCCTCCCAGCATCCTGCCTACAGCTCCGCTGCCTATAAGAACACCGGCAGCACCACTATAAATATACCTGCGATATCTTTCGCCGGTTTTTTTACCCTCCAGCTCAAAAAGTCTTTTATCAATTTCAGTATCACTGTTTTTTATCTTTTCTTCAAAACCTTCAGCAAACAGTTCCAGTGTTTCTTTCTCTGCTCTTTTATCTTGATATTTATTTATAAGACCTTCAAGACCCACTGCGGTAGCGGCACCGGAAAGAAGTCTTTGGATGCTCGATCCCGCAACAGCTCCTCCAGCTAGAGCAAGTCCGGTTGCTCCTCCAATAGCACCGGCACCCACACCGGCTCCAAAAAGCAATGCCGATAAGCCAAGCTTATATCTCAAAGGCCACTTACGATATCCATTAGCAACAATCTTTCCCATCTCTAACGCCTTATCTCTCAAAGATTCAGGTTTCTCTTCCAACAAGGCGTTCATTTTCTCATTATGAAGCTCTATCGCCTCATTAGCTACCGTCGTTTTTAAGATCTCTTTTCTTATCCTCTCTTTCTCTTGATCTGACATTCCCTTCGATTCCAGAGCTTCCAGTTTTTCGTTACGTATGCTTCTTAAATTTTGAAGATATCTATCCTTTGCCTCCCTATATCCTTCATATTCTTCCTTTTTATTTTGGTTTTTATGTGCCTTAACCCAAGCCTCGGCTTCACATTCTTTTTTGGCAAATTCCTTTCTGGAATTCTTCAACATCTTCTCTAAATGAGACTCGGTTGACCCCTCACCTTCCTCGCCCTCTTCCGAACCACGGTCTTCTCCTATTGAGATATGAGCTTCATTTTCATTATGAACATCCACAGTTTCTCCTTTCTTCCATGCGCTAAAAGCTCCATTTATTAAACCGGCAAGATTATACTTATCATTTCCAGAGTTGCTATCAGGATGATACTTAGAAAGTAATGTATTTCTTACTTTTTTTGCTTCCTCTTCTGTTAAATTTTTATTGAATTTTAAGCTATTAAGAAATTTACGAATATCATCCGGTATATCTTTCTCTTCTCCGTATTGTTTTTCGGTTTCTCCTTCAATAACTTGAGGCACTTCTTTGGGATTTTCACCGGTTGATCCAATTACCTCTTTTTCCAAACCTTGCTCTTCTTTATTTTTTCTATCCTCCTCCAACTCTTTTCTGTAACCCTTCATCTCCGTCTTTGTTTCTTCATCTCTGTAGTTATAGGTTTTCTCTACTTTAATTTGACTTTTGTTTTTTTTGCTGTTATACACGGAATCTTCTAGTTCGTTCAGTCGTTTTTGTTTTTCCTCATCCCAATTTCCTTTATTTTCTGAATATTCTCTCTTTAGTTTCTCCAATTCTTGCTCTTCGGTATGTTGAAGTGTCTCTTCTACATTTTCATTAGTAGATACCTGCTCTTTTTTAGATAGTCCTTCGTAAGACATATGATAAAGAAATTAGGCTTTAATATTATTTACACTTTAATTAATGATAGCTTAAAAAGGAAACGTTTACAAAATAAATCCGTTGATAACTGAACTTTTTAATTACGTAATATCAACCCCTTTTTTCAGAAGTTTTGCCCTTTCTTTATAATCGGGAACAGCTTTTGCCACCTCTTTCCAAAACGCCTTGGAGTGGTCCATATACTTTAAGTGGCAAAGTTCGTGGACCACCAAATAATCCTGAAGCTCTTCTTTTAAGAAGAATATTTTGTAATTAAAATTAAGATTCCCCACTGAAGAACAGCTACCCCACCTGCGCTTTTGGTTACGTATTGATATTTTATTAAACCCAATACCATAAAAATTACTCCATTGATCAACTTTATCCTCCACTACCCTACGAGCTTTCTCTTTATACCCAAGATAGTGATCCGGATCATAAACGGATATATTGGTATCTGTATTCTTCGTTCTCTCTGTTAATTTCTTCTTGATCCAGTCTGCATGCTCATCTAGAAAAGAAAGGGCTCTCTTTTCTGTTACATAAAAAGGTCTGGAGAGTAAGACGGTGCCATCATTTAAAATACTCAAGCGGATACGCTTGGATCGCTTATTGCAAGAAACTTTTACTTTAATACCGTCACTTTCTATAATAGAAGCTCCCATTAATATATCGCTTTAATTTACCATATAAAGATCCTGGTTGTACTCACCGACACCGACATGCTCCGCTTCACCCTTTAAGATCTTTTCATAAGGACGACAGCCAAAACACCCTCCATAAGGGCACGCGAACTCGTTTTTCTCCCTGGCAAGTTTTACCTCTCTTGCTATAGAGAGAACCTTTTCTCTGCTCTCCTCCAGATCAGGTAAATCTATACTCCGGGGCTCATCTTCTTTATCTATATACCAATAGTATGCTCCGCTGACTTTTCTCTTTTGCAAAGCATCAAGTAAAAGAAAATATATGGGAAGTTGCAGAGAGCCTTCTTTTTCCTCGTGTTTGCCTGTTTTAAAATCCAAAACACGAATACTGTCATCTTCTTCACGATATTCCAGCCAGTCTATTTTACCGCAAAGTATAATATTCTCATCTTCTGAAATATAAAAATTGGGAGGCATTTTTCCTTCTTTTAACTTAACCGTCCTTTTGGCCAAAGGCCCCGGATTCTTTACAACCCTCTGTATCATCTCCCTTCCCCTTTCTTTAACCTCCTTTTCTTCAGAAGAGGAGGCAAACCCTCCTTTTTTACCGGAAACCTTCTCCCATGCTTCTTCATAGTGATCAAATATCGGCTGTTCCAGCCTCTCTTCAACTCTGAACCTAACCAGCCCCTCCAGTGCTTCATGAACCGCTTGCCCTAAAGAAAGAGCGGGATTTACTATGTTCATCTTTCTGCCGGTTTGAGGATCTTTGTAAACATTATGAAGGTAGTAGAGACGAGGGCATTTAAGAAAATCTCCCATTGAAGAATGAGAAACCCAGACAGCGGAATACTTATCCTTAGGTTTTTCCTCTAAAGTAGACATATTAAACAGTTTATCTTATTTTAAGACATACTCAAAAGAGTACACTCCGAATTCTTTCTTGAAAGAGAAAAGACAAACAACCAGTCTATAGATCAAGCTTCAAAAAAACGATGCAGAGCTTTTTTAACTTCTTTTAAATTATCTTCATCCAAAGGAACTTTTTCTATGTTTTCTCCTTGTGATATTTTTAAGGACATAACTCCTGTAGGATAAAGTACGATCTCCGCTTTTTGTTTATTTACCTCTGAAAGCCCCACTTTTTCCAATAAAATTATCGCATTACCGTTATCGTCTTTATGTATGTCACCTACTCCCTGAATGAAATCCTTATTCTCTGCATAACTATCCTCTAAAAGATTAACGAGAGTAGATTCTACTTTGCTATCGGGTACATTCTCTTTATTCCAGTTATAAAAGTAAAGATCTATAATAGCCTCTCTTGACTCCCCCAAAAGGCCGGTTGAATCTACACTCTGAAGAATGAAGTTTACGATCTCCGCGTTTTTAGGACCCTCGGCTATATTGAACTTTTCCATTATCTCCTCTACTGCTCGCTCGCTCTCTTTTTCTGAAGACTCACCTCTTTCCATTTCAACTCTCGTCTCACGAGAATCCTCGGACATAGAGGCTGGATCAGAAGGCTCGTCATGTTCGTGCTCTTTTTCTGAATAATTCTCAGAACCATCGCTCTCTTTATCTTTTTTCGGTTTACCAGCGATCTTCTCCTTCTCAAAAAGAAGAACATCATCATCGTCCCTCTGCTCAAAAAAGGGCTCAGGAGTAATATCGGGTTTTTTCTGCAATTCTTTTTTTTCCGGCTTAAAAACTACAGACTGCTCTTCATTTCCTTCCAATTCATGAACGGATCTATCTGGTGCAGCATTTACGTCTTCAACCTTTCTATCTCCGGAACCCCCCAGACTCTCAGAAGACCCGCTTTCAACTGTCTTTTTTTTATCACCTTCAGTATTTTCAGAAAAAAGCTCCAAAGCGAGGGGGTTGATGATTTCTTCTTCCTCGGATGAAACCGATTCAGGGTCTTCTCCTGGAGTAATAAAATTAAAACCGGAGATACTTTTCTTTTCTTCATCTTCAACCTCTTCGTTTTTATTCTTTTCATCTTTGACCTCTTTGTTTTTATTCTTTTCATCTTTGTTTTTATTCTTTACATCCTTAACCTTTTCATCTTTAAGTTCTTTGTCTTCAACATTATCAGTTTCCCTGCTTTCCTCCTCCTTGCTCGCTTCTTCCTCTTCCTTCTTTTTATCTTCATGATAAAAATGAGAAGGTTTCTTTACATCAAAGTCCGATACGATCTTTGTCATTTTCAAATACTCGCCGTATTCAGACCTTAAGGTGTTGATCTTTTCATCCAACCCCTTCTTTAACCACTTGTATTCCTCTTGTTTCAATCCTCTTTCGTTATTAAGTTTCTTAATGGCCTGCTCATAAACCTTTGCCTCTTTTAAAAGATGTTCAATTTTTCTGGCATCACTTATATTAAAAGTACCGCTCTCCGCCACTGACGAATGATCCATGAGATCTCTCCAGTCAAAATCTACAAGATCGCCATCCCAGTCAATTCCAGTTATATCTCCATTATCATTACGTAAGAATTCCAACTTGGTAAACTCAAAACGGCTTTCTTTATCTTTATCTCTTTCAGCTCTATTTTTTGGAGAAACACCCTTTTTTCTCGCTCTGGCGGAATCGCTGTCACGCTGATATTCTTCGTCCTTTTTTACCGTGGCATATTTATCATCCGAAGAATCTTCATTATTATAAGTAACATCAAAAGCAAACCAGCTTATCGGTTTCTTGTATGTTTCGAAAGAACTAAAAGTTGAATCACCGATAAGTGCAGAAGAGACCTCAACTTTTCTCTCCGGTGATAGATCATCATACTGCTCTATCAACCCTTCTTCTGTCGTCTTCACTGTATCCCTTAAAGACTCTGGACACTCCTTCATTAAAGCAACCGATTTCTCTTCGTAAAGTTTCACCGACTGGCTAGCTGCTATTTCTTTGATAAGCTCATCTTTATATTCTTGATCGCTCTCGGGATAAAAACCTTTTTTTTCAATTATCACTTTAAGGTGATCTTTTAGGGCTTCCATATATTGCTCTTTTTTCTGACCGTATTCTCTGTTAATCTCCTTTGAGTAATCCTCTTTGGTTATATTTTCTCTGTAATTTTTTTGAATTTTCAGCCAATCACCGGCATCTATATCCAATTTGGCGAAACTTTTTCTCTTTTCATTAACAACCTTCTCCAGAAAGCTTTCCGCATTTTCGTTAAAATCATGAACCCATTCTTTTGAGGGTCGGTTTTCATTTTCTTGTCCTTCTTGCAAAGTGGGATCTTTTTTTATTGGTTCCTTATCTGACATAAAATATATAACTAATTAAAGCACACTTTGATACCTGGAATATATCTCTTCCTCTATCTCTTCACGTGAACGGCCGTATTTTAAGTATGATAGTTGCTTAATATCCTCCGCTTGAGATTCATCTCCCTCTTCCGGAGGAAGGGTCTTGAAGTTAAATGGCTTACTTGGGTAACCATTCACCAGTATTCTTCCTACGGCGTTAAAGTTATATAGATTCATTAAATTCTTGGCAGAGAATTCCGGCTCAAACTGATTAGCCAAAAACTCAGCATCCTCAGAACCAACACGGAAAGAAGCCGTTGAACCCACATTACCAAATATAGAGTCCCTTATCCCTTCGTTAAGCTGAGCGATAAACTGATGAGCCACATTAAGAGATAATTTATATTTCCTTGCTTCCGCTAAAATGGTATTTATGGAGTCGGTAGTTACATTTTGAAATTCGTCAATGTAAAGATAAAAAGGGGTAAGATCTTTTGCTGGACCCTCTCGAGAAAGTGCCGCCATTAGTATTTTACCAACCAGTATAAGGCCCAATAGATGAGAATTGATATCTCCCAGCTTACCTTTCGCCAGATTGACCAAAAGTATCTTCCTTTCATCCATAACATTCTTGAAATTAAAAGAAGACTTCTGTTGAGCAATAATGGGACGCATAATGTCATTGGCCGAAAAAACATCAAACTTACTTGTGATATAAGGAACGATGTTCTCAAGCTGAGATTCCCCACCCGCCTTACCGGCTATTTCATTCCAAAACTGATTAACCACCGGATTCTTGCTTTTAGAAAGTTTATGTTCTCTGAAATTTTTGTCTGCCAGAACTTTTGATATATCCAAAAGAGTGCTCCCGGAGGTCGGGTCCTCTAAAACAAGCATAGTGGCATTTCTGAAATACTGTTCAAACATCGGTCCCATAGCTTCAGGATTATTTGAATAGAGCTTTTGGAATATACTGAAAAGTTCGTTAACCACAAAGGTCTTCTGTTCCGGTTTACTCGGATCATACTCAAGCATATTTAAAGCCATAGCTCTCTTTGTATATCCCGGCTCAAAATATATAACATCGTCTATTCTCTCCTTGGGAATTCTTTTCAGAATATCCTCCAGATCCGCACCATGCGGGTCTATCATACACACCCCGTCTCCGTTTTTAATATCTTGCGTTATCATATTTTTAAGAAGATTGGTTTTACCCGTACCGGTTTGTCCAATGGCATAGAAATGCCTGAGTCTGTCCTCTTTTGATAAGAACACCTCCCTTTCCTGATTGCGATGCTCATTAACCCCGAGGATAATGCCTTGCGGATCCATGTCAGAAGGAGCGGGAGCTGTTTTACGAGCGGACTGTTTGAATTCGGGCGAAGAAACAATACCCGTTGAGGGCATATGCATTAGTGAAGTCAACTCCTTGGTATTTAGAACAATGGCATTTTTTTTATTAAAACGACGAAAGATAAAATCTTTGCAGACCTCCCTAAGTTCTTTTCCTTTCACTCTTTTAAAATCCATCTTGTTCCCCGAGGGATTTTCAAACTGATTAAATGAGGACTCTATCTCATCAAGGATGTCCTCCGCTCTGTTTTTTTCTTTGGAAGAGGCCACTATTCTAATGTTCACAGGCATAGCAACAGCCGACATTTTATTTTTCACTTCTTCTATGGCCACCTCATCTGACTGCTTGGGAAGAGATACTTCATCTTCCTTTTTGTTCTTATTTGATGACACCTCTTTGAAAATTCCCTTCAAAACAGTTTGAAAATTCCAGGTAAACTTTTCCACTGCCTCTTTCAGAGAAGTCCCTTTCTCAAGCTCCGAGAGTATACCTTTATACCTACCGGCATGAGCACCTGAACCGGGATTAAAAACGAACTGTAAAGCCACCCCTTCTTCGTTTTCCGCTATTTTAGAAAAGGAGTTCAATATCACATTCAGAGGATCGTGGTCATACTCATCATATCCTTTTATAGGGAGGCAAGAATCACGCTTTAGATCGGCAATAGATGCAGCTTCGGCTCCTTCTTCCACAAAAATGTTATAATCGTTCTTCCTTTCAATTATCTGAGCTGTCGGAAAAACAGACAGAAGCTGCTTTTCAAATATTCCAACCTTTTCGGTGGGAACAGCAGCATAAATAACAATGTTACTGTTATTCTCTGAAGTGGCTATCTCAAAAGTGAAGAAACCCCCCTCCTTTCTGCTGACCCCGGCCACGGAATACATTCCGGCGTAGAACTGCTCCATGGAAGAAACAAGTTCTTTAAAACTTTTGTTATTTTCCTCTTCGCTTTCTTTTTCAGGTAGCGATACTTCAAAAAGGGTCATTTTCAAAGACCTCCACAGATCCGTTTTTTCTTTAAGTCCCTTTATGGAATATCCGGCTTTAAGCCACTGCACAAGAGCTTTATGCAGATCATCTTCAAGATGAGGGTTATTCATTTTTCTGACCATAGAAAGAGCGTTGTGTATGCCCTTCTCTTCCATTAAACCCAAAACCTCGCTTACTTTGGTGTTATGATCTTCCGGCTCCAATCCCAAAATACTGTTCAGTTTGTCTTCTTCTGACATTTGATACTGCTTCTCAACAACTTCTTCAGCAGGTTTTTCTTGGTATTCTTTTATCTTCTCAATATCGGCACGCTCTTTTTCTTCCGGATCGCTCTCCAAACCACCCTCCATCTTAGAAAGTTCTTCTCGCAGAAAATCTATTTCCTCCTGAGGATTATTAAAGCGTTTGTTGTCTTTATTAGATTCAAAAGATTCTTGCTCCATGCAATTTTATTATACAAGTATAAGTAAATACCGCAAAGACAATTATTCTCAAATTATCTTTTAGTTAACAAAAAACACATATCCTAAAAATACCCCGTACACAGAGAGAAGCAAAAGAGCTTCTTGTATGACCATCTTTTGGCTAGTCTTGAGGGCAAAGAAGAAAATGACCGCAGCGAGCATCAAAAAGATCCTTCCAACCAGTGCTATATCAACATTATCAACATTTATAGGCTGAATCAGCGAAACAACACCGAGCACCAATGTGGCAGGAATAACAACCGAACCCATAATGCTTCCCAAAAGCATCCAATTATCTCCTTTACAAGAAGCAGAAGTAGCAAAGTATATCTGAGGAAGAGAGTTGCCTATACCAACAATTAACACTCCTATCAAAAGAAGAGAGAGCCCGAAACCCTCAGCAAAATAGGTGGCCGAAGTAACTATTCCCTGGGCTGCAATAACAATAAGAACAAATCCGGCTACCATTTTGAATATCTCTATTTTTGTCAGTTTTGTATCCTTTTCTTCTTTTTTTTCACCAAAACGCTTACGGTGGTAGAGCATAAAACGCTCCCTCTTAGAGAAAAGCCAAACTATATAAGTGAAGAAAAAAAGTATAAGCAAAATACCATCCAGTCTCCCCAAGCTTCCGTTGAAAACCAAAATAGAAGGAAGCAATGCGGCACCCAGAACAAAAAAGAGGGACCACTGAACTGTCCGGCTAGCTGCGGTTATCTCTTTTCTCAAAGAGAACATAAGAGCCAAAGGGGCGGCAACGGTCAGGGCAATGAGATTTCCGCCAATAACATCACCAAAAGAAAGTTCCGGAACCCCTTTCAACGCCGAAGTTATTCCAACAAAAAAATTAGGCAAGGAAGCGGTAAAGGCCATTACTAAAAATGCCAAAATGAACTCTCTCCAGCCAAATTTATACGATATCTTGCTTACTCCTCTTATTATCCACTCACCGGTAAAATAAAAGATCGCACAAGAAATAATAAATAAAAGAATGTATATAATAGCTTCCGGGAACATACTAAGACCTATCAACCTTTTGGATAATATCTCTTGCCATAAATAAACTCTGGAAAAACATAATATTTTTTAAAAACACTTCCTTACTCCGTAATAAGAAACATACAACTATTCATATATGATAAATCAGAGAATTTATTTTATATGAATATACAGTACCACAAAAAAAGCACTTAATAAATATTAATAATATACCTTATAAAAACTTCAAAAATAAGATCTTTTAATTAAGAAAAATACTCAATACAATACTCACCGAAAAAATAATTCACTTTTTGGCATAAAAAAGAAACTCCTTATTCCCCTTAGACCCTTTTATGGGAGACTCCGTAATACCTACCGGTTTGAGTCCTTCTTCCTTGGCTCTTATTTTTATCTTTTTCGTCACTTCTCTATGTAATTCAGGATCTTTGACCACCCCTTTTCCGATACGCTCCTTCCCCACCTCAAACTGCGGTTTTATTAAAATGATTACCGAACCTCCCCTTTTTAAAAACTCCGACATCCTAGGAATAACATATCCAAGAGAAATAAAAGAAACATCAACAGTTACAACATCAAATCCCTCTGTAAACCATGAGCTTTCCGCGTTCTTTATATTCTTACCATCCAAAACATACACCCTGGGATGGATTTGCAATTTCTCGGCCAATTGCCCATAACTTACATCCAAAGCATAAACTTTCTGTGCCCCTCTATGCAAAAGCACCTCGGTAAATCCTCCTGTAGATGCCCCTATATCCAAACAGACCGAACCGTCTGCCTCAATAGACCATACATCAAATGCCTTCTCCAGCTTAAGGCCGGCACGGGAAACCCAGGGAATATCTTCACCCGTTAAGTCTATCTTTGCCTCTGGTGAACACAAAAAAGATCCCTTGCGTACTTCCTTATCTTCCACAAAAACAGAGCCGCCCTCTATTAAACGCTTCGCTCTTTCACGAGACTTCACCAAACCCTTCTCCACTAAGAGTTGATCCAACCTTGATCCTCCTTTTCTCATAGAACTTCACAGCAAGAATTCTAGGGGTGAGCCGTTATAAAACGCTTCTTCCAACCTCTCTTGAAACCGTCCACTGATATACTTCCTCCACCGGAAGACCCGTCCGGATCATTGAAATAGACCAAACCATCTTTAACACCGTTTACTACCACCAGATGCGGAATGGGACTTTGCGGATCAAAACCATGAAACACAGACGCAATGATCGGACCCTTCTCAAGTAATGATCGCATCCGAGAATAGGCGGTCTCCGTATCCATATGAGAAAGATCATAGGGGCTACCTTCCAGATCGTATTTATGAGCCAAAGAAGCCAACCCTTGATGGGTCCAACCTGCTCCCGATAAATAATACCCGGAATCAAGTCCTTCACTTAAAAGCTCTTGAGGTGATGTTCTTCCGGGAGAATGAAACTCTATTATCATAGCCAAGCTTGCCACTCCGCAAGCACGACTTTTCCAATAAGATAAGGAAATATCTTCAGATTGAGAAAAAAAGGGAACTTCCGGAACCTCTGATGAAACATCATCGGAAACAACGGAATTCTTTTGAACGGGATCCTTTTGAACTGGCGGTTCTTCCTTGTTAGGGGAATGATCGGAGCGATTTTTATTACTTGCCGAATATCCTTCCATAGCAAGGCCTGAAAGTAAAACGTCCGAATCATACGATAAATGATCTGTAAAAATACTGCGCTCAACGGCAGAACTCTCTCTTGGGCTGTTAACCGAAAAGTCTTCAAAGTTCGTGGAGATATCCACGGTCGGCAGTGATCCTGAGAAGATACCGGGTACGGTTATAATAAAACCAATCAAGTAATTCATAATGACTGAACTATTCAACAGAATATTGCAAATTTATATCACTTTTAAGACAGCAGTGCAATAATTAAAAGATAAATGTCAAATATTAATAGTCTTGAACAATAACCTCCGTACCCAGATCCGCCCAATCATAGAGCTTTTTTGCTTCTTTAGGCTTCACGTTCACACATCCGTTTGAATAAGGATGACCGAATTTGTCATGCCAATACGCTCCATGAATAACCGCCCCCTGCTTGGTAAAATACAGATTCCAAGGAACTCCGGGAAGATCCCAGTATTTGGAGCTAATACCGGGAAGAGGTCCCTGCATATATCTACTGGGAGTTTTTCTAAATATCCTGAAATTCCCCCGAGGTGTAGGGGTCAAACTTATACCGGTAGAAATATCAAGCTTCATAAAAACCTCTTCTCTTTCGTATGCATATAGCTTCTGCTCACTCCTAACAATGACAATACGTTTTTCCGAATCAACATCTGACCCACTCTTTAGATCATGTGTCTCTTCCTCAAACAGAACATCTACATAACCATCAGCTACATACCACTCATCCGAAAGCCTTTCGGGGTACCTTATCCATTCATCAAAAACGACCTTGTGCCAATCTTGCTCTTCATTCTCTGAATCACTTTCAATTTTTAACACCTGTCCTTCACGAAGCCTTCCCACCACCGAAAACTCCAAACCCGGACCGGAACGTACATTCAAACACTCGCCTTCAAAATAAGGGCCACAACTATCTGTTACTTCTATATAATTGGAATACTTCTTTTCAGCCAAAAAAGATCTCGGTTCCTCTTTTTTGTATTCCGGTTTAATTTCGGATTCTTCCACTTCTCCTTTTTCATCTTCCGGTTTGATAACGTCCGGATTTTCAGTGTGTTGGTATTCAATGACCTTTTTTTGTTGCTCTGTACTTCCCCCCTTTTCTCCACTCTCCTCTACACCGGAGAACCTATCAAAAAAAGAAGGTGTCCAAAAGAAAAACAGCCATAATAGAATCAACAAGACAACAGAAAAAACAGAAATTCCCATTAGTAAATTCTTCTTTTTATCATCAAAGTCCATTTTTTCATTATACATAACAAAAATACTTTTTACCTAAAATTATTTTTGTTATTAATACTTATCTCCTAATAAATAACTTTCTTATTTAAATTTAAGAACACTGAAATTTTTCTATCGCACTTCCAAAACAAATTCGGTATTCAGGATTTGCTTTTTTAAAGAAAATATTGTATAAAAAGTCAGCGATCTTTTAAACAAAAAACCGAAGGAGTAGAAAATGTCTCTCGCAGCCAATTTCAAGGTATTAAAAGATGAGCACGGGGAAATTGTCGGTTTTAGCCTTTTCGCTAACGGTGAAAAAAGAGCTGCTTCCTTCTGTAATTCTTTCCGCAGACACCTCGTGATGGGTGTTGGCGACATAGAAATTGATGGAGGGCGAATTAAGTTCTTTTATCCTAACATTCCCAATTCGGAGAAGTGTGAACATAAACTTCACCCGAAAGAGGGTGAAGCTATAAAGGAGATACTAAAAAAAGGAGAGTCAGGATTTCTAATGAAAGAAAACACTGACTCCCCGGGATTCAGTGTTGTAAAAACTTAATGATCCTCAATAAACAGTAGGCGGCTTTCAGCCGCCTTTTCTTTTACTCTATGTTGAGTACTCTCTCTTTTATACTGTTCTTTTTTTCCCTTTGAATTAAACGATACTTTTGAAAAGCCAAAATAAACCAGACCAAACTGACTGCACCGGTGGAGACTGCCGAAGCCCAAAGAGCGAGGGTGGAGAAAGTAAAAGCAAATACCGCAAGAACCGTACCGGTTATAACGCTGGTCATTAAAGCCGGCTTATCTTTACTCAACAAAGAAGGTAAAAGTGCCAAAATAAAGACCCACTGACCCACTGATAGAACAATATCCTGCCAGATCATGTTTCTTATATTAACACTAATTAAAATGAGGCTCTAGTATAATTAATTTTAGCGATAACTCTCAATAATCCGCTCAAAAATTTGGTAAGACTGAGCTCCGGATACGACCTGATCATTAACAATAATATAAGGTGTGCCCTCTCCCCCTAAAGATCTAGCTTCTCTGGTAGAGTCTATGACCTTCTGCTGGTATTTTCTATCTTCAAAACACTCAACTAATTCATCATCATCAATACCTATCTCGTCGGCATAGTCTCTGTGCACTTCTGAATCATCCCATTTAGCTCTATCAGCCTGTTGATTTTCAAAAAGAATATCGTGATAATCCCAGTAAGCATCTTGCTCTCCCGCACAGTGAGCTGCCTCGGCAGCTCTGTCACCTCCAACAACCGGAAGATCTTTAAATACTAAAAGTACTTCCCCGCTCTCTACATATTCTTCTTCAATACTTGAAATGGCATTGTCCTTAAGACGCTTACAAAAAGGACATACATAGTCACTGTATTCCACAACCACCACAGGAGCATCCGGATCTCCTTTTTGGGGCCAACCCTCTATATTTATCTCCCGGGCATCTATTTCGGTCTCCTCTTTTTCCTCAGAACCCGCGACTCTTGCCTCTTGTTCGGAAGTTCCCTCATCGGTTCTTTCCAAGTAAATAAAAGTGCCAGATATCATGGCTCCGGCGATCACTATGGCTATTGCAATAATATAAGTATTTTTCATATATTAAATGTTTTATCTATAAATAAATGAACTCTGTAAAAGATCAACTCTTCAAATACTTGTAAGCAGATAAAGAGGCCTTTGCTCCTTCTCCCGCAGCAATGACGATCTGCTTTTCCGGCACATCGGTAACATCCCCCGCAGCAAAAAGACCCTCAGTCCCAACACAGTGATTCTTTGAATCTACTTTTATTTCACCTTTGTCGTTAAACTCTAACAACCCTTTACTCAAAAAACCGGTTATGGGAACAGA
>JBNJEF010000040.1:0-5388 GCA_051745565.1 Patescibacteria group bacterium | reverse complement strand
TTGGGTTGAAATTCTATTGATGCACCCAAGCTGTTAAGGCGCTCTATAATGCTCTCATATCCTCGGTTTATACTGTAAATATTTCTCAGTATAGATGTGCCTTGAGCACCAAGCATGCCTATAAGGATTATGGCGGCAGGTCTTAAGGCAGGGGGGCATATCACTTCATTTGGCTGTAATAACGTTTTCCCTGATATATATATACGATGCGGGTCAGCTAAAATAGTACTAGCACCAAGTCTATCCAATTCTTTGTAATAAATGGCACGTTCTTCGTAGACCCAGTCGTGAATAAGGGTTTGACCCTCGGCTTGAGTGGCTATAACCGCAAAAAAGGGCAGGTTGTCTATATTAAGACCGGGATAAGGCCTGGGCTCTATTTTGCTTTCTATCGCTTTTAGATTTGAGCGGAAAGTGGTTATATTAACAAGCTTCGTCTGTCCATTATTTGATAAATACTCCTTGCTTCTTTTGTATTTAAATCCCATTTTTTCCAGTTTTAAGAGTTCCAACTCCAAGAAATCTATAGGACATCTTTCTATCGTTATTGAAGAATCGGTAACAATGGCGGCGGCCAAAAAGAACATTGACTCTACCGGATCCTCGCTCAAGCTATAGGAGATATCTTTATTGATCTCTTTGACCCCGCGAACTTTAAGGGTTGTCGTTCCAATGCCCTCTATTTCAACACCAAGCTCTTTTAAGAAAAAACACATTTCCTGAACTTGATAATTGGCAGAAGCAAACTTTATGGTTGTTTCTTCCGGAATACAGGCGGCGGCCATGAGAGCATTTTCAGTAACCGTATCCCCGGATTCATAGAGCACAACGGTTCCGCCTTTTAAACCTGAAGATCTGACTTTATACCAGCCGTTATTTTCTTCTATTTTCGCACCCAGGTCTTCCAGAGCAAAAATATGTGGCTCTATATTCCTTTTACCCAAGCGACACCCTCCAGCCAAGGGTAGGGAAAAAGATGAGCGGTGATGAATAAGGGAGCCCAAGAACATTATTATGCTTCTGGTCTTTCTGGCGGCTTTTTCATTTACTGAACTTAAAGAAAAGCGCTTAGGCGGTTCAAGAGTGAGGTCGTTATTCTTCCAAGTAATCTCCACACCAATGCTTTCCAGTACTTCTATTATCCTAAAAACCTCTTCTATTCTGGGTACATCTCTAAGAGTTGTTTTGCCTTTGTTTAAAAGAGAGGCGCACAAAAGCCCAACTGCTCCGTTCTTAGATGTTCGTGTTCTTATTTTCCCTTTGAGTTTTTTACCCCCTTTTACTTTAACCGTTAAAGACCCCGAATCTATCTGAAAAACATTTACCCCCAAGGTCTCATTGATCTTTGAGAGCATGGCGGTACTTACATTTTGATCTCCGGATTCTATTCTTGCCACAGCGCTCTGGGTAGTATTCAAACGGCGAGCCAGTTCTTTTTGAGTAAGGTCGTGTTTTTCTCTGAATCTGTGGATTATTGAGCCCATTTTGTTTAAATGTTCAGTGGAGTTGTTTTTCATGTTTTTCATTGATTTATATGTATAGCATATATGCTATACTAGTTAATACAAGAGTGCAAGAGGAAAAAGGGTGTTGCCACTTTCGTTTGATCTAAGGTATGATATAGTTTCTTGTAAAGATATTCGCATGGGGATTTTTTCTAAAAAAATAGGAATAGATCTTGGCACCGCCAATATATTGGTATACGTTCCACGAAAAGGGATCGTTTTAAACGAGCCATCGGTGGTGGCTGTATCTGAGGAGGATAATAAAATATTGGCAATTGGCGCCGAGGCAAAGAAAATGATAGGTAAAACACCTGAAGCTATTGTGGCTTACAGGCCGATGAAAGACGGGGTCATTGCAGACTACCGTGTTACTGAAGCAATGCTCAGGTACTATTTGGATAAAGCCCTGGGAAAATTTAATGTATTAAAACCGGACGTACTTGTTTCCGTTCCGGCCGGAGTAACTTCCACCGAACGTCGTGCCGTTATAGAAGCCGCTATAAAAGCCGGGGCAAATAACGCCTACGTTGTTAAAGAGCCGATATTGGCGGCCATTGGAGCGGGAATACCTATACATGAGCCCACCGGACACATGATCGTTGATATTGGGGGCGGAACGACCGATGTTGCGGTAATATCTTTAGGTGGAATAGTGGCTTCAACTTCCGTTAAATACGGTGGTAACAAACTGGATCAATCCATTGCAGATTATGTAAAAAAGACCTTCAATTTGGGAATTGGAGATAAAACGGCCGAAGATATAAAGATACGGGTTGTATCCGCCATTCCTCTGGAAGAAGACCTGACAATGACCATAAAAGGAAGGGATTTTGTATCCGGTCTCCCACGTGCGGTGGAGATAGAAAGCAATGAAGTACTTAAAGCCATAAATAAAGACCTCAGAGAGATGATAAGAGCCATTAAAGAAGTTCTTCAAGACACTCCTCCCGAACTTTCTTCTGATATAATTGACAGAGGCATTGTTATGACCGGCGGAACGTCTCAGCTTAGAAATTTAACAGAGCTTGTGCACAGACGAACCGGCGTGAACGCTCAGCTTGCCAAAGAACCAATGTACTGCGTTGCCCGCGGTACAGGTATTGCTTTAGAACATCTTGATGTCTATAAGAAAAGCATCAGCACCAAGCACTAATAACGCTAAAGACAAAGCGATTTTGGTGGCACAAGAGCGAGTCAAGGCCTTTATAGGACTCTCTCCGCACCATGCGTACTGTTTTATCACAAGTGACCCCGCTTTTGGAGGGGTGGCCGTATCTCAAGCGATTTTTTCAGCCTGGGCCGTACCCTCTAAAGGTAATCCTGATTTTTTGCACTACCCCAAAGAATCCTTTGTCATTGAAGACGCTCATAAATTAAGAGAATGGAGTTCTACAAATCCCGTTTGCCAGAATTTTAAGATCTGCAGTATTGAAACCCATTCTTTAACCGAAGAGTCCCAAAATGCACTCTTGAAACTTTTTGAGAGTACCCCTAATAATATCTTCTTTTTTCTTATCGTACCTTCTAAAGAGATATTTTTACCCACTTTGTACTCAAGGATGGCGGTTTCTTCTTTAGATACGGAAAAAGAAGAGGAGGGGATTCCCGTTAAAGAATTTTTGGCTTCTTCCGTTGCTGAGAGAAGTGAACTTTTAAAGGAAATAATTGAAGAGAGAGATAAAGCGAAAGCCCAAACTTTTTTAGATCTTCTTGAAGAGGAACTATACAACCATAAAAAAGAACTTGAAAAAATCCGATCTGACGCAAAAGAGCTTAACACCTTCGTTCATTCTCTTACTAAAATTAAAAAAGCCAATTTGGATCAGAGAAGCTCCCTAAAGTTACTCATGGAACATGTTATATATTTTACCCCCTGTATCAATCAGAAAAAATCACCCTAAAAGATCAATATTCACAGGCGACCTTTTCTTTATGGGTTATAATGAGAACATTGATCATAATATGGATATCGTATGGGAAAAATAAAGATGGAGGAGGCGATAGCCGGTTTGCCGGAGCAATTTAACTTTAAGCCGAATATTCAAGAAAGAGAGAAAGTTTTCCGAGACCACGATGCTGTTGTGGTTGCGGGAATGGGTGGCTCTCATCTTTGCGCGGGGGCACTAAAGGCCCTAAATCCATCATTACCCATATTCATTCACAACAGTTACGGCTTGCCGGAGTTTCCAGACAGGTTAATGGAGAAGATCTTTTTTGTTTTTGTATCTTATTCCGGTGGAACCGAGGAAATACTGGATTCCATAGATAAGGCCCTTTTAAAAAATTTGCATTCAGCTGTCATAACAACAGGTGGCGCTCTGGGTGAAAGAGCTGAAAAAGCAGGTATTCCGCGAATAATTATGCCCGATACCGGAATTCAACCCAGAAACGCCATTGGTTACTCAACTGTTTCTTTGGCCACCATGCTTGAAGATGAGAACTCACTAAAGGCTCTTAGAGAGCTTTCTTCAAAAATTAGACCCGGAAATGAAAAGGAGAAGGGGGTAGAGATAGCGGAAGATCTTTTTGGTCAAATTCCTCTTGTTTATTCTTCAGCAGAAAATACTACAGTGGCATATAACTGGAAGGTCAAATTTAACGAAACAACCAAGATACCCTCTTTTTATAATATTTTCCCGGAAGCTAATCATAATGAAATGGAAGGCTTCGGGGCTGTTGAGAGCACAAAGGATCTAAGTTCTTCCATAACACCTTACTTTTTAATTGACGAAGATGACCACCCTCGTATTCAGAGAAGAATGGATGTTACATGCTCAATTTACGAAGAAAGAGGTGTTAAAGCACGCCGGTATGAATTACAAGGAAACAGTAGGGCTGAAAGAATATTCAGAGGCATAATGGTTGCCGACTGGGCTTCACTGGAGCTTTCAAGGAAGTATTACAACACCGACGCAGACAATGTTCCCATGGTAGAGAAGTTTAAAAATATAATAAAAGAGTAATATGAGATTTCTGTTTGATATAGGAGGCAGTAAAACAAGAGTAAGTGCCACAGAGGACGGGGATTCTTTCGTTGATCCTGTAATATACAAAACCCCCGAAAGCGCCGAGGAGGGTGTGGAGATGGTGTCGGAAGCCGTTGAGAAGATATCTGGCGGTGAAGGAAACGTGGAAGGTCTGTGGGGTGGAGTAACCGGAGTTTGGGATAAAGAAAGAAACACCTTGGTTTACTCTCCCAATATGAAAGGATGGGTTAATAAGCCAATAAGAGAACTTTTCGAAGAGAAATTCTCCGCACCTTTAGTGGTCGGGAATGATGCTGACGTTGTCGGTCTCGGTGAGGTTCATTATGGAGCCGGAAGAGGTAGTCAGATATGCACTTACATCACTATAAGTACCGGAGTAGGAGGGGCCAGAATAGTCAACGGGAAAATAGATAAAGCAACCGCCGGTTTTGAGCCGGGACATCATATTATAAATAGCGAGTCCTTAAGTGAAGACGGTTTAACTTATGAAGCTACTTTTGAAGGCACCGTTTCAGGTACGGCTCTAAAAAAACGCTCCGGCATGGACCCTATAGAAATTAAAGATCCCGACGTTTGGGAGGATCTGGCTTTTAAAAGCGCTATTGGTATATACAACTCCATCCTCTTCTGGTCACCTGATACGGTAGTTGTAGGAGGTTCAATGGTTGTAGGAGATCCGGACATCCCCATTGATAGAATAAGATATCACGTAGAAAGATTAGCCGAATTCTTATCCGAAGTTCCTGAAATAAAGAGAGCGGAATTAGGTGATGTAGGAGGTCTATACGGAGCTATGGCCCTTTCAAAGAATGACCGTTAATAAACTACATAATATTAAAGATCTTGTTATTTCTGTGATAGTTTGGTCCCAAATTTAACATTAAAGATCAACATAA
>JBNJEF010000039.1:0-5543 GCA_051745565.1 Patescibacteria group bacterium | reverse complement strand
AACCTCTTTTATCTTTGAATATCCGTAAAGGTCTCTTACTATCCTCCAATCGTTTAGGTTTCCAAAATCAAAGACCCGTCCAATTATAAATTCAACATCTTTTCTCCAATCAAGACTCTCAACATCAACTTCCCAGAACAGTGTCCTTTTTAGGTCTTTTAATTCCCTCATATATTAATTTTAACACGATATTAAAAGGAAAGAAAAAGTAATAATATTAAATTCAGATACAGTAAAAGCTTTGAATGTAATAGCTTTTGAACATCTGACATCCCTAAATACTATAAAAGCACAAAAGTAGTATCTACGAGGAATATCTATAATACCGGTAGATACACATTCCTTATTCAGGATTTAAGAGGTTTCGGAGTTTTCAGAACTTTCATCTAAAGCACCCTCGTTTGAAACTGTCTCTTTATAGGTTTCAATAATAGAGTCCATTTCGCCTTTTAGTACCTCCTCCACCCCGTGCCAGCTCTTCTTTATCCTGTGATCGGTTATTCTATCTTGAGGGAAGTTGTAAGTGCGGATCTTCTCGGATCTGTCTCCCGTTCCTATCTGGTTCTTCCGTTTATCGGCATACTCGCTCTCTTCTTTTTCTCTCTGTAACTCTTCAAGCTTGGCTTGCAAAATACTCATAGCCATCTCTCTGTTCTTATGCTGACTCCTCTCAACGGTGCACCTTATCATTATTCCGGTCGGCTTGTGAGTTAAGTGAACCGCCGACTCCACTTTATTGACGTTCTGCCCTCCGGCACCTCCCGAACGAGAAAAACCTATATCTAGATCCGACGGATCTATATTGACCTGACTTCTTTTAAAAATGGGAAGAATAGCCACCGAAGCGGTTGAAGTATGTATCCTCCCCTTACTCTCGGTCTCAGGTATTCTTTGAACTCTGTGAACTCCGGTCTCAAACTGGAGATCTTTGTAAACATCTTTACCCTTTATCTCAAAAGATGCCTCCTTGTATCCCCCGGCACTGCCTAAGGAAGTATCAAGCGCTCTAAAACCCCAGCCTCTTTTTTCGGCATACCTCTCATACATATATGCAAGATCAGAAGCAAATAGAGCGGCCTCCTCTCCCCCTGCTCCGGCTCGTATCTCCAGAACGATCTCTGAAGGGTGCTTTTTCTCCTCTTCTTCTTTATCCTTATCCGCCTTTACTATATCCTCCATCTGCCTCCATAATTCCGACTTCTGCCTTTCCAGATCCTCTACCTCCTCAGATACCAGATCCTTCATAGAGCTGTCATTTTCGGACATCTCTTTTAGCCCCGATATCTCCTTTTCCAGATCCTCGTAAGCAGAAGCCAAGTACTCGGTCTTTTTATTCTCCTTGAATTCCTCCAGTTTCATAGTATTAAAATAAAAACCCGAACATCCAAACGGCAAAAAGCCACGCTAGATCTGTTCGGGTTCTTCTGTTACTTTTTGAGCTCTTTTGCCGCTTCCTGTCTTTTCCTGAACTTATCAACCCTTCCGGCGGTATCCATAACCTTTTCTTGACCGGTATAGAAAGGATGGCAGTTGGAGCAGACCTCTACAGAGATATCCTCTTTGGTAGATCCAACCGTAAAAGTATTTCCGCAAGCGCATTTTACGGTTACTTTATCATGATATTTCGGATGTATTTCTTTTTTCATAGTTTAAAAATTATTGAATCTAAACAATATTTGAAATTAAATTCCTATAAACACTACCAGAGTTTCAGTATTTTTGCAACAAAAAACCCGGCTAAAAAATAAAGCCCTCAATATCCTCCGGTGTGATAACTTTATATTCATCTCCTTTCCAGCTTTTAGGTGGTGAAGTCTTTTTTTTACTCCATTTTATTTCAAAACCGCAAACCTTTCCACCACGCTCTTCAACCCAGTCAACCTCTGATAAGTTATATGATCGCCAAAAATAATTATTTGAATATATCTGTCTATAAGCTTGATATTTCAAGCGCTCTACAATAGCCAGATTTTCCCACAACCTACCTCCATCATCTCTTGAATCAAGAGAATTGAAGTTATTTATGATCGCATTCCTTATACCAATGTCATAAAAATATATCTTTCTTAATTTAGATATTTCTTTTCTTGGATTTGAAAAATACGGAGGTAAACGAAAAATTATATAATTCTTTTCTAAAAGATCAACATATCTTTCAACCGTTTTTTTATCCACACCCAACATTCGAGAAATTTCCGAATAAGAAACTTCAGAACCTATCTGTAGAGCCAAAGCTTTTAATAAAAGTCTTAAAAAATCAGAACTTTTAACCTGTTGAAACTCCAAAATATCCTTATACAAATAACTATTTGAAAGATTCTTCAAGTTTTCAGCTTTGGCAATAAAAGTTTCCGCATTTACCACTTCCGGATAATTCCCAAAGATCATAAAATTCTCCAATTCTTTTTTTAACCGCAAAAAACCACCAGAAGAGAAAATCTCATCAAAACTAAGAGGATAAAGATGATAAACAAACTTTCTTCCTGTTAAAGCTTCCTCGGTTTCATCCAGTAAATTAAAACTTGACGAACCGGTAACGATTATTTGTTTTTTTTCTACATGTTGATCGACCAACAGCTTCAAAGTTTGCCCAATCGTCAAAACCTTCTGTCCTTCATCTATAAAAACTATCTCCGCGTCGCCAATTAATCTATTCAGAGATTCAATGTTTTTATCATTAAGCAGTGATCTCTCATCCGGATTATCACAATTAAAACGCACAATATTTTTATCCGAATAATCTTTTAATATATCCAATGCCAAAGTTGTCTTACCAACTCTTCTGGCACCCGCTATAATTACAACTTTTCCTTTAAAAAAATTTTTCTTAATAACCTTATTTAATTTCCTCTGATACTTCATCATAATACAAAATCCCTTTTTTACACCTATTTTAGGGAATTCAATCCCTAAAATAACCTAAATTTAGGTATTTTGCAACTTGTTTACCAAATATCAAAATATCTTAAAAATTTTAATATTTATATACTATCTAAAACATCTATATCCCTCTGAAGGTTTGAAGCATTCTGCATAACACCATCACCGTAGAAACTATTGGGAGGATTACCGCTATCGCATGGTCTTCCGGAATAATATCTACAAGCCGCATTCCTCTCGGCGGTATACCCGCCACCGGCAGCTCCCAGATCAGCCAAATACATAGCGGAAGCCATAAAGGCATGCTCGGGATTCCACGGATCCGCAACCGAAGTTCCCACCGCATTAGCTACTCTGTTTTCCATATTACCCCAAGTGGTCGGAATGAACTGAGCCGGGCCCATGGCTCCTCCCCATCCCCCGTTCCAAGGACAGGAGAGCGGTTGAGTATCAGGGTCACGTCCTAACTTTTTAGTTATCTGCAAATAGGCCGTCTGATCATCTCGCCAAGAGTTATCATCAGGACCAGGCATAATATCACGCCACCCCTTTTCATCGCCCGGCCTGTTACAAGTCCCTACATTAACACCAAAGCTCCCCTCACGCAGACCGGACTCCTGTTGGAAAACTCCCAGAAGAAAGGCGGGACGTATTCCGGTCGCTTGCTGAGCCCTCTTTGCGAAAGTCAATGCATCACCAAAGGGAATATCATCAGTATCACGCAAAGCAAACATAGCGCTTCTGATTCTGGCGGCTTCCTGTTCACGCTCGTTAGCTATCTGCTCATACTCCGCGGCTTGAGAGCGACTCATTTCCAAAAGACGCTGTTTCTCGGACTCTTTTCTTCTGATAGAGGCTCGCTCCTCCTCTATCACCTTTTTTGCATCAATTTCGCGAGCCCTCCTGTCATTTAACTCCTCACGCTCTTCGGCGGTCATCTGTCTGGCGTAGCGTATATCATCCAGGGTCTGATGGAGAGCATCTTTTATGGCGGTGAAATCATTGTGGTCAACAAAGAACTCGGAGAGGTTCTTGTTGCTTAAGAGAACCTCCGCCAGAGAATATGAATCAACCTCATTCTTCTCACGCAGTAAATGTGCCAAACGCTCACGGTTCTTCTCTATATCTTCCTCCAGCTCCTCAATGGTCTTGGTTCTATCGTGTATATCTTCACCGAGCTGTTGGATAGCAATGGTCTTGGCCTGTATATTCAGCTGTGCCTGCTGGATCTGTGATTCCAAGACGGCAATATCACGTTCAATGGAAGAGGCCTCGGTTTTGTATTGGTGTTCTTTCTTTATGGCTTCCTTTCTCTGCTCTTCCACTTTATCCAGCTCCCTCTGGAGCTCCGCCTCCGACATTCCGTCATACTGCGCCGATAGTATACCGGTACCAAAAATGAAAAAACCTAAGAGCAAAAAAGCTCCGATAGATAGATAGATGTAATAAGTATACGCGCGAAAGCTCATAGAAAAGAGACTCAACTCAAGTCTGCTTTTATTATACCACATTAAAAGAAAAGACTACGACTCCTCCTGTTCTTCCTCTTCTTCCTTGCCTTTCTTTTCTACTTCAATGGATGAGAAATCAACTTCCTCAGCAACCTCTTCTTCCGGCTCTTCTTCTTGAGGTTTGTTAACAGCCGCCAGTATTTCTTCAGGATCCTCTTTAAGCACAACCCCTTCCGGCAGAGGTATATCACCGGCTAGAATACGATCATCAAAATCCTTAAGAGAGGATATATCAACTTCCAAATATGAAGGGATATTCCTGGGCATACATCCGACAGAGAGCTCATGGAGAACCTTTACAAGAATACCTTTCTTATCCTTAACTACAGGCGCCACCCCCACGAACTCCAGAGGCACGCTTGTCTCAATGGTTACCCCTTCCTCAAAGACGTAGAAATCAACATGACGAGGGGTATTGTATAAGGGGTCCAGATCCACATCGTGAATCAGAGCATCCAGAGAGCCGTTACCTTCATCTTCCAGTGTTACAACCGATGATTCCCCTGCTTCACGCCAAACCTTTTCAAAATCCTTTTTAGGTATGGAAACGGGAGTAGACTTTTGCGTTCGGCCATAGTATACGGCGGGAATATACCCTTCTTTTCTCAGAGCTTTTAAATTATCCTTTTTTTCTCGCTTTTTTGTTTTTAAAACCGACATTATGCCCTAGACTTTACTATATAAGGGAATCAAAATCAAGCATTTCAATAACCCTGCCCATTTCGTATTCCGCCGATAATTTATTCACACAAAAGCCAAACTCCGCTACAACCTCAAACTGTTTACGCTTTTCTTACAGAAAACCCCTCCGCCAATTGTCTATCTCCGGCAGGATGATAGAATGTAATTAATGAAATTAGAAATTGTGAAATTAAGAAATTTCGCAATTTCGCAATTTCGAAATTTCCTAATATCATGAACAAATTCCTAACAATCTTTTTCTTTACCATCACGCTCTTTTTGCTTCCGATAACCGCGGACGCGGCGACGGAATTCGTCTCCAAAATCGCCCCTGATGGCGACTATTACCAGCTCTCCACCTGGGAGTCCTCCGTCCAAACCGAACTTACTGCTACCAGCACAAGGGTTTTTTCCGGAACAAGCACAGGATCTCTATCCCAAGGCGATTCTGTCACCATAAACAGCTCTACG
>JBNJEF010000038.1:0-6066 GCA_051745565.1 Patescibacteria group bacterium | reverse complement strand
ACTTTTGGCATTTTCCATGGAAACTAAAGCGGATTGAACCTTCGTCTCCAGCGCCTCTTTATCTTCCTCGGTCAGACCCGCCTCCAATTCATTCATTTTGGCCTTGGCAGACCTGAGGTTGGCCTCAGCACTTTCAACCTCAGACTCACGAATATCGGTATCTAAGCGCGCTAATGGATCACCCGAACTGACCGTGTCCCCTTCTTCAACCAATATCTCATTTATTACACCCGAAACTTCAAAAGAAAGATCAAGCTCCTCATCGGCCGCTACGCGAGCAGTACCGCTTACCTCCTCAGCAATGTCCCTTCTATCTACCTTTTCAACATCAATATCAAGCTCCTTTTTAGAATCAGTTCTCCAAAGGACCAAAAAAACCAAAAGTAAGATAATAACCCAGATAAAAGGGTTTTTAGCATAAGAGATCATTTTTTTCATATTACTTATATAATAACATTAAAAAGATCCTTTTTTATTAACAACAGCTATCTTCTAACGTTTTTCAAATATAAAAGAAGGTTTTTCGTCCACCATCTTAACGTGAAAACTCTCTTTCCCGATGACCTGACCGCGGGAATTCTCCACCGACACTCTCCATTTACCACCGGTAACATTTTCAATAAAAGAGTAACCGCGATACCCTTCCCCTCGCCCTCCAACTATAGGAAAACTCACTCGGCTACGAGTAACCCATTTACTCTGATCACTATCATAATACTGCCAGTGATGAACTATATCTGCTCCCAGCCAAGCCGGCGCGAAAACCGAGGAGAAGAAATACAACCTATCTCCTTTTGTAAGGTGTACTCTTTTACCCGGAATAAGATGTGCAAAAAAGTCTTTGTCTTCCGTTTTTAAAAGGTAATCTCCGTTATCTCTTTCAATAAAATGCGCCACTTCAGCTTCACGCAAATTCAGCGGAACCGGCGGAATGACATTAGTAAAGTACATAACATTCATAAGAATAAAAATAGATCCCACAATAAAAACAAAACCCCGCCTCTTCTCATATATCTCGGGCAAAAAACGTGAAAGAGCATATAGATATAAAGCAATAACAAAAAGACTTAAAACTCCACCCACTAAGAAAACCACGGTTCCGACACTCTTTACAATAAAAGGCAACACCAGAACAAACAGAGAAAAGGTTATGAAAAAGTACACTCCCACCTGAACATACACCCAAAGATAGTAACGCCTGAGAAGATCATTGGAGACCATCAAGACCACGATAATGAATATAAAAGGCCAGCTGGCCATAAAGGAGCTCGAGAACCAATAGAATATCAAAAAGCCCGACAAAAGTGCTCCGAAGGTGTACTGTAAAACAAGTGGGGAGAAGATCCTTAACAACCTTAATACCTTCCCATACCTGAAAAAGCCATCATTATATAAATGAATAAAGGCAATAACCGAGCCGGAAACAATAAAATGCAAGAACAGTATGGTAAAAGCAAAACGAAAATTTATTGAGCTGAAAAGTAAAGCGTCAGTTGTGACACCCAAAAGAAGCGCTCCCGGAATAAGAAAGCGCTCATAACGGGAATAAAATTGTCTGATCTTAACAACGCCGACTTTTACCATTTAAAATAATTTTAGTTATCACAGAGAGGTCAAACACGCGGATCAAAAAAGGTTTTAAGCTCCGCCATTTTCTCCGGAGAAGCCTTGGCCTCCATCACCTTCTTCCAAGCCATTTTCTCGGAAAAATCATCACGCAAAACAACTTCCATAAACTCATCAAAAGTAACCGGTTTTGTTTCTATTCTCTCTCCTCCATCAAGCTCGGGTTCTTTTACCCTCTCTGCTCCCTTGGCAACAAAAGTATACACTACCCAATCAACTTTGGAAGCCGGATGCTCGGCTCCCCATAAAATGAACGTTTCCGCTTCATACCCACCTTCTTCCAAAAGCTCCCTCTCCGCCGCGACCAGAACATCTTCCTTTTCGTTAACTCTTCCGCCCAAAGCACTCATAAACGGCTTCTTCCCGGGTTGCTCCTGTTGGGCAAGCACCACTCTGCCATCTTTAAGCACCGGAAACACCACTACGGTGTCGGGTCTTTTTACCTTTTCAAAAATAAGCTTACTACCATCAAAAGCCTCCTCTTCCCACTGATAAACTTCAAAAAGCTCACCCTTAAAAACCAGATCGGCGTTTTCCGGAATAGGTTGAACTGATTCTGGTCTTTTTAATTCCATAAATTATATCTTCACTTTTTATTAAAACCACCGAGAGACTCCAGATTATCAAGCATTCTTAAAAATCTAGGGAAACGTGCCATGGGCCGAAGAAACCGCAGGAAAGTCTGTGAACCCACGGGGATACTAAGAGCCCCCTTGGTCAAGAATTCAGCTGAAACTGCCAACCCCTGAAATGCACGGACCACGATAAAAAAAGGTAAAACGGCGATCAATTCCAACCAATAACGACGGAAAAAAGACGTGGCTGAAGAAGCTTCTTTGAATTTAAAACCCAGATCAACGATCAGGAAAAGAATCACTATCTGATCTACCATATCAAAGTATGGACCAAAAGGTTCCAATACTTCAGGATACAAAAACTGCGAGAGTATTGAAGCGAAAAGCAAGACCAATAAAAAAGGTACGGCTTTATCTACATAATACTCCATTAAGCTAAAATAGCCTTTTGGCTTCCCTTTTTCTCCACCCTCTTTCTTTGAAAAACCGACTAAGAGAGAGACCTGTTCTATGAGAAAGACCGTTACCGCCAAGGAAACAAAAAAGGCCATTAAGGCCATAAGTGTCAAAAAAAACTCAACAAAACCATAATCTCCGAGTATAAAACCGAAAAGATAAGCGGCGGCAGGCGGGTGCATACGATCTAAAGTAAAAAGAACAACTATTAACACCACTACACCCAATAGCACCTGCAAAACCAAAAGAGACTCCGGTAAAAATCCCACCAGTACACCTATAGCCGCAGCCGTCACGTAACCGATAACAACGGTTTTAGGATCCCCCGCCCGAGTACGATGCTGAAAGACAACTATGGTTGTAGTAGCCGCCAGAGAAGCAATGGCTATGCCATGCCCGACAGCATCCTCAAAGATACTAAAAACCAAAACCATCAGCCCAACCGTAAAAGCTACAAGCACTCCGGCTATTATAGAATCTCTTGTTATTTTTTTAGCCATAAATACGATCCCCTGATCTTTTCCTGCTATCTATTAAGGATATCATAAATTATAACACCGACCGGGAGATCACCGATCAAAAAGTTTGATCCTATAATCATCTATCTTTCTCTGTTCCATATCATAAAAATACATATCTCTCTCATGAAGCTCCTTAGCGAGATCTACCCCCACAAATCGCCAATGCCATGGCTCAAATTGATAAGACGGATTATTCTCGGGATAAGATAAAACAAACCCATGCCTATGAGCGTTATCTTTTAACCATTCATAAAATTCCGTATTATCAAATCCACCCAGCGCCCCTTCCATTTCTTCCACAGAAAGATCCACCGCGGTGCCTAGCTGATGCTCAGAGTATCCTTGCGAAGCAGAGAATTGGTTAGCGGTTCCTTCTCCGTATATAACGTTATATTTCTGCTTAAGTTCAGACTGCTCTTCAAAAGAGCGAAAACCGGAAACGACTCTGGGTTCAAAACCTCTTCTGTCAGCGCTTCTTAACATCCTCTGCAAGAAAGGCCATGCCTTCTCATGAAAATACGCTTCATCTCTGGTAACGGCCAAATACTTATCCGGTATCTCCTCAAGACCCGAAGGTTCATAATTCTCATTCAAAAAGTAAACCTTTGAATACTTTTTCAAAAGCTCCGGATCTATCTCCTGTAATTTCCTGATCTCTTCCACCTCTCCGGTCATCTCTTCCAATCTATCCAAAAGCGAGCCGACTGTTCGCTGTTCTTCTTTCAAGTCTCTTCTTAGATCCTTATTAACATCCATAAGCTCCTCTCTCTCTCGGTTAAGAGAAAATATCTCGGAACCCAGATCCATAACCCTGCTTCCGTATGAAGTTCGCAGTCTTTCCATCTCTATCTTAAGAGAGTATATCTCAATAGCACCCATAGCCGCACCCGCAACCACCACTACAACCAAAACAGTAACTAAAAAGGGCAGGTTGCTCTTTTTATCGGAAGAACCCTCTTTATTTAGACCATAATTATCCATTAATACTCATTATAACACAACCGCTCTCTCCTCTCTAACTCCGGAAACACTTCCCTTACCTACCGCCCTGTTGGTATTGAAAATAGTACTCACACTCATCACCCCAAAGTCCCCTGCGAGAGTTACGAGCCTCATCTTCCATTTCCTTGAACTCATCCATTTTGGCAAAATCCTCCGTTCCGTAAACGAAAGCATAACCCTCTTCTATCATTAAACCATTAACCCCCTCTCCTTCATCGGTATAAACAAAACGAAGAAGTCTTCCGTATTTATCCCGATCAGATACCCCTTCTCCTCTCTTTAAAACCACACTCCTATCACTTAAAAGCTCTTCCAAAAAAGCCGTAGATTCCGGCCCGTAACACCCCTTCATGGAATGAGGCCCCTCCAATTCCGGCGCATCAACACCTATTAGCCTGACCGATTCCGCCTCCTTGTCAATTTCAACCCAAATAGTATCACCATCTATAACACTGACCACCTCCGCTAAATCTGTGCCATTCTCCTCAGAGATCTTTTCCGTATCCACTTTTATCTGCTCACTCTTTTCAACTATTATCTGAGGTCTTCCTTCATAAGTTCCAACAGTTCCGTAAATATAGATCTCTTGACCAGACCAAGACTCAATATCGTCAAAAAGATGGGCGTACTTAGAAAAAATAACCCCATTAAAAGGACAATCTCTGAAATCGGAACAGAAGTTCAGAAAGTAATTGCCGTTATCAGAGATGTAAACATGATCGATCTCACCCCTTACCCAGAGCTCATCACCCACTCTCTCCGGTGCTTTTGAAAAATGAATGGTGTTCTCTTGTGTTACAGGAGGTGTGTCACGCCGATCCTCTTCATCTGTAAAAATACCATCGGTGCGATAGAGAAGAAAAGCCAAAAGTAGAAGCAAAACCCCTAAAACTAACAGAACCTTGAAAAATTCCCGATTTGAAAATTTGAACATAAGAAGCCCTGAAGTTAATTTACTTAGTATTAAAATGAACTAATATTATATAATTTAATGAATAATCAAATCACGCACCAGCTCAGCAAATTTAACATTTCTTTCTCTACATTCCTCTAACGCTTTTGGATAAACCGGCAAATTTTCTATATCTTTAATATCAAAATTATTAGCAACAACCAATGGGTGCTTAAAATTAAAAAACTTGGAAGAAAAAGGTTGTGCGATCAAAACTCTTCTCCCTAACAGAGTTGCCCAATATGCTCCATGATAACTATTAGTTATAACTAATAGAGCACTGCCTAAAAATTCCACAACTTCCTCAAAAGAGTCGCTGTTCTTTTTTTTGGGAAAATCTGTATTCCATTCTTTAAGTGGAAAATTTTCATGTTCATAAATAACTATATCATTTTTTATTCCATAATCTTTATCAAAGAAGAAATGCATACAACTAGAACAAGGAACCCAATCAAAAATAGGCACACTGTCTCTAACTCCCAAAAGATCAAATTTATCTAAGTAATCATAACTGCTAAATAGAGCATCTAAACGTCCATGCATATTATGACCAATACCCCATCCAATTAAATTCTTGAAATCAGAATCAAGTAAAAACTTCATATGATCTTTAAAATATTCCTGTTCCAGTAATCCCCCTCCACCAAGTATGACGTTCTTATTCTCTACATATTTGGCAAGATACTCAGGAGACATTTCTGTAAACTCTATAGTCTCAATATTTTTTAAAAAATCAAAATACTTTTCAGGATTAGAAAACTCATCACCGATATTTGTCGTATTTTTTCTATAAATATTAACTACGTCATTCATTTAATTCCTCTATTACACCTGCCCCTCAACCACCTGTTCATCCACCTCTTCTGTTTTGCTCTCTCCGAAGTCAACCTCTTCCTCAACAGATAATTTCTCACTCTCGCTAGATAAATATCTG
>JBNJEF010000037.1:0-6078 GCA_051745565.1 Patescibacteria group bacterium | reverse complement strand
GCGAAAAGATCAGAGAAATTTGAAAAAAGGAAAATACCCACAACTATCAATCCGGAAAGTAACAGTCCGCGAAATATATTTTTTATACTAAAAAGAGGTTTCATATATTGACTTTCCTTAATTCTAATTGATTTCACTTTAAAATCAAAGTCTTCCATTCCCATCCTTCTCTTTATTGCCCCAAACTAACAGGAGATAAAACCGGCAAAAAAGCGCCCCCTATCTTTTAGATGAGATTCTTTATGAATGTCTTCCGGTGTATCTTGCAGGGACCTTGTCTTTTGATGGCCTCTATATGCTCTTTTGTACCGTAGCCCTTGTTGGATAAACCGGATCAGAATAATTGACATAAAGTAAATATTATATTATTCTATTTATATAAATTAATATAACTACAGTTTAATCAATTTATGCTAATTGATAGAAAAATGTCTGAAGATATCAAAAAAGCCGTATCTTCCAAAGAAAAACACATAATTATAGTTTACGGATCACGTCAGGCCGGAAAAACAACCCTGATAAATACCGTTCTATCTGAACTGAACAAGGACTTCTTATACTTTACCGGAGACGATCTTTATGCCCAGAAACTTTTAAGTCAAAATGAGTTAGAGAAATTGAAAAAGGTTTTTTCACCCAATGATCTGGTCGTTATTGATGAAGCTCAAAAGATAGATAATATCGGTCTTACCTTGAAGCTTTTGCATGATAACTTAAATGTTAAGCTCATAACTTCAGGTTCGGCATCTTTTGACTTGGCCAATAAATTAAGCGAGCCTCTAACCGGAAGAACAAAAACTTTTCTACTTCACCCTCTATCTTATTCCGAGATCAAAGAAAAATACAAAACGGTTTCACCGGAATCCGTAATGGAAGAATGGTTGCTTTATGGATTTTATCCAAAAGTCCACACACTGGAAAAAGCCGAGGATAAAGAAAACTATCTTTATGAGTATATAAACAGTTATTTTTACAAAGACATTTTGGAGTTTTCCGAAATAAGGAAACCTAAAAAGGTAATGGACATTTTGACTCTTTTAGCCCTACAGCTCGGAACGGAAGTCTCCGTGGCAGAGATATCCAAAAGTCTTTCCATTTCTCAAAAAACAACTGAAGTATATCTTGATATTCTGGAAAAAATGTTCGTTATTATAAACATTCGCGGTTTCGGGCGTAATTTAAGAAAAGAGGTTACCAAAACCTCTAAATACTACTTCACGGATCTGGGGGTAAGGAATGCGATTATCCGCAATTTTAACCCTCTTAAATTAAGGTCTGACACAGGGAAAATTTTTGAAAACTTTTTCATTATGGAAAAGATAAAAAGATCCCAAAACCTTCGTCATCCGTCAAACTTTTATTTCTGGAGAACATACGATCAAAAGGAAATAGATCTGATTGAAGAAAGAGAAGGAAAACTTAAGGCCTTTGAATGCAAATGGTCGGATAAAAAGAAGACCTCGGCTCCGCTTGACTGGCAAAGAAGCTATCCTGACGCATCCTTTGAAGTGATAACACCCGTGAACTTTCAAGAGAAAATAGAAAACTTTAAATAGAATACACCAAACCCTTCAATGACTTGATACTATTTTCAAGTCAATTTTTAAGAAACCCTTTATCATATTCTCAAACCGACAAAACGATAAAAGCAGCCCTCCATCATTTAGATGAGATTCTTTATGAATGTCTTCCGGTGTATCTTGCAAGGACCTTGTCTTTTGATGGCCTCTATATGCTCTTTTGTACCGTAGCCCTTGTTGGAGAAAAATCCGTAACCGGGATACTTTTTGTGAAATCTTTCCATTTTTCTATCCCGTGATACCTTTGCCAGTACTGAAGCTAGAGCTATGGCATCTTCGCTTTGGTCACCGCACTTTATAGTAAACTGAGAGAGAAATTGCTCCGGTGCTCTCAGTCCGCCATCAAGTAAAACGGGAGTATCGTTACAAGCTTCCGTTCTCTTTATGGATCTCTCTATGGCTTTTAAAATAGCCGGCACTATCCCCTTTCTATCTATAACCTCGGAGCTTATAAAAGACACGGAGTAATCAATATCCCCTCTTCTTTTCCTCTCTTTGGCCAGATACCAAACCGACTCTCTATTCCTAGAACTCATTTTTTTGGAATCGGTAAATGAGATCTCCCTTTTCATCTCTAACAAAGATCTCCTGCTTGCAAAAACGGCACAAACCGCAACCGGTCCGGCTAAGGGTCCTCTGCCGACCTCGTCTATCCCTATAATTTTAATATTTCCATCTCTTATCATATCCGCCCAGTCTTGGTATAGTATATCCAATTATGGCAACTTTTACCCATCTTCACACCCACAGTCACTATAGTCTGTTAAACGCTCTTCCACAAATACCGGAGTTAGTGGGGGCCGCCAAAAGAGATAAAATGGAAGCACTGGCTCTCACCGATAGCGGAAATCTCTACGGTGCCATTAAATTCTATAAAGAGTGCCAAAAGGAAGGCATAAAACCGATCATCGGAGTAGACGCCTACCTTGCCTTGCGCACCCGTTTTGACAAGCAATCCGGAATAGACAGCAAGAGACACCGATTGGTCCTACTCGCCAAAGATAAGCAAGGATACCGCAATCTAATAAGAATAGTAACATCTTCCTTCCTTGAGGGCTTCTACTACAAGCCAAGAGCCGACCTGGATCTCCTAGAGAAAAACCGTGAAGGTCTTTTGGCCATAATCCCTTCCTTTAGTGGAGATGTGTCCACCTTTCTTAAAGAAGGACGGAATGATGAAGCCTTAGAACGTCTTAAATGGTACAAAAGCACGTTCGGCAATGAGAGTGTTTTCATAGAGATAAC
The DNA here is from genome assembly GCA_051745565.1 of Patescibacteria group bacterium. Lineage (GTDB taxonomy): Bacteria > Patescibacteriota > Minisyncoccia > Phycocordibacterales > CSBR16-193 > SKVL01. The sequence continues at coordinate 3,253 of JBNJEF010000037.1, read as the reverse complement.
TCATCACCCTGAGATACCGAACCACCCCGAGAGAATGAACGGGTTAATAGAGTTCGCAAGAGAGACCTCCACTCCTTTAGTCGCCGCTCACGATGTTTATTACATGAAACCGGAAGACAGGCGAACCCGAGAGACGGTCATCGCCATTCAGACCAACAGAGTGGTCTCCGAAGAAAGTGATCTGGATAACGCTGAGGACTTCTCTTTTATAACTCAAAAACAGGCCAAAAGATATTTCAAGGATATTCCGGAAGCACTGGATAATACACAAAAAATAGTAGATATGTGCAATGTGGAAATTGATCTTGGTGTTTGGATCTTTCCGGAAATAGAGATGGAGGATGGCAAGGACCACGATGACGCCTTAAGGGATATGGCTTACGAAGGCATCAAAAAGAAAGGGCTCGAAAAGACCGACGAAATAGTAGAAAGGCTGGAGTACGAGCTTGATATTATAAAGACCAAGGGGTACTCAACCTACTTCCTCATAGTCGGCGACCTCTTAAGATACGCCAAAGAGAACGACATTCTAACCACCATCAGAGGCTCGGTCGCCGGATCATTGGTCACCTATCTTTCGGGAATAACCAATCTTAATCCTCTGGAGTACGGCTTAAGGTTTGAAAGGTTCCTAAACCCCGACAGGCCTTCGGCGCCGGATATTGATATGGACTTTGCCGATAACCGCAGAGACGAGGTCATAAAGTACGCCAAAGAAAAGTACGGAGAAGACAAAGTAGCCCAGATAGGTACCTTCGGAACGATGATGGCTCGCGGATCCGTAAGAGATGTGGCTCGCGCATTGGGTTACCCTTACTCAATAGGAGACCGTATAGCTAAATTAATACCCATGGGCCAGCAAGGTATGTCTGTCACTATCAAACAGTCTCTAAAAGATGTTCCCGATCTTAAGAAGCTCTACACCGAAGACAACAGCGCCAGAGAGATACTGGATATGGCACAGAAGATAGAGGGGCTGGCTCGGCACATCTCCGTTCACGCCGCCGGCGTCGTTATGTCCCCTGACCCCTTAACCAACCACGTCCCCTTACAGATGGACAACAAAGCGGAGAACAAGATAATCACCCAATACGATATGCACTCGGTAGAGGACGCCGGCCTTATAAAGTTTGACTTTTTAGGTCTAAAGAACTTGGCCATACTCTCAAACGCCTTGAAAGTCGTTAAAAAGTATTACGGTACAGAGATAGACATAGAGAACATACCTCTAGATGATGAAAAGACCTTTGAGATATTGGCCAGAGGAGAGACGACCGGCCTTTTCCAGTTAAACGGAACCGGAATGACGCGTTTCCTGATGGAGTTAAAGCCCACAAGCATACATGACATAAACGCCATGGTGGCTCTCTATAGACCCGGACCGATGGAATTTATTCCTGAGTACATAAAAAGAAAACACAACCCCGAACTGGTAGAGTACCCGCACGAATCACTCCAAGAGATACTCAAAAAGAGTTACGGCCTTTTGATATACCAAGAGGATGTGATGATGACGGCCATTAAACTTGCCGGCTATTCCTGGCTGGAAGCGGATAAATTCCGTAAAGCGATGGGTAAGAAAATACCGGAGTTGATGAAAGAGCAGGAGAAGCGCTTTAAGGACGGATGTGTGGAGAACGAAATACCTCAAAAGACAGCAGACGATCTCTGGGAGAGGATCAAACCCTTCGCTTTATATGCTTTTAACAAGGCTCACTCAGCAAGTTACGGAAGAGTAGCTTACCAGACCGCCTACATGAAGGCCAACTACCCTGCCATATATATGTCGGCCGTACTGACCGCCGACTCCGGAGACGTAGAGAAAATAGCCGAAATAGTGGACGAGTGTCAAAGGATGAAAATAGCTGTTTTGCCCCCCGATGTTAATGAGAGCTTAAGAGATTTCACCGTAGTTAAAAACAAAAAGACAGGCAAAGATGAAATACGCTTCGGATTAAATACTATCAAGAACTTCGGCAAAGGCATTTCCGAGACCATAATAAAAGAGAGAAAAGAAAACGGACCCTTTACTTCATTAACCGATTTCATCTCAAGGGTTAACGACAGGAATTTAAACAAAAAATCGCTAGAGGCCCTTATAAAAAGCGGAGCTTTGGATAAATTAGGCGACAGAGGACAGCTCTCCTATAACATAGACAGAATACTCACTTATAAAAAAGAACTCTCCCAAGCAAACTCCGCCCAGGGATCCCTTTTTGGAGATATGGGAGGAGTAGGTGCTTATGAAATAGACCTGGAAGAAGCACCTGTTATAAAAAAGTCCGAAAAACTCTCCTGGGAAAAGGAACTTCTGGGAGTATATCTATCAGGCCATCCTCTTGATGAGTTCAAAGAGATAATAGAGCGGTGCGGAAACACCATAAGCGACATAAAGAGAACTAAAAAAGAGAACGCAACGGTCAAAGCAGTAGGTCTCTTAAGAGAGGTGAAGACAATGTACACCAAAAAGGGAGATAAAATGATGTTCGCCACTCTGTCAGACTACGATGATTCCATTGAAATAGTATGCTTCCCTTCAACCTTTGATAAATACGGAGCAGAAATAGAACAAGAGACCTGCGTCGGGATCAGAGGCAAAATGTCAAACCGAAACGAAACAAAGAGTATCATAATAGACTACGCCAAAAAGCTAGACAGAAAGCCCGATAAAGCGGAAGAGGAAAACGACTGATCCTCTTTATAAATTTTGTCAAATTGGCATTTAAGGGATATACTTTGAAAATATGGCAAAAAAAGAAGAAATATCAAACATAAGGCACACCCTTTCACATTTACTGGCGGCCGCCGTAACAGAAATATACCCCGACGCCAAGCCGGCCTTCGGTCCTCCGACCGAAACCGGATTCTATTACGATTTTGATTTCGGTAAAGACACTCCGAAAGAAGAAGATCTGAAAATAATAGAAAAGAAGATGAGAGAACTCCTTTCCTCTTGGGACGAGATAAAGAAAGAGAACATCTCCAAAGAGAAGGCTTTAGAGATATTTAAGAATAACCCCTATAAAAAAGAACTGGTAGAAGAAATAGCAGATAAAGGAGAAGAGATAACAGTCTATACTTCAGGAGAGTTTACCGACCTTTGCGAAGGAGGTCACGTCAAAAACGCCGAGAATATTCCAACCAACTCCTTTAAACTCTCCGGTATTGCCGGCGCCTACTGGAGGGGTGACGAGAATAACAAAATGCTAACACGCATTTACGGACTGGCTTTCCAGACCAAAAAAGAACTGGA
>JBNJEF010000005.1:0-23682 GCA_051745565.1 Patescibacteria group bacterium | reverse complement strand
TTGATCCGAAAAAAGATGCCGATGGTCTTTCTTCTTCCAATATGAATGCTTTATTTAAAGGAGAGGAGAGAGTGTTGCCGGCTACTACCAGAGGTGTTTTGGAAATGCTGTCTTCTTACGGTTTTTCTCCGGAAAAAAAGAAAGCGGTTGTTATAGGGAGGTCTTTTTTGGTTGGGCGACCAACTGCCATGGCGCTCGTTAATCGAGATGCGACGGTTACTATATGTCACAGTAACACTGAGGATCTGGCTTCTGAAGTAAGGTCTGCGGAGCTGGTCATTACTGCCACCGGAGTGCCGGGGCTGGTGACATCAGAGATGCTTCATTCTGAGCATGTTGTTATAGATGTGGGAACCTCACTAGGAGAAGGCGGACGCCTTAGAGGGGATGTTGATCGGTCTGTGGCTTCAGGAACAGTCAGGGCTTTTTCACCGGTCCCCGGAGGGGTGGGTCCTTTGACTGTTGCCTCTCTTTTTCTGAACTTAATGGATCTGGTGGAGGCAGAAAATTTGCCGAATAATTTGACTTAGTTTATTTTTATGAGATTATATAAGATATATATAATGATATTTTATTAACATGGAAAAACTATTTACTACTTACCAGAAAAAAATAGGCCTTATTTTGACCCTTACAGGGGTTCTCCTTATTGCTCTGATCGTTTTCTTGGCTTCTTTGACTCTTAATACCCTTGAAGAGAGAAAGTATATAAGCGAACCTAGGGCAAGTATCACGGCTTCCGGGGAAGGGTCCGCTGTTGCTGTTCCGGACATAGCCGAATTTAATTTTTCTGTTAAATATGAAGCTGATTCGGTCCCGGAAGCTCAGGAGGAAGTTTCGGAGAAGATGGAGGAGATAACATCCTTTCTTAAAGACGAAGGAGTAGAGGACCGTTACATTAAAACTTCCGGGTATTCCGCTCAACCACGTTACGAGTGGAGAGCTCGTTCTGAGCTTTCTTCCGGAAACGGCCGAGAAAGAGTGCTTGTCGGATACGAGGTTATTCATACAACGGAAGTTAAGGTAAAAGAGATGGATAAGGCGGGAAGTCTTGTTGGAGGTGTTGGTGATCGTGGTGCTACCGATATAAGCGGTATCCGATTTTCCGTTGAAGACGAGGAAGAACTAAAGAGGGAGGCCAGAAAAGAGGCTATAGAAGAAGCTAAAGAGGAAGCACGGAGACTCTCTAATGATCTGGACGTTGAACTTGTTCGTATAGTAAGCTTTAACGAATCTCGCCGATCACCTTCTTACCCCGAAAGAGGTCTTATGATGGAGGATTCTGCTCAGGATGAAGCTGGTGCAGAGCCTTCATTTGAACCCGGAGAGGAAGAAGTAAAGTCAAATGTTGAGATAAAGTATGAGATACGGTAAATTTTACTTGACTTTGTTTGTCTAAATTAGTATGCTAAAAAAACGTCCGAAGGGGCGTTTTTTAATAAATAACCATGAACAGATTGATTCAGTACATAAATGACACCAGAGCGGAGATGCGTCACGTGAGTTGGCCGACGCGCAGGCATGCCGTTGTTTTTACGGTTCTCATAATACTGCTTTCTATCACTGTCGCAATATTTTTAGGGTTTTTTGATTTCATATTTTCCGATGTTATTGTTGACAGGTTCTTTCTTAGATAAATAAAAATATGTCCGTACAGAAACAAAAAATTCAAGAGGGCAGGAATTGGTATGTTGTTCATACCTATGCCGGCTACGAGAATACGGTTAAGCGTAATTTGAAGCAGAGAATAGAATCTTTAGGTATGCAAGATAAGATATTTGATGTGGTTGTACCTACGGAAAAAAAGATAAAAATAAAAGGAGGAAAGAGAGTTGAAGAAGAAGAAAAGATATATCCGGGATACATTCTCGTGGATATGATAGTTGATGATGATTCTTGGTATATAGTAAGGAACACACCTCGTGTTACGGGTTTTGTCGGTTCAGGAGTTTATCCGGTTCCGGCCAAAAAAGAAGAAGTGGAGCAATTATTCAAGAGAATGAATGCTGACACTGCAGTGCATCAGATAGATCTTTTCGTTGACGACTCCGTTACTATCGTTGACGGTCCTTTTAAGGATCTTGACGGGAAAGTTAGCGAAGTGGATGAAGAGAGCGGAAAGGTTAGAGTACTTGTGCCGATGTTCGGTCGCGAGACTCCGGTAGAGTTGGACTTCCTTCAAGTAAAGAAGATATAAGCTTTTTTATGATACTGTTTGCAATAAACTCTCTTTTGTTGTAGGTTATAGTCTGTTAATTAAGATTTTCATGGCAAAAAAGGTAATTCAAAAACTTAAGATCCAGATCCCCGCAGGTAAGGCCAATCCGGCACCTCCGGTAGGTCCCGCACTCGGTCAAGCCGGTATAAACATCGGTGATTTCGTTAATAAATTCAACGAAGCAACTCAGGAAATGCAAGGAGACATCATTCCGGTAGAGATCTTTGTTTATGAGGACAGGAGTTTTGATTTTGTTTTAAAAACCCCTCCGGCATCCAGTCTTATTCTTAAAACTATCGGAGTGGAAAAAGGATCCGGTAAAAATACAGCCAAGAAGGCCGGAAAAATAACGGAAGATCAGGTACGCCAAGTGGCGGAAAAGAAGCTTCCGGATTTAAATACTGACGACGTAGAGGCGGCGATGAGAACAGTAAAAGGAACAGCCCGTTCCTTGGGAGTTGAAGTAAAAGGCTAACAAAAGATGGTGATAATAAAAAAGGCGGTAGAGATACCGTCTTTTTGGTTTGCCTTTCAGTTTTAAAGGAGTGTGCTTTTTCTGTCTTTTTGTTATAATCCCTTGGGATGAAGGATAAAAATATAGAAAAATTAATAGAAAAAGAAAAGGAGAGACAAAAGAGATCAATAAACCTGATCGCATCGGAGAATTATGTGTCCGAAGATGTATTGGAGGCGTTAGGTTCTGATCTGACCAATAAATACGCCGAAGGAAGACCAAATGCTCGTTACTACGGAGGCAATGACATTATAGATAAAATAGAAATACTGGCTCAAGAAAGAGCACTTAAGGCATTCGGATTATCCGAGAGAACTTGGCACGCCAACGTTCAGCCTTTATCGGGGACTCCTGCCAATATGGCCGTTTATCTTGCTCTCTTAAAGCCGGGAGATAAAATAATGGGAATGTCCTTAGAGCAAGGGGGGCATCTCTCCCACGGTTTTAGGGCATCGGCAACTGGAATTTTCTGGAAGCAGGTGGCCTACGGAGTTAATCCAAAAACGGAGCGTATTGACTATGAAGCTGTTGCCGATCTTGCTAAGAAAGAGAAACCGAATATTATTGTCGCCGGCTTTACCGCCTATCCAAGAAAGATAAACTGGAAAAGATTTAGGGAAATAGCCGACTCTTGCGGAGCTTATCTTCATGTTGATATGTCTCATATTGCCGGACTGGTGGCTGGAGGAGAGCACCCTTCTCCTTTTCGTTATGCCGATACGGTTATGACCACGGTTCACAAAACTTTGCGCGGACCTCGCTCGGGTATTGTTTGGGCGCGTAAAAAAGCGGGGCTTGATGAGAAATTAAACCGAGCGGTCTTTCCGGGTCTCCAAGGTGGTCCTCATATGAATCAGATCGCCGCTGTTGCCGTTGCTCTAAAAGAGGCTAACGATGAGAGTTTCAAGGATTACGCCAAACAGATCGTAAAGAATACCAAAGCCCTTTCCGATTCCCTTAAGAGTAAGGGTTGGAGGATCGTCTCCGGAGGAACCGATACGCATTTACTCTTGGTTGATACTTGGATGAACGGCTCGGGTGTTTCGGGAAAAGAGGCCGGAGAGAGGTTGGAAAAAGAAGGGATCATAGTAAATAAAAATACCATCCCCGGAGAAACCCGAAGCCCTTCTGACCCTTCCGGTATACGCTTGGGAGCGGCCGCTGAGACCACTAAGGGAAAGAAGGAGAAAGATTTCTTGGAGATCGCAGAGAAAATAGACAGTATTCTCAAGTAAATCCCGTTTATAGAGGTAAAAAAATAAAAATGAAGCGCAAAGGCAAACTTATTGTTATTGACGGTATAGACGGGTCAGGCAAAGCTACCCAGGCTGATCTTTTAAAGAAAAGACTGACCAAGGAAGGTTTTAAAGTTAAAAGCATTGATTTTCCGCGGTATTACGATAATTTTTTCGGTGCTTTTATAGGAGAGTGTTTAAGTGGAGAGCATGGAGATTTTATAAAGACCAACCCTCGGGTCGTATCTGTTCTTTATGCGGCCGATAGATTTGAGTCCTTAAAGGATATAAATAAGTGGCTCCACGAGGGTTTTTGGGTAATAGCTGATAGATATGTAAGCGCCAATCAGATACACCAAGGGGGAAAAATAAAAGATCCTCGAAAAAGAAAAGAGTTCCTTGATTGGTTGGAGAAAATGGAACACCAAGTATTCGGTCTTCCTTATCCCGATATAGTGTTTTATCTTGATGTACCGCTTGAGGTGAGTCGATCTTGGCTTAAAAATAAGGAGGCGCAAAAAAATAAAAGATACCTTAAAGGTAAGAAGGATGTGGCCGAAACCGATATTGATTACCTTAAGAATTCCAGAAACACGGCTCTGAGTTTGGAGAGAAGAAATGATAATTGGATCAAAATACTCTGTTGTCCCAAAGGGGTGGTGCTAAGCCCCGAAGAAGTACACCGGAAGGTGTTTGAGATAATTGAAAATAGATCATGGAAATAAAGATCAAGAAACTAAATAAAGAAGCCGGTTTACCTCGATACGCTCACTTGGGAGATGTGGGCATGGATGTTTTTTCCATAGAGGACAAGAAACTTCTTCCCGGAGAAAGACACCTTTTTCACCTTGGTTTTGCTCTGGAGTTTGAAGTTGGTTATGCAGCGATCGTTAAAGACAAAAGCAGTCTTGCCAAGGCCGGAGTTCATACGCTGGGAGGGGTATTTGATGCCGGTTATCGCGGAGAATACAACGTTCTATTGGTAAATCTCTCCAAGGAGGAGTATGAAGTGGAAAAGGGTGATAAAATAGCGCAAATTTTAATGGTTCCCGTTATTTTAGCGAATCCGGTGGAGGTTGAAGAGCTCTCGGATTCATTAAGAGGAGGAGGGTCGTTTGGTAGCACCGGTAAAAAGTAGGAAGCACCTTTCTTCCCGTTTTTTTGTTTTTCTTATAATATACTCATATGGACGTAAAGGAGAGGATAAAAGAAAAAGTGACAACCGCTTTGAAAAAAGCCGGTATTGAGGAGCCCGAGGTGGTGCTTGAGCATCCTACTGATATCTCTTTTGGTGATTATTCCGTTAACTCCGCTATGGTTTACGCTAAAAAATTAGGCAAAAATCCCGGAGAGCTTGCCAAAGAGGTGGTTTCGGAAATAGAAAAAGACCTTGATGAAGACATAGAAAGGGTGGATGTTGCCGGAGCGGGGTTTGTTAATTTTTATTTATCTCCTCGTTTTTTTGCCGGTTCTTTAAGGAAAATACACAAAGAAACCGAAAGCTTTGGTTCAAATAAAAGCCGTAAAGGAGAGAAGGTGATGATAGAGTACACCAATCCCAACCCCTTCAAAGATCTCCATGTGGGGCACCTTATGACTAATACCATTGGTGAGTCCTTGGCGCGCTTACTTGAATATACCGGTGCGGAGGTTATAAGAGCGAATTATCAAGGAGATGTGGGTCCTCATGTTGCCAAGGCCATATGGGGTATGAAAAAAGAAATAGATAAACGACCAAATGAAGATGCTCCTCTTATTGATAAGGTAAAGTTCATCGGCTCCGGCTATGTTATAGCCAACGAGGCTTATGAAAAGAACGGGAAAGAGAGAGAAGAAATAGAAGAGATAAACAAAGCGGTTTACAAAGGCGAAGATACGGAAGTAATGGATCTTTACAGATGGGGTCGCGAGATCAGTTTGGAGTATTTTGAAGAAATATATCATAAGTTAGGTACCTCTTTTGACCACTATTTTTTTGAAAGCCAGACATTTTCCATAGGAATGGAAATGATAAAAGAGGGCCTTAAAAAAGGGGTATTTGAGAGATCGGAGGGGGCGGTTATCTTTAGAGGGAGTGAAGAAGAAGGACTGCACACTCGCGTTTTTGTTAATTCTCTGGGTTTGCCCACTTATGAGACCAAGGATCTGGGGCTGGCGGTCTTGAAGTTCCAAAAGGAGAAGGATCTTGATCGGTCCATAGTTATAACTTCAAATGAACAAAAGGATTATTTTGCCGTAATGTTAAAGGCGCTGTCTTATTTTGATACCAAAGCCGCCAATAAGACGGCTCATATGTACCACGGAACACTTACTACTCCGGAAGGAAAAATGTCCTCTCGTAAAGGTAATGTCATAGGAGGAGGGACTTTACTTGAGGATATAGAAGAGGCGGCTTTAGAGAAGATAAGCGAAGGAGGGAGGGTGGTCTCTGAAAAGGACAAAAAAGAGACCGCTGAGAGCATAGCTCTCGCCGCTTTCCGCTACTCTGTTCTTAAACAGACCATCGGTCGTGACGTGGTCTTTGAGCTCTCTCGTGCACTTTCTTTTGAAGGCGACTCCGGGCCGTATTTGCAGTATGCCTTAACCAGAGCCTCTTCTGTGGCCACTCGCGCTCAGGAAGTGGGGGTAGAGTTAACCTATCTTGAAAAAAGCCCCTTTAACTCTGAGCTGGAAAAACTCCTTTACAGGTTCCCTGAAGCGGTTTCTCGCGCTCAGAGAGAATATGCGCCTCATTATGTAACCAATTACCTTATTTCCACAGCCTCCGCTTTTAACGCTTTTTATAATGAAGAGAGAATAGCGGATTCCGCGGACCCCTATGCGGGGTATAAACTGCTTATAACCGAAAGTTTTAGACGTGTTATGCAAAACGGTCTTTATCTTTTGGGTATAGGTACCCCTGAAAGTATGTAGCGAGGACGGCGTGCCGTCATACTTTGTTTTTTATAAGTTTTTGCTGTGGTATTATAAAAAATTATGGCAGATGAAAGTAAAGACAAAAAAAGCGAGATAGCCCTTGAAGAAGAAAGGGTTCTGAATTTTTGGGAGGAAAAAGAGATATTCAAAAAGTCTCTTGAAAAAGCGTCGCCCAAGGGCAGTTTTGTTTTCTATGACGGCCCTCCTTTTGCTACGGGGCTTCCTCATTATGGGCATATTTTAGCCGGTACTATAAAGGATGTTATACCTCGTTTTAGAACTATGCAGGGATACTTTGTCCGCCGTGTTTGGGGGTGGGACTGTCATGGATTGCCTATTGAAAATCTTGTAGAAAAAGAGTTGGGTCTCAATAATAAAAAAGAAATAGAGGATTACGGTATTGAGGAATTTAACAGAGCCGCGCGAGAGAGTGTTCTTCTCTATGACAGAGAATGGAAAAGAGTTGTTCCTCGCTTGGGAAGATGGATAGATATGGAGAATGCGTATAAATCAATGAATCCTTCTTTTAGTGAATCGGTTTTCTGGTCTTTAAAAGAGCTTCATAAAAAAGGACTTTTATACAAAGGATTCAAGTCAATGCATATATGTCCTCGTTGCGAGACCACTCTTTCCAATTTTGAGGTTAATCAGGGATATAAGGATATAAAAGATAATACTGTTACGGTTAAATTCAAAATAAAAGATCTAAAACCTGAGGATCTGGGCTTAGAAGAAAAAGGGGATATTTACATTCTAAGCTGGACTACCACTCCTTGGACCCTTCCGGGAAATTCCGCCTTGGCGGTCAATCCGGAAGTGGATTATGTTGTAGCTAAAAAAGAAGAAGACCTCTATATACTTGCCCGCTCTCTTTCAGAGAGGGTTATGGGAGATGAGTTTGAGATACTAAAGACCCTTAAAGGAAAAGAGCTTGTAGGTTACTCTTACGAGCCTGTTTTTGACTATTTTTTAAACAGCGATCTTCATGGAGATAAGGAGAAGGGGTGGAAAATATATCCGGCCGAATTTGTCACAACCGAGGAAGGTACCGGTGTCGTTCATATAGCCCCGGCTTTTGGTTCGGACGATTACGAACTCTCTCTGGAGTATAATATTCCCTTTATACAACACGTTAAAATGACAGGCGTATTTTCTGATGAGTTGGGTGAGCTTGCCGGAAAACCGGTTAAACCCAAAGATGATCATATGGCAACGGGTGTGGAGATAATAAAGATCCTTGCCGGTGAGGGAAGGCTTTTCTCCAAGGAAAAGATAACCCATTCCTATCCGCACTGCTGGCGTTGTGATACACCTCTTTTAAACTACGCTACCGATTCCTGGTTCGTGAAGGTTACGGATATAAGAAAAAGACTCATGGAAGAGAACAAAAAAGTTCAATGGATACCGGATCATATCGGGAAAAATCGTTTTGGTGAATGGTTGGAAGAGGCCAGAGACTGGTCCATATCAAGAGCCAGATTTTGGGGAACCCCTGTACCTATCTGGGAGTGTGCTGAATGTGGTGAGTACTCTGTAATTGGTTCCTTTGATGAGATCGCCAAGGATACCAATAACAGCTACATTTTAATGCGTCACGGGGAGGCCGATAATAATACGGAACATGTACTAAGCTCTTTCCCTGAGAATGAGCATTATTTAACGGAAAAGGGAAAAGAGCAGGTAAAAAAGTCAGCTAAAGAGATCTTGAAAAACCCACCTGATATTATAATCACTTCCGATCTTTTACGAACCAAAGAAACGGCTCGGATGGTGGCCGATTCATGCGGACTACAAAAGGAGCATATCATAGAGGACGAAAGGCTTCGCGAAGTTGATTTCGGCGACCTTGATCTTCATTCCGTAGATGAATACAGGGCTCTTTTTGATGACTGGACCGAAATGTTCGAAAGGAGTATCCCGGGTGGGGAGAGTTTTTTGGATATTAAAAAAAGACTGGGTTCTTTTTTGGATGAGTTGGAAATGAAATACGCCGGCAAACGGATAATGATAGTTTCTCACAATGCCGTTCTCTGGCTTTTGAACTGCGTTGCCACTTCTGCGGACAGAAAAACTTCCGTTCAGATGAGAGGTGATAAAAGCCAAGATTTTATGGAAAACGCCGAAGTATATGAGCTTTCTGCAAAGATACTACCTCGTAACGAAAACTATGAGATTGATGTACACAGACCCTACATAGATGACGTAGAGCTGGTCTGTTCTTGTGGTGGAAAGATGAAAAGAGTACCGGACGTTTTTGACACCTGGTATGATTCCGGTTCGGTGCCTTATGCTCAGGTTCACTATCCCTTTGAAGTAAAAGAGGAATTTGAAAAGAAGGACAGTCCTTACTTTCCGGCCGATTTTATCGCCGAAGGTCAAGACCAAACTCGTGGCTGGTTCTATACTCTCTTGGTTTTATCTACCGCTATTTTTGACAGAAGTGCCTTTAAAACAGTTGTGGTCAACGGAACGGTTCTGGCTGAGGATGGTAAGAAAATGTCCAAACGGCTAAAAAATTATCCGGATCCTATGGATATAGTTGACAGATATGGAGCGGATGCTATGAGATACGCCTTACTTTCATCTCCGGTAGTGAAGGCCGAGGACCTGGCTTTTTCCGAGAGCAGGGTGGATGAGATATCAAAGAAACTTACTAACCGTCTTATGAACGTGGTTAATCTCTATGAGACTTATGCTAAAGAAAGAGAGAAAGGCGGTGATAAAGCGGGAAAAAAGAAAGAGATAGATAAATGGATAGAGTCCCGTCTATCCGAGACGATTGAACTGGTCACTCAAGGATTGGAAAGATATGAAATAAACATTGCCGCCAGGCCTCTGATGGATTTTGTTGACGATCTTTCCACCTGGTATACCAGACGATCACGTGACAGGTTCAAGAGCGAAGGACCTGACCTTGAGAGGTGTCTTCAAACAACTCGTGAAGTTCTAAGAGGATACTCTCTACTTTTGGCTCCTTTTATGCCGTTTACTGCCGAGAGAGTTTTTGAGGCCATGAGATCAAAAGATGACCCCGAAAGCGTCCATCTCTGTTCCTGGCCCGAGGGATCTGAGGTTGATAGAGAAGTATTGGAGCATTTCAAGGAAATAAGAGAGATAGTCTCACAAGCCCTGGAAAAGCGCTCCGAGGCGGGTATAAGGGTAAGACAGCCTCTATCCAGGCTGTTCTTGAAAGATGTCTCGAAAGAGATCCTGGAAAATGAAGACTTGCTTGAACACATTCTCTCCGAGGTTAACGTAAAGGATGTTTTACATGATCCTGAAATGGATACGCAAGTAAAATTGGATACCGAGCTAACCTCGGAATTGATAAAAGAAGGAGAGATAAGAGACCTGGTGAGATCACTTCAGAGTCTGCGGAAAAAAGAAGGTCTTACTTCTCAGCAATCTGTAGACCTGATAGTTGAAACCGATGATAAAGGCAAAACTCTTTTGACTGAAGCTTCAGAGTATCTTTATGAAAAAGTTAAGATATCGTCCATTGGATACGCCAAACTTTCTGATCCTCATTCTTTTTCCATAAACGATAAGGAGTTTGCTGTTGAACTAAAGCGCTTTTAGTATTACAAGCTGATGAAATACGATATTCATGACACCGAAGCTTTGGTGATGAGAAGTTTTCCTCAGGGAGAGGATAATCTTTCCGTTCATCTTTTTACGCGCGAGTTCGGTTGTCTCTATGTCAGAGTCCAAGGAGCAAGAAAAAGCACGTCCAGACTTAGATTCGGTTTAACGACCTCGGGCTATATATCCGCCGGTCTTTTGGTTGGAAGGAGTGGCTGGAGAATGACCTATCTGACCCCTCGTACCAATCTGTATTTTTCTTTAAGGAATAACCCTTCGGCTCGGAAGGTGGTCGCTGATATAGTGTCAGTCTGTGCTCGTTTAATAGGGGAAAGCGAAGGATGCCAAGAGGTTTTTGACACCATCCAAAAAGGGCTTTCGGACATCTCTTCCTCTCCTTGTAAGGGTGAGGAGTTGCGCGATAAGGAACGAGCTCTGATGTTGAAGTTACTTTATTCTTTAGGGTATGTTGAATCGACTATCTATTTTGGCCTTTTGGAAAATGAAGAAGACAAGGAGGGCGGTTTGACCAAAAAGGACCCTGTACTGCAAAAGAAGATGACAAGGGAGATAAACAGGGCCCTTAGAGCGGCGTGGTAGGATCTATATTTTTTCTTAATTAATTTGATGTCTTTTCTGATGTGATGTTGTATGGTGAGATTGATACAGTTACAAAATATAAACGTAATTTGTTTTTACATATATACTGTAATAATGTGTATACAAGGCATTATCTATGATAAGTAGATTTTTATCACTGTTATCTTTCTCAATTCGTGACACCGCAAAAAGTTGGGTGGTTTTAATATTGGTAATCGCAAGTCTTAGCGTTGCGTTTACTGCTATTTTTATATCTAACAGTATTCTAAGTGGGTTTCAGCATATGTTCGCCAATGGTGAGATAGGTTGGATCGGACACATTGTTATTCACCCGGAAGAAGGATCTTCATCTCTGGATAATGTTAAAGAGGTAACAAGCGCTTTAGATGAAATAGAGGAAATAGAATCTTACGCCGTTAGAAGTAGCGGTAATTTCGGTGTTTTATACAAGGACAAAATATCAAACCCCTATGCCTCTATAGGTATAGATATTGACCAAGAAAAAGACACAACACATTTATCTGAAAATATTATAGAGGGCAAATTCATCAAACCCTCTGATTCAGGCAAGGTGGTTATCGGGAAAATGCTAGCCGATGATCTGCGTAAGAATACATACGATGGTGAATTGATAGAGGTAGGAGAGGAGATAACTGTTTCTACTATCTCCGGAAAACAAAAAAAGTACACGATTGCCGGCATTATAGATGCTAAAACATTTATACCCAACTGGTTGCTTATAATGAGTGGAGATGAATTAGAGCAGTTGGATTATGTGCATAAAAATAGTGCAATTGTTGTAAAGATAAAGGACTATAAAAAAAACTTTGCTACACAGATAAAAGAAAAGATACAAGACCGTGATTTTTCTTTTAATTTCACAACCTCACAAGAAAGAGCAAAAGCGGTGAAGGAAAAAATAAAGGCAAAGGGTTTGAATGTAGAGGTATATACATGGAGGGAGATATCGGGATATGTTGACGATATCATGGCGACGATCTCGTTTATTACCGGATTGATCATCAACTTATTAATCGTTTCTGTGTTTGTTATTGTTGGCACGATGATATTTATTAATGTTTTTCAAAAGAAACGGCAGATCGGTATTCTTAAATCAATGGGTGCAAGTAATACATTTGTGGTCTGTGTGTATATTTTGGAAGCATTTCTGTATTTTTTATTTTCTTTTGTTATAGGTCTTTTTATCTCTTTTCTTATTCATCAGTACTCTATCGGACACCCCATCTCTCTACTTATTGGAGATTTTCATACGGTATTTAATTGGAGTATAGTTATTGATTCTTTTATACTGTTATTTATTGCGGCAGTTGGTGGTAGTTTTATACCGGCTTTTTTGGCGTCGCGTATAAAGATAGTTGATGTAATAAGAAGTAACGGATGATGATATATGGCTTATAAACAGGATCTTATTACTTATATAAAAGAGGCTAGGGATTATGGGTTATCCGATAAGAATATCGCGTTTAAATTACGTGAAGCTGGATGGTCTGAGCGGGTGATCAAAAAAACATTTAGAGATAAAGCAATCGCTGTTGAACGAGAGCCGATTATCCGTGTCAGAGATCTTTCCAAAATATATGCTCTTGGCGAAGAGGTGGCAATATCTGCACTTTGTGGTGTGGATCTAGATGTATATCAATCGGAGTTTGTTGCTCTAACGGGACATTCCGGTTCAGGGAAGACTACATTGTTGAACATGATCGGTTTGATTGATTCACCGACGGAAGGTGAAGTGATTGTGCAAGGTCAAAATATTGCTCAAATGAAAGAAAAACAAAAAACACAATACCATCTCAATAAAATAAGTTATGTTTTCCAGTTTTATAATCTCATTTATAACTATACCGCACGAGAGAATATTATGTTTCAGCTACGATTGCAGGGTTATAGTAAAAATAAGTCAAGAAAGAAAGCTGACGAAGTTGTTGGTTTCTTGGGGCTTCATGATCGTGCTGATTTTTATCCTCAAAAATTATCCGGAGGAGAGCAGCAGCGAGTTGCTGTGGGAAGGGCGTTGGCAAAAGACTCAGAGATTATTCTGGCGGATGAACCGACGGCTCATCTTGATACAAAAAATGGTCAAGCAATAATATCTCTTTTGCAAGATGTGAATATAGATTTTGGAAAAACTATTGTTTTGATAAGCCACGAGGCAGAATATGCTGAGCAGGCGGATAGAGTGGTAACATTCCAGGATGGACGGATCAAAGAAATAAAAGAATTTTAGAGAAAATACTTTGGAAGATATGTTTTTAAGATAATAGGTATTAAGATCAACTTTTGTAAATTATATTTATGAATCGTAATTTATTAGAAATAAAGCTGTTTGAATTCTATGCCAGGTGTATTTGGCCTGTACATAGATTTTTTGTTAAAAGTAAAATTTCCAAAAGATGTAAGGTCTGTGCTGTGTCTGAAAAGTATACAAAATTGAACAAAAAAGGTGTATGTGGTATCTGCCGACGGCATGGATATTCTGCCGGTCAATTGCAATTAAATCCTGATTATGAAAGAGAATTGATGCAGAAAGAACTAGACGATATTTTTAACTCTGCTTCTGAGGGCGGGGGCTTAAAGTATGATGTTCTTCTTCTGTTTAGCGGTGGCAAGGATAGTGCTTATGTGTTACATAAACTTAGTTCAAGTTATAGGCATTTGCGCATATTAACGTTAACTGTAGATAATCATTTTATGAGCCCGGTGGCACTTAATAACATAGATTCTGTTCTTTCCAAGATCAATGTGGATCATATGTTATACAGACCCAAACGGAAGACACTTATCAAAATGTTTGCGCATGCCTTGATGTGTGTAAAAGATAGGGGTACCGCTCAATCTGTAGATCAGTTTGATGGAGATTTTTTGCATGATATTGCAAGGAACATCGCCGTTCAAATGGATATACCGTTTGTTGTTAGTGCTGTTTCACCTGTCCAAGTAGAGCGTATTCTCAATGTTTATACATATAAAACTTCACTACAAGAAGAGCGTAAAAAGAGAAAAAATGTTGCCGGTGTTAAATTAACAGATCTGTTTACAGAAGACGAGATGCGTTATTGGTGGGACGGAACCTCTGTGGATGATGATAAGATTCCAAGAGTACTTTTCCCATTTTATGCATGGGGCTATGATGAGTCTCATATTAAAAAACAAGTAAAAGACCTTGGTTTCTTGGAGAAAGGTGCAGAAAATCCGATTATAACCAACAATCAGCTACTCCCTTTAATGGGGTTCGTGGATATTAAACGCTTTGGTTATTTTAGTTTTGAGCCGGAGATGGCAGAACTGGTACGCAACGGAAGTGCAGAAAGAAAGTTTTGGCGCAATATTTTTGAATTTTTGGAATATTCTGCGCGAACGGAACGTTTTATTTCTAAGTCAGTTGACAATGCTTTGGATAAATTACTTCTTACTAGAAGGGATGTAGGATTTAAGAAATAAAGTGTTTCGAGTACTCTAGTTGATTCTAAGTTCCGTTATAAAGGTAGAAGTATTTGTACAACTAATATTTAACTCTGGATGAGTATGTCGGTATAAGTGAAATCTTATAACATGGTAAAAGAAAAACTGAACAGACCTTGGATAAGGTTTTCATTGCTGTCAAACCAATTTAGAAGAGTCAGTGATTAATAAATTAGAAATGTCAGTTAGCTGATAATGCGTCGCAGATTTTTGAAAAGTTTTTATTTATAATATATAATCATTTGCAATGAGGCCTCGTAAACGCTATAGGAGCAAGCCCAAGAGTATCAGGGGTATAAAAGAAAGCCTGTACTACAATAAGGGTAAAGATAAAGAAAAAGAAGATCCTTCCGGTGGCAATACGGATATATGGGGAAAGTACCAAAGTGAGTTTAAAAAAGAGAGCGCTAACGATTCCAAGAAAAAAAAGAAAAGAAATAAAAAAGAACGAACAGAAGAAAAAAAGTATCAAGAAAGTATCCCATATTTAAAGATATCGGCCACGGTTCTTATGGTCGGGGCGGTTATCTTTTTTTTGATATCGGTAGGCATTGCGGTTTATGTTTTCCTTAGCGGTAGTTTTTTTGTTTCCGGTGACAACATATTTGTCAATATAGAAGGTCCGCAAACAGTTTCTTCCGGGGAAGAGGTTAACTATGATATCACCGTCAAAAATAGAAATGACGTAAGTCTTTATGACACCAAGATGATCATTCGTTACCCCGAAACAGCAAGAGATACGGAGGGCACATCTTCTCGTATACCCACACAGCGGATAGACCTTGGTGACTTACGGGCTGACGGTGTCAGTCGCCGGGAGGTTGCTTTTGATATTTTTGGCAAAAAAGGAGAGGTGCATAATTTGATTGTAGAACTTGAGTATAATATAGAAGGATCCGGGGCCCTGTTTGAAAAGAAAAAAGAAATCCCTATAAAAATTGCTGATAGTCCTGTGTCTTTGAGTTTTAACGGTCCCCAAAAGACATACCTTAACAGCGCTGACGAATACAGTGTTATTTTACGTTCAACTTCCGAGGAAGCCTTGGAGGATGTTAGAGTAAGGGTAGAGCATCCCGTGAATTTCAGAATAATCGATTCTGAGGAAGATATGGATAGAGGGGTATGGAAGGTGGATTTTCTTGAACCGGAAGAAGAAAAGGAGCTGGTTTTTAAGGGAATGTTCACCGATTACTCTGAGGACGAAGGATCCAGAACTCTATCTATATCGGCCGGACCTTCTTTTGATTCTTCTGTCAGTGTTGTGGAATCCGATTTGCTTGTTAATGTGGACAGTCGGCCTTTTGATATTGACATAAATCTAAAAGACGGTGACATCGTTTGCTTTGGTGACAAAGTTGAAGGGGAGTTGGTTTGGAAGAATAGAGCCGGAGTGGACTTAGAAGAAGGAGGAATTGATCTTGCTTTCAGGGGTGATGCTATGGGTGACTCTCATGCTGAAGACGCTAAAAAAAGTGGAGGCGGTATTTTTTGGGACGATGAAGTTGCCGGATTTTCTGAGAAAGAGAATGTTGTTATGCCTTTTTCTTTTGATGTTCTCTTCTTAAAAGAAGTGGAAAGTCGCGGGTTGGAGTTAGTCGCGGATTTTGAAGGAGAGACAACCGGAGGGGAGAGTATCTCATCACGAGGACAGAAAAGCTTCCCTGTTACAAATTTCTTTGAAATGGAGGTGTTAAGTGATATGAGAAGAGCGACAGACTCTGACGGGCAGACGTTGCATCCTATGGATGAAGAAGAGACATCGGATGTTACTTTGACTTTTCGTGTATTTACCGGAGCCGGAGAAATGGAGGACGCGAAGATGATCGGAGAGGTCCCCTCAAATGTTACGATTGAAGAAATGTATTCCGGTTATGAAGATGAATCCAATATGACCTTTGATAATGAAAAAGGAGAATTCACTTGGGATATCGGTGAAATAGCACCGGGTGTTAACGCTTGGAATGAATCGGCACAAGACAAAAAAATCTTTTATATGGATCTGACTGTGGATTTTGAAGAAGACCCTGAAGAAGACCCCGTGGTTATAGATTTCATTGAACTTATTGGGAGAGATAAATATACAGACGAATTGCTGGAGAGAACCCTTTCGGATGTGAGTATTTATGGTACGGGAAAGATAGATATTCCTTCTTACGGTAACTAAGGGTACCGTTTAGGGAGAGGTGGAGATAAACTTCAACTCAAGAAGGTGGTTTTAGCTGTTTTGAAAAAATGTGATAAAATTCGGTTAAGTTTTAATAAGTAACCGAATTAATCAAAATTTTTATGTCTAAAGTTCCCATGGAGACATTGATCTCTCTTTGTAAGCGCAGGGGTTTTATTTTTCAAGGCTCAGAGCTCTATGGAGGAGTTGCCGGAATGTGGGATTACGGTCCCTTGGGTGTAGAGTTGAAGAATAATATTCGCGATCTATGGTGGAAGAGTTTTGTTCATGAGCGTGACGATATGTACGGTTTGGACTCCGCTATTTTAATGCGTAAAGATGTTTGGGAAGCCAGCGGTCATGTAGGTGGCTTTGTTGATCCCATTGTTGAAGATACCGTCACCAAGAAACGTTACCGTGCCGACAACCTATTGGAAGATCACGGTCTTGAAGATGCTGACGGTATGCCTCCTGAGAAGATGACCGAGTATATAAAAAAGAATGACATTAAAAGCCCGGAAGGAAACCTTCTATCTGATGTTAAGACATTTAATCTGATGTTCAAAACACATATCGGTGCAACCGGTGGGGAAGACTCCGTTTCCTATTTAAGACCGGAAACGGCTCAGGGTATTTTTGCGAACTACAAGAATGTTGTTGATACTTTCTACCCCTCTATTCCTTTTGGGGTGGCCCAGATAGGAAAAGCCTTCAGGAATGAGATCTCACCTCGCGATTTCATTTTCCGTATAAGGGAATTGGAACAGATGGAGATAGAGTACTTTATTCGCGAGGAAGAGTGGGAGAAAAGCTTCGATTACTGGAGGGATCAAGTTAAAGGTTTCTACGAGAAAGTCGGCATTCCGGCGGATATGATCTATGAGCATGATATACCGGAAGAAGGAAGAGCTCATTATTCCAAAAGAACGATAGACTTTGAGTTCTACTACCCCTTTGGATTAAAGGAGTTGACCGGATTGGCTTACAGAACCAATTACGATCTCAGCAAACATCAAGAACATTCCGGAATATCAATGGAATACACGGATAAGCATACGGGAGAGAAATTTATTCCCCATGTTATAGAACCCTCTTTCGGTTTGGAGAGGTTGATACTGGCTGTTTTGACAAGTGCTTATCGTGAGGATGAAATGGACGGGGAGAAGCGCACTTATCTGGCCCTAAAGCCGGAAATAGCTCCCGTTCGTGTGGCGGTCTTTCCTCTGCTTAAGAACAAGCCCGAACTTGTTAAAAAGGCCAAAGATATATATTCCGAATTGAAAAAAGATATTGGCAGAGTGTGGTTTGACGATCACGGTAATATAGGAAAAAGGTATCGTCGTCAGGATGAAATAGGCACTCCGCAGTGTGTAACTGTTGACTTTGATACACTGGAAGACGAATCCGTTACGGTTCGCGATAGAGATACAGGTGCGCAGGAGAGGGTAAAGATATCCGAGCTTTCTTCTTACCTTTCTGAAAAAGAGGGTGCCTAGTATACTTGTTTTCAGTCTTACTTATTAATGTAATAATAGTTTTGTTTTATGGAAAAGAATCCAATGGAAAGACCTCCGGAGAATATTTCGGAAAAAGAAAAAAAGGAAAAAGAAGCTTGCTCAAGGATATGTGAACTTGTGGAAGAGTTATTTAAAAATGCCGAAGAGGAAACCGCAAAGGAAGGAGACTTCTCTCCTCCGAGCAAAGTCGCCACCAAAAGGTATGCCATTAAAAATGCCCCGGATTATATGGTTGCCGTAGCTCAAAGGGAGAGGATAAAAGGAGAGGAGTTACTTGAGTCCGTAAGAGAGGAAGATAACTATTATGAAGAAAAAGTGGCGTCAAAATTAAAGGTCTTTTTAAGAAAGGAAGAAAGCCTTTTAAGGTCGTTGGCGGAGATACAGAGCCATTTTCCGGAACTGGCCTCTCTTCTTATGGCGCAAAAGCCGTATCTTAAGGAGAAAGGACAAGAAGCGGAAAAAGATTGGAAAAATAACAGATAAGAATATGAACATTGAACAAGAGATCCAAGATCATCTAAAGAACATAATAGATCTAAGAGCCCCTTCCGGATTATTCCTGGCCTCGGCTCAAGGTGTTTCTACCGGTTATGATAAGGCCTGGCTTCGGGATAACTTCTATGCCGTGCTTGCTTTTGAGGCAACCGGTGATTGGAATATAGTTATGCAAACCTGGACTGCCATTATGCACATATTTGAAAAGCATAAAGAGAAAATATCCTGGGCCGCTCAAAACAAACCCCACGAAAGCTGGCAGTACATACACGCTCGCTACCACCCCGAGAGCTTTGATGAGTTCTGGGAAGAGTGGGGTAACAAGCAAAACGATGCAGTTGGGGCGGTGATCTTCAAGCTGGCTGATATTGAACTTCAAGGAAAAGGTATTATAAAAACGGACGGAGACAGAGAAATGCTTCAAGCCCTTGTGGATTATCTTAATTCCGTAGAATACTGGCATGATCCGGATAACGGGATCTGGGAAGAATACGAAGAAGTGCACGCTTCTTCCGTGGGCGCGGTTGTAGCGGGGCTTAAAAAACTCTCACAGCTGGATATTGTTAATATCCCTGAAGGTTTGATAGAAAAGGGTGAAGAAAGTCTTTCTTCTTTAATGCCTCGTGAATCTACTACCAAGTTCTGCGATCTGGCTCTCTTGAGCTTGATCTATCCTTATGATGTTATAGAAAGAGAGACCGCCGAGAAAATTATAGAGAATTTGCATTACCAGTTTGACAGAAGGAGCGGGATCATAAGGTACAAGCATGACTACTATTACAACAAGAATGAAGACGGTTATAGTGAAGAAGCGGAATGGGTTATGGGATTTCCGTGGTTATCCATTATATACAGTCGCTGGGGTGATAAAGAAAGAGCTCGAAACTATATTTACAAAACCAAGAAACTTGAAGCTGATGGTAACAAACTTCCCGAGCTGTATTACTCCAACAGCGATCAGCCGAACGAGAACACTCCCCTAGGGTGGGCGGAGAGTCTTTATATAGTGGCTCTAAAGGAATACGCTGAAAGATTCGGTGAAACCGAAATATAACCAACATTTTAATAAACCTGTTTTTAAATAAATGCCGTAAAACGGCATTTATTTTTTGGTTTCTTTTTGTTACACTTACCCGGAAGTTTTTTACAAAAAAGAGATATTTATAGTTAATTAAACATTTTTATGAATTCAAAAAAGAAAACTCTTGATAATGGCGTTCGTCTGCTAACCGTGCCGATGAAAGAACATCCCACTGTTACCGTTTTGATAATGACCGAGGCGGGTACTGTAAATGAACCGGAAGGAAAGCACGGTCTGGCTCATTTTCTTGAACATATGGCTATGAAAGGAGGGGAAAAATACAAGACCCCCTACGCTGTCAGTTCAACTTTGGATTCCGTTGGCGCTTACTCCAATGCTTTTACCGGACAGGAGTACACCGGCTATTACGCCAAAGGGCATCCCAAGCATTTCTCAACTCTTTTTGACGTTGTTTCCGATGTTTACCTAAAAGCCAGGATAGACGAAGAGGACATACAAAAGGAAAGAGGGGTAATAATTGAAGAGATCAATATGTACAAAGATACTCCGAGAGCTTACGTTCAAGATCTCTTCTACAAGGCGGCTTATGGTGATCAGCCGGCCGGTCGTCATCCGCTCGGAACAAGGGAGACGGTGAGTTCTTTAACCAGAGACGATTTTGTTAACTTTATAAAAAAGAACTACGTTGCTCAAAACACCTTGGTGGTGGTTGCCGGTAATTTTGACCAAAAGAAGGTAGAAAAAGAAGTCAAAGAAAGTTTTTCGGATATACCTTCCGCCAAACCTCCGGCCCAGCCTCGTGTTAAAAATCCTTCTGACGGACCCGGTATACTGATAGAGAAAAAGAATACGGACCAACTACATATAAATCTTGGGGTTAGAGCCATGAAGGCCTCGGACAAGCGAGTCCCGACTCTTATGGTGATGAACTCCGTTTTAAGCGGAGGTATGTCCGGTCGTCTTTTCCAAAAGCTCCGTGAAGATATGGGTGTCTGTTACTATGTCAGATCGATCGCCGACCTTAACAGTGGGCACGGAGTTTTAAATGTGATGATGGGAGTGGATCCCAAGAGGATGGGCGAGAGCATTGATGCCGTTATGAATGAACTTAGACGCTTACGTGAAGAGGAGGTTTCCGACAAGGAGATAAAAAAGGCCAAGGAGTATCTGATAGGAAAGATCTTTTTGGATCTGGAAAGCTCTGATTCAGTGGCGGAATTCTTTGTTGAACAGGAAATAATGAAGGGTGAACAGAGAACACCAAATCAACTGGCTAAAGAAATACGTTCTGTAAAGGCGGAGGATATAAAAAAACTGGCTAAAAGTATATTTACTAACGATAACCTCGCCGTTGCTGTTGTGGGGAAGAATCCCAAAAAAGAGACCCTGGAGAAAAAGGTTCAATTCTAGTAGCATGGATCGGTTTCTTTATGTTTGAAATAGTGCGTGATATTATTAAGCGTAATGAGTACCGGTCAGAATAATCACTACTATGTGTCCATAACGCCAAAGACCATTGTCTGGGTCTTTCTAATAGCGTTGCTTTTTTTCACCGCTTACATTCTTCGTGATCTGGTATTGGTGATACTTACCTCGGTTTTATTGGCTTCTGCTATCTCTCCCGCCGCCAGATGGTTCGTGGACAAAAAGATCCCCAGAGTGGTTGCCGTTATAATTCTTTATACGGGCTTTCTTTTCGGCCTTGCCGCAACTTTCTACTTCCTTCTGGTTCCCTTGTTTCAGGAAACCTTTTCCTTTATTAAGGTACTTCCGGATTACTTTGAGATGTTTGAAGACATAATTCCTTCTCTTGAAGAGCAGACCTCTCCTCAATTTTTAGAACTTGCCGGTGATTTTTCTCCTCGTAAGCTTCTGGAAGAAATTCAAGGGTCTCTGGCCGGCATAGGCGGAGGTTTCGTCGGAACTCTCTTTACTTTATTCGGAGGTGTTTTCAACTTCATACTTATAATAGTTCTTTCTTTTTATCTTTCCGTTCAGGAGAATGGTGTGGCTAAATTCTTAAAGATGGTAACCCCCATAAAGCATGAGAGGTACGTGCTTGATCTTTGGAAGAGAGCGGAAATGAAAATGGGATACTGGATGCAAGGTCAGCTTATTTTAGCCGTCATAGTAGCGGTTCTGGTCTATCTCTGTCTGACTCTTCTGGGGATAGAGCATTCTCTGCTCTTGGCCTTCCTGGCCGGCGTTTTTGAACTTATTCCCGTTTTCGGTCCCATTTTGGCCGCTATACCGGCACTCGTTATCGCGGGTGCTACGGGTGGTACATTTTTAGACCCCGGGTTTACCGCTGTTATGGTAGTCGGTGGTGTGTACTTGATAATCCAACAGTTTGAAAGCCAGCTCATATATCCTCTTGTTATAAGAAAGGTAATAGGACTATCACCTATTATTGTTATCATCTCTCTTATTGCCGGTTATCAACTGGCCGGCTTTTTGGGAATAATACTCTCCGTTCCCATTGCCGCCATTGCCATGGAGTTCTTAAACGACATGCAAAGTAGGTCAAAACCCAAAGTGGCCGTTAATGACAAAGCTGTGTCAAAGTGATACATTGACCATTATGGCTCAAAAGGATCATTTTTACATAACCACCACTCTTCCTTATGTTAACGCGCCTCCTCATATGGGGCATGCGGTAGAATTCGTGCGGGCTGATGTTGTAGCAAGATACAGGGAGCTTTTGGGAAATACCGTTTTTTTTAACACCGGCACGGATGAACATGGCTTGAAGATATACCGTAAGGCAAAAGAAGAGGGAGAAGACCCTCAGGAATACGTTGATCGTCTCTCCGGGACTTTTTGTGAAATGACGTCTCTTTTGGGAATGAGGCCGGAATTTAACTTTATACGTACCACCGACCCGAAACACAAAAGAGCCGCCCAAGAATTTTGGAAGAAATGTTTGGATAAAGGGGATATATACAAGAAGAATTACAAAGTAAATTACTGTGTAGGCTGTGAACTGGAAAAAGCTCATTCCGATCTGGTGGATGGCAAATGCCCCGATCACCCCACCCAAGACCTGGAAGTAATAGAAGAAGAGAATTACTTTTTCCGTTTTTCCCGTTATCAGGAAGCTCTTTTGGATCTTTATACTAAAAACCCCCATTTCGTTGTACCCGATTTCAGGTTAAAAGAGATAAGGTCTTTCGTGGAGAGGGGTTTGGAAGATTTCAGTATATCTCGACTGGCGGAAAAACAGCCATGGGGTGTTCCTGTACCCGATGATCCCGATCATACTATGTATGTTTGGTTTGATGCCCTGGTGAATTATGTATCCGCCATTGACTGGCCTGACGATATGGATAATTTCAATAAGTGGTGGCCGGTTACTCAGTATGCCGGTAAGGATAACCTCCGCCAACAGTCGGCTATGTGGCAGGCCATGCTTCTCTCTGCCGGATTACCTCCTTCAAGACAGATAGTTATAAACGGTTTTGTTATAAGTGGAGGGCAGAAAATGAGCAAAAGCATCGGAAATGTTATAGATCCCGTTGATATTATAAAGCGTTACGGCACTGATGCTCTCCGTTATTACATTATTCGCGAACTACATCCTTTTGAAGATGGTGATATGACCGAAGAGCGTCTCAAGGATACATATAACGCCAATCTGGCTAACGGTTTGGGTAACGCCTTCAGTCGGATACTTAAAATGGCTCATAAGTATGAGGTTGATTACTTTCCCTTACCCGAAGAGAGTAAGGTGGCCGGTGATCCGAAGATAAAAGAAGAATACCATGCCAATTTTGATTCTTTTGAAATGAACAAGGTAGCCGACTTCATTTGGAGTAAAATATCTCAACTTGATACTTTTATTGAGGAAACTCAGCCTTTTAAGAAGATAAAAATCTCTCCTGAAGAAGCTAAAGGTGATGTGGCTAAAATGGTTCAC
>JBNJEF010000036.1:0-6444 GCA_051745565.1 Patescibacteria group bacterium | reverse complement strand
CTCGGTCACAAGTTACTAAGTATAATTCTTCGCTACGCTTGAATTCTACTAAGTACTCGCGACCCCGACTCGGCGACAAGCCTCCCTCGCTTCACTCGGGATCTTGTATACCGCCTCCGTCTTTCTCGTCCCACACCCTCACGCAAAGCAATATCCTCCAATGCTTCGCATTCTCGTCTTTGTTTGCGGAGGGTGTGGGACTCGAACCCACAAGGGGCGTTTAAACCCCTACGGATTAGCAATCCGCTGCCTTACCATTCGGCGCAACCCTCCAAGGCTGATGACCTGATACTAACATAAACAAGGTCTTTTTCAATGTTTTAATGTGCTAACGTAAAAGCGTAGACTTCTTTGGCTTTTGCTTCCAGAAGCGTCTTTCTGGCTTCTTTTAGGGTGCTTCCGGTGGTAGCGACATCGTCTATAAGAATGATGGTTTTGTTCTGAATATTCGGCCTCTCTTTATATGGTACAGAAAAGCAGTTTTTTATATTCACTCGTCTGCGTGACATGCTGAGTTTGGTTTGAGGGTCGGTATGCTTATCTTTTCTTAAAAAATGAGGTGAATAGATAAAAATTTTCTGTCTGTCATTTTTTATAACCGCTTTTGCGATAAGCTCGCTTTGGTTAAAACCTCTTTGAGCGTATCTCTTCTTGGAAAGAGGGATGGGGACTATATAGATATTATCTGCTGATATTTTATTCGTCTCTAAAAAGTCAGATATTTCTTTGAATAAGATCTCTCCGAAGGAAGCGACCAAGAAAATGTTTCCTTTGTACTTTATTGCTTTGATCGCTTCTTTGACATTATCATTTTTGTATCTGAATACGGATAATACAAAAGGGTGGGGTGAATCGGCGCTCTTGGGTAGTGTCTTTTCAATTTTATCGGCTTCTAAATTCTCCAGCTCTTTAATGTTCTTTGTTGAAGGGAAAAAGAGGGAGGCAATGTAGATCTTTGTTTTATTGAAGAATTTTGTCATGTACCTGTGGAGAAAGATGGATTTTCTTTTTGCTTATTATGATATTATAATTCACATATGACAATCTTCAGTCGTATCTTTGGAAAAAGCGAAAAGCGTGCCGTTGGAGTGGATATAGGTACTTCGGCTATAAAAATAGTTGAACTGTATACCGAAAGCGGACATGTTTATTTGGAAACTTATGGCTCAGTCGCTTTGGGTCCTTATTCGGATTTTGAGATAGGTAAAGCAACGGGTCTTTCCGTTGAAAAAATACAGGAAGCCTTGCGCAAGGTGCTTGATGAATCGGCTTGTACTGCGGAGAATGTTGCGGCGACTGTTCCTTTCAGTGCCAGCTTAATATCTGTAATACGTTTACCCAAGGTTTCGGAGAATCGCTTGGAACAGATAGTGCCCACGGAGGCGAGAAAGTATATACCCGCTCCCATTGAGGAAGTTACACTGGATTGGTCCGTTATAGATGCCAAACCGGGAGCTCCGGTTGATAATGATCCTGAAGAGGAAGAGAAGAAAGAAAAAGACAACGAAGAAGGCGAGAGTAAAGAAGGTGAGAGCGATAAAAAGAAAGCTGAGCAAATAGATGTTCTTCTTGCCGTTATACATAACTATAGCTTAGAGCGTCAACAGAAGATCTTGAGCGCATTGGATATGAATATAATGTTCTTTGAGATAGAAGTTTTCAGTACACTAAGAGCACTCTCGCTCATAGGAGGAGATGAACCCGTGGCCGTTATTGACATAGGCGCCGCTACGAGCCAGATATATATCACCGAAGGAGGTATAACCAGATCTTCTCATGTTATTAATATGGGATCTCAGGATATAACCATTTCCATATCCAGTGCTCTAAATATTTCACACGAAGAGGCCGAGATGGTAAAGCGAGCTATAGGAGCGAGCGGTTCTTATATTCATTTGCAAGAAGCGGTTCAGAATTCTTTGGGGCATCTTTATTCCGAAGCTTTAAGATTTATTGCTTCTTATGAAAAGAAGAATCGGTGCACAGTAGACAAAGTCATTCTTTCCGGTGGAGGTGCCGGCATGAAAGGGCTACAGAAGACCTCGCAAGATCAGTTAGGTAAAGAGGTTTCTATAGCAAGGCCGTTTGATAGAGTAAAAAGCTTGCCTTTTATGAAAGAAACACTTAATAGCATAGGCCCGGAGTATGCTCCGGCACTGGGTGCTGCGCTGAGAGCCATTGGGGTGGAAGAGGGCTAAACCTGTTGATAACTTTATTGAAAGAAATAAGTGTGTGATATACTTAATCTAAGTTCAATTAATTTACTATCGTGACTGAGCAGAATACACAACCATCATTCATACCTAAAGCTCAAGGTTCTGCGGAAAAAAGAAATTACGCTTATAATCTTTTCGCTATCACGGGTATATCAATATTTGTGATAACGCTTCTCTGCTCCGGTTTACTATTTGGATATAAATACTATTTGGAGGTAAAATTGGCTGAACTTGAGGATAATTTTAAACATCCGGACGAAGTTTTCAATCCTGAACTTAAGGAAAAAGTTAGCATTGCCGATTCAAGTATACGAGTATCCGAGAAGCTTCTCAATAATGTTAAAACTTCTCCAACGTTCGTTTTTGAAGCCCTTGAGGATTTAACTACAGAAGATATATATTTCAATGAATTTCTTTACAAATCCCATTTGGGTACAGAGGAGAGTTTGAGTTTTGTAACTCTTAAAGCAACAGCTCCGAGTTTTAATGCTGCCGCTTTTCAGTCGGATGTTTTCAAGGATTCGGATAAAATAGAAACTGTGGAGGTGGAAAATATTCATCTAAATGAAGAAGGTAGGGTTGTTCTTAATTTTATTCTTGGCTTTAGCAAAGAACAGCTTTTGTATAAAGAAAATATGTAATTATGGATCAGAATTTAGCAACAATACTACTCGTAATCGCTTCTATTTTGGGCTTCTTTATTTTTATCACCCCCACCTTTAATTCCGTGGAGGAACTTCAGTTAAAAGTGGATAAATTTAAAGAAGTGTCCGAAAAAGCTGAAAATTTGGCCGAAAAAGAAGAGGAACTTAATAAAGACCATGAAACTTATGTTTTGGAATATCAAGATGATCTTAATAGTATCGTACCGGTTGGGCGAGATGATGCTCGTACGCTTATGGATATAAATTCCATTGCCGGTGCCAATAATGCATTGATCAGAGGTGCGAGAGTTACTGATCTGTCCAGGGATGTCGAAAGAGAGTTTAGTAGAGGGAAAGGAGATCTTTCATATAATGCCAAAACCGTTCAAATTGAATTTGATGCCACATATGAGGATTTTGCTGGATTTTTAACAAGTTTGGAGAGAAGCAGGAGAGTTTTTGAGCCAATCAGTGTTGAATTTAACAGTACATCCGGAAATGTTTACGAGTTTGAAATGATGATACAAAATTACTGGGTGGGAAGATAATAAGAACAATTTATGCAAAATTTAAGAAAATATTTATACCCATTTATAATAGTTGTTCTGGCAGTCTTTTTGGGATTTGCTTATATTGCTTTCATTCAGGATGATATTGACCCCGAGGTTGTTGAACAGGAACATCAAATATTAAATGAATATACAGAGGTAATAGAAGAGGTTGAAGGTTTTAATTTGAAAACCGATCTTTTGGAGAGTGATCTTTATCTATCTTTAACAGATGAGTATGAACAGGATGTTATGGAAGTGGAAATCGGTAGAGTTAATCCTTTCAGTCCGTTTTGATCTCTGTGTTTTGCTGGCGAGTAAACTCCTTCCTTTTTAATTAACAGGTTTTATGAACCTTCTTGATATTCTTGTAGAAAAAAAAATAATAGATCACGATAAAGCGGAAAAAGCTCGTCTTGAGGCTAAAAAGAAAGATAAAGCCATAGAGGATATTTTGGATGAAGAAGATCTCGCCGACTCAGAGGAAGTGGCCAAGGCCAAAAGTGACTATTTGAATATACCTTTTAAAAAGATAGAGTCTGATATACCCAAGGAAACCCTTGAGCGTATTCCTGAGGAGTCGGCTCGTCACTACAAGATAGTTCCCGTAAATGTTTCAGATGATGTTCTGGAAATAGGAGCGGTTAATCCTGACAGAATAGATGTACGGGATGTTTTGAATTTTGTTTCTTCCAAATCTGACACTCCGTATAAGCTTTTTGTAATATCTAATGAGGATTTCCAAAAAGTCTTAGGAATGTACAAAGGTCTTAAAGGTGAAGTGAAAGAGGCTCTATCCGAGCTTGAAGAAGAGTTTAATATTCAGTCTATGGGACCGGAAGGTGAGGAGGCAGATACTGAAGTTGCCAGAACCGATGAAGAAGAGAGGGCAAAGATAATTGAGGATGCGCCGGTGACCAAAATAGTTGCTACTATTTTACGATACGCCACAGACGGAAGTGCTTCGGATGTGCATGTGGAGCCAATGCCTGAAAATACCAGAGTACGATTTCGTGTTGATGGTGAGTTAAATACGAGCTTAGTTCTGCCGAGTAAAGTTCACGGCCCGGTGGCGGCTCGTATAAAGGTACTTTCCAATATGAAGCTTGATGAGAAAAGAAAACCTCAGGATGGACGTTTTTCGGCCAAAATAGATGATAAGAAAATAGATTTCCGTGTTTCTACTTTTCCCACCCATGACGGGGAAAAAGTGGTTATGCGTATTCTGGATTCCTCTCAGGGTGTTAAAAAGCTTGATGATATAGGTCTTCGTGAAGATAACGTGAAGAAACTCAAAAAAGCCACCAAAAAGCCCTACGGCATAATCTTACTCTCCGGTCCTACCGGTTCGGGTAAGACCACTTCTCTTTATGCAATGCTTCAGGAAGTTGACAGGGATAAGTTCAATGTTCTGAGTTTGGAGGATCCGGTGGAATATAATATGGGTGGTATAAGCCAGTCTCAGGTAAGAAGTGATATTGGGTATACATTTGCTAATGGGTTACGTACGATATTAAGGCAGGATCCGGATATTATAATGGTCGGGGAGATTCGTGATAAGGAAACGGCACAACTTGCCATTCAGGCGGCTCTTACTGGGCACTTAGTGTTCTCCACTATTCACACCAATAATGCTATCGGCGTTATTCCCAGGTTAATAGATATGGGAGTTGATCCTTATCTTATTGCCCCCACTTTAGTTGCCGCGGTGGCACAACGACTCGTAAGAAACCTTTGTCAAGATGCTGCCATAGAAGTACCGGTTGAAGGCAGTATTAAAGAGATGATAGATAATCAGTTTTCCGACCTTCCGGAGGAGTATCGCAAAGACATTGTGATACCGGATAAGGTATACAAAGCCGGGTCTAGCTCGGAGAGTCCCACGGGTGTTAAGGGAAGAAGTGCGGCGGTAGAGATATTGGAAATGGATAGGGAACTTGAAAGAATAGTTCTTAATGAGCCGACTGAAACAAAGATACAAGAGTATGCTCGTTCCAAGGGAATGCTCTATCTAAAGGAGGATGCAATGCTGAAAGCCTTTAAAGGGGAGATACCATTTTCCGAAGTTAATTCCCTATAGTCACTTTAATTGAGGCATGTTAATATTTAAGTAAAGTTTCATTTATATTATTTACTTTAGTTGAGCTGAGTTTATATGGACAAAGATAACATAAAAGTTTTAATTGTTGATGACGACTATTTTCTTTTAAATATGTATTCCCTTAAGTTCAAGAATAGGGGAATGGAAGTGGAAGTAGCTAGTGGCAGTCAAGAAGCCTTGGATAAATTGGAGGGGGGATCAAAACCTGATGTCATTATTTTGGATATAATAATGCCCAATATTGACGGGCTGACTCTTTTGGAAGAAATAAGAGAAAAGGGTTTGGCGGGTGACGCAAAGATCGTAATGCTTACTAATCAAGGGTTGCAAGAGGATATAGATAGAGCTGAAAAGGCAGGAGTTGATGGGTATATTGTTAAAGCCACTTCTGTTCCGTCGGAAGTGGTGGATGAGGTGGAGCGCATATATTTTAATCGTAAAGAGTAATTTTTATGGCTTACGAAAAATTTTTAGAATTTGTTAATACTGTCATTAAAGAAAAGGGTTCCGATCTTCACATTGGAGAGGATAGAAAGCCGATAATCAGAGTGGGAGGTAATCTCATTACCCTGGATGATCATGAGCAGACTACCCATGAAGACATGACAGAGATACTTAAAGAGATCATACCGGAAGATGCCAAAGTTCGTTTTAAGAAAAATAGGGAGGTTGATTTTTCATATACTCCGAATAAAGAAACCCGTTTTCGTTCCAATGTTTATATACAGCAAGGAAAATTATGTGCCGCTTTCAGGTTGATACCCGAAAATATTCTGACCATTGAAGAATTAAATCTCCCAAGTCAGCTCTATGATTTTGCCAATATGAAACAGGGATTTTTCTTGGTTGCGGGACCAACCGGACATGGTAAAAGTACTACCTTGGCTTCCATGATAGATTATATAAACCGTGAAAGAGCGGAGCATATAATTACC
>JBNJEF010000035.1:0-6615 GCA_051745565.1 Patescibacteria group bacterium | reverse complement strand
ATCGCCTGTTTGATGAAGAATCTCTCTTTGAGGAGTTCGAGGAATACCCCATTCCTTGGATATAAATAAAGAAACCTCATTTACCCTGATAAAAAACCCTTTAAGAAAAGGTTTTTTTATGCTAAATTTTAGCTGTCTGCACTTTAAAAAAAGGAGGTGAGATCATGGTAATGAATAATAGAGCCCACCATGAATTCCCCGAAGAAGAACTTGGAAAGGAATACTCAGAGATAAAGTTAATTGACCGGAAAAATCGACCCGAAATTTATTACGGTCAACTAATTCAACCCAAAGACGACAAACACCACATTATCCCCGCTTCCATAGTGGCCAAGGAAATAAATAACCTAGAGAAAAATATGGTTATAGTCAACAGTTATTTGCATGAAAGGTTTCATACACTTTTCTTGAATCGTTCCCCGGAGGAAATTCTGGATCTTTTGGTAAATTACTTCTGGGGCGGCAAGATAGGTTTTGTTGAAAACTTTCTATTACTTAATTCCAACGGCGGAAACGGGAGCACTCCAAAAAAGGAAAAAGTTGCTGGTGGAAGTGTTATAAAGGTAAAAAAACACAAAAGGTATCAACATATCTTTGAGAACCAACTGGATCTTCCCAAAGACGACATTCACCACATTATCCCTCTAAGCAGAGGAGGAACAGAAGACCCCAAGAACACCGTCAAGGTTAGCCCCATTATGCGTGACAAATACCACAGAGGTCTTTTTTTGGACCGCATACCTGAAGAGGTGTTAGGTTTTTTGGTCAACTATTTTTGGAACGGAGAGATCAACTTTGTTAAAAATTATCTTTTCATAAAAAACACTTTCAACTGTTTTGACTTCAGATTTTTAACAGAGAAAAGATCATTCCCCATTGGCTTCCTCCTCTAGAGATCAAACGCGCCTCTCTCCTGTAAGAAGGAAAGAGGCGTTTAATCTTTATAAACTGGTCAAAAAATAAAATTTCTGATAGATTTCAATTCAGTTAGCAATTAACACATCCAAAGGAGGTATAAATGGCCGGAAGAAGCAACAAGAGAGGCAGGTTCTTTGATCCGAGACGAAGTTCAAGCAAAAACGAACCCAACAACCAAAAAGAGGACGGGGGTCAAAAAATCTTCTTCAGTAAAAGTTCTAAAAGAAAAAAGAGAGTAGAGAACTTTTGGATGGGAAGATTTATTTGGACATCAAAATAGCACTTTACATTGCACGCCTCGATTGGGGCGTGCTTTTTGTCATCACATTGAAATAGCACCGGAAAAAAGATACAATGGTAAGCGCCGATAAAGGTGATCGGGCTGTAGTATAGTGGTAGTATATGCCCATGGGGTGGGTAAGGCCTGGGTTCGATTCCCAGCAGCCCGACATAAGCAAAGGCTCGTCTTAAGTAAAGTAAGGTCATTAATAAAGTACCAAGGCAAATTCAGACAGAAATAAACGGGACGTATTATAACGGTAGTATGCACCCTTCGGGTGGGTGTGGTCCGGGTTCAATTCCCGGCGTCCCGACCGCGGTATTCTCAAGAGTGAAAGCATTCCGTAAATATGTTATGGTTTAAATATGGACGTTGATGCCAAAACAGGACTGGTTCATGAGTGGACCTTAATATGCTGGAGCAGTGCCATAGATAAAGACTCCGGCTCTCTTTCACTTTTTAATGTTATTGATAAACTCACGGTAAACAGAGAGCACTTTGAGAAACATCTTGATGAGCAAAAAGAAATAGAGGAAAACGAAAAGAAAGACTTCATAGTGCCGGCAGAGTTTGAAATAGTTACGGCGTGGTCAAAATCAACCGTTGAACCCTTAAGTTTAGAGACAAAAACCGAACTTTTTGACCCTTACGGAAAAGCTCTTTTTCGTTTTTCTTATAACATATCCCTGAAAGAAGGGCGCAACAAAAGGCGCAACAGATCAAAAATAAAAGGCTTCAAAGTCACGGGAGAAGGAGTGTATTCAGTCAATTTAAGTATAAGAAAAGACGAAGGGGAGGA
The DNA here is from genome assembly GCA_051745565.1 of Patescibacteria group bacterium. Lineage (GTDB taxonomy): Bacteria > Patescibacteriota > Minisyncoccia > Phycocordibacterales > CSBR16-193 > SKVL01. Next base: position 4,618 of record JBNJEF010000035.1, on the reverse strand, counting down.
ATATCGGCCGGTATCCAAGGCTAACATTGACGTTGTTTTGAGAACTTTCGGTAAAAAAGAAGATTCTCAATAATTCCTTTTATGACCGATAGTAAAAACAACCATCTTGCTTTAGGCGAGAAAAATTGGTGGATAGGGATAATTCTTTTGATTTTTTTGGTAATATTGTTCTCAAAAGAATTCCTGAACGGCGGGGTTAAAGAAATTATCGCTGATCCCTTATACTTATTTTCCATTATCATGGTTGGGTTGGTTTTGGCCGCTCCTATAGTATGGATATTCAGCCAAGGAAAAACACTCATCTCAGAAAGGTCTCTAGAAGAGTCAGACAAAGATGAAGAGATTTTCACATCGCTATTATCTCTTTCTGATAATTTCAGAGTATTTCAATCCATCACCATAGACGATCAGAGCTTTGAGATATTAGTTATAGGAGAAAAAACTCTTACAGTTATTTCCACCTTAAGAAACAATGAACTTTCTTCACCCAAAACAATAGAAAACATTATAAATAGAACACGAAAAAAAGTCCTATTTTTAGAATCCTTTTTTAACAAAGAGGTGCCGGTTGACTTTTTAATGATCAGGGGAGGGGAGACGCCGAATGATGCCTTTAACGATTTAAAACCCTCTGACAAGAAAAGAATAATCGGCGTCTCCGGTATCAGAAAAGAGCTTGAAAAGCAAAATAACAAAAATATACCTCCAATAAGTAATAAAATAACAGAAATAATAGAAAATCACTGGAAAGAGGGCCGAAAAGACTATTCTCCCAATGATCTAAAATAAAAAGACCGTGTTCAATTTTTCCATAAAAACAGATAACGATAAAGAAGTGATAGATCTAACCGAGACCGTTAAAGATCACTGCCTGAAAACAAAAGTGACAACCGGCAGCTGCTTGCTTTCCAGTCTTCATACCACCACCGCTTTATCTATTGCCGACCTTGACCCCGGGACTGATATTGATATGTTGGAGGCCTTTGAAGAGCTGGTACCAGCCCTTGATTTTCGCCACCCTCATGACCCATCTCACGTACCAGACCATATCCTCTCCGCTATTATAGGCACTTCGGTATCAATACCTGTGGAAAAAGGGGAGTTGTCGCTGGGTACTTGGCAAAGAGTGGTATTTTTTGAATTTAACGGCCCAAAAGAGCGTTTTTTTAAACTATCCTTCTTCTCTGAAAATGCTTAAAAAGGGGCTTTGGGTATTGACTTACTAAGAATAAACTGCTATTATTTGACAATCTACTTGGGCGATCTCGCCACCGTTGTTTTCCATAAAGAGTACATTGTAATAAACATTAGGTCGAAATTTGGATAACAACAGGTGAGGCGGGAACCGTCTGTTTTTTTAACAGATATTACAAAATAAACACAGGCTTATTTTAACTTCCGTAATTGTTGGTTTCTTTACGAACGCCACTTTGGCAGCGGCCATAGCAGAAATAGAAAACGAAAGTTTTCAAAAAGAAGACATTCATCCCATTCAGATAGAAGAGAAAAGCGAAGATATCGCTTCTATCAGTATAACCGGTATAAATGAATCTTCCGGCGAGGAAAACGAAAGTAAAGAAATAAAGATAGACAACAAGAAGCTATCAACTAAAGAGCATGTGCAAGAGTTCTTTTCGGAAACCCCGGCGATGATCAATGTCGCTCAGTGTGAATCTAACTTCCGACACTTTAACGAAAGCGGCTCGGTTCTCAAGGGAAATATAAACAGCTCAGATATCGGTGTTATGCAGATAAACGAAACATATCACGGTAAGAAAGCAGAGGAGCTGGGAATAGATATATACACCAAAGAAGGAAATATGGAGTACGCAATGTACCTTTATGAAAATGAAGGATTGACTCCATGGAGCGCATCTGAGCATTGCTGGAAAGAGAGCAACCATGAGGTAGCTAAGAGATAGATATTCATAAAGAACTCCCGAACAGAAATCAAAATAAAAACCTCTGCCCATATATATCGGGCAGGGGTTTTATTTTATGCTTATTATATTAAATTACATAACGTCGCACAATATATCTTTTGCGACGTTAAAATAAGAATCTTGAGGCCACCAGCCAAATTATATCTCCCCTGCCACTTGAGAAAAAATCACAAAAGAATAAACAAAGAAAGATATTAAATAATAAGAGTACTAAAAATACCTAAAATACAGAGCTTTTATATGATCAATAACAGCACCTGTTATATTGTTAAGTTCGCGGAATACCTCTTTAGCATGTTCGGAGATATCTATCCCCCAGTACACCCTAAGAATGATAAGCAAAAGTAGAACAAATAGCACCGAACCCAGTCTTATAAAGCCGAATTGATATGAAAGATCTTTGTCCTTATGATAACCGGAGTTCATGGAAGGATATTTCTATGATCACTTATTTTTCTTTAATTTATTTATTGCGACTTCTATCCTTTCCAAACTTTCTTCTTTACCGAACACACCGGCCATTGAAAAAGGGTCGGGAGACTTTTGCTTGCCGGAAAGAGCGTATCTCATCGGCCAGAGAACATTGCCTCTGCCTTGTTCCGTGGCGTAATCCCACAGAGCTTTTTTTATATTCTCCCCATCTTTGAATTCCTCCGCATCAACAAGAAGAAGCTTTTCATAAACAGTTTCCAAATGTTCTAGAGCTTCTTCTTTACCCTGTTCTTTCCATAACAGCTCCTCCGGCTGATAATCAGGGCGTTCAAAGAAATAGTCAAACTCATCTTCATCCAATAGTATGTCAATGTCTTCGTAAACATTTATTCTTTCTTTAAAGATCTTCCATACTGAGTGCAAGTAATCATCAGAGAACTGCCAACACTTTTTCTCAGGAATACTAGAAGCGGTGAATCTTTTTTTGAATTCTTCATACTGTTCATCTTCTGTGACAAAGTTTAATAGATGGTTCTTATTTACCCATCTTAATTTTTCTTCACTAAAAATAGAGCCCCCTTTTTGCACCGCTTCTAAGGAGAACTGTTTTATGAGATCTTCTTTTAGAAATATCTCTTGATCGGTTCCCGGGTTCCACCCCAAAAGTGCCAAATAATTTATGAGAGCTTCAGGAAGAAAACCTTTCTCTTTATACTCCATTACGGAAACAGCTCCATGTCGTTTGGATAACTTTGATCTGTCTGGCGCCAAAATAAGAGGGATATGAGCATATCGAGGCCTCTCATAACCAAGTGCTTCAAGTATCAGTATTTGACGAGGCGTATTGGATATATGCTCTTCCGCTCTTATAACGTGAGTTATTTCCATCTCATGATCGTCAACAACTACTGTCAGATGATACAGAGGCTCCTCTTCACTTTTAGCTATAACGAAATCACCCAGATCAGAAGTATCAAATTTTATCTTTCCTCTTATTTTATCTTGGAATTCTATTACCTTGTTGGGATTATGAAATCTTATGACCTCAGACCTTTTTCCGTCTTCTTCATTTTTCTCTTCCTTTGAGATATAAGCCATGTCATTCTCTATCAATTTTCTTACAGCCTCTTGATATATATGAGTCCTGTCAGACTGTCTGTGGTAAGCATCCCAGTCAAGAGATAGCCAGGAAAGTGATTCTTGTATATCAGATTCATATTCGGACTTTGATCTTTCACGGTCGGTATCTTCTATTCTTAAAATGAAATCTCCTCCGTGTTTCTTGGCGTAAAGATAGTTAAAAAGAGCTGTTCGCGCCGACCCTATATGAAAAAAACCCGTAGGTGAAGGTGCGAATCTGGTTTTGACTTTTCTTTCCATTGTTATATTTCGTGTGATATACCTATTTCGGATAAAAAGACAGCTATGCGACGAGCGGCCTCCGGTTTATGGAAGGCTTTAGCCGCCCTACTCATCTCTTCTTTGGTTTCCGGGTCTCCAAGTATATTATCTATCTCCATTATAAGCAAACTCGGAGAAAAATTCGGCTCTTCTATAACCCTGCATGCTCCGGTACGAGCATAGGAGAAAGCGTTATAATACTGATGATTCCCGTGGGCGTAAGTATAAGGCACAAGAATACTGGGCTTTCCCCAGGCCGCAATTTCAAAAAGCGTAGACCCGGCTCTGGAGATAACAAGATCGGCCAGATAAGCTACTCTTTTCATACCCTCAAGGTCAAAATAATCAAAAGGCAAATAACGGCGAGCGTATTCTGAATCATTTAATATTTGATCAGATGTTACCTTTACCGCATTTATGTGATCTTTGCCAGTTTGGTGAATGATATAGTATTTATCAACTAACTTATCAATTGACTCAATTAGAACGGAGTTGATAGCATCAGATCCTTGAGAGCCGCCCAAAACCAAAATAACAGGCACATTTTCATCGTGCATATGCAAGAACTCTTTGGACCCCCTTGCTTCTTTTGGGTCTATTATCTCTTCAGGTATGGGTCTACCGCTTACTATGGTTTTCTCCTCCGGAAAATATTTAACAGCCTCCGGAAAGGATATAAAAACCTTTTGAGCAAACTTTCCGGCCCAGACATTAACTCTGCCAGGAACACTGTCTGATTCATGAATAATAACCGGTATGCGAAATATCCTTGCAGCCAGAAGAGTCGGAAAACTTGAATATCCACCTTTACCAAAAACGACATCCGGATATATGTATAAAAT
>JBNJEF010000004.1:0-26133 GCA_051745565.1 Patescibacteria group bacterium | reverse complement strand
CGTACATTCAAGAAAATAACGCAACACCTGTTGCTCTATAGAATACCTCATTAGGCGTTAATCCGCCATGTCTTTTCCGCGGTCTCGTGTTCAAAAGGTGTTCAACACGAGCAATATCATTATCGGAAACTTTTGCCCAGTCAGTACCTTTGGGAAAGTATCTCCGTATCAATCCGTTATTGTTCTCATTAGAGCCACGCTCGTGCGAGCAATAAGAATGAGCAAAGTATACACCATCAAGATCAAGAGCTTCACGCACCTCTCGCCATCGCATATTCTCGCTCCCACGATCACGGGTCAGGGTTTTGCGTACTCTACTCGGTAACGACTTGAGACGCTTGGTAAGTATTTCATCACCGCTTTCCGCTTTACCGTCTTTTATCTTACCAAAGAGGTGTACGCCGGAGACACGTTCGTTGAAAGTCTTTAGGCGTGCCAGACTCTTTTTTGATTCCATTGTATCGTCTTCCCAATGTCCGAACTGTATTCGTCGATCCACCACTTTAGGTCGTGTTTCAATAGATGGCAGTGATGCCTCTCGCTCTACTTTTCGGGCTTTTCTAAAGCCCTTTTTCGCCCGTCGCTTGTGTCTGCGCACCAAGTGAGGACGCAAGTCCGTCATTCCCTTCTTCACTGCTCCATTACCACCTCGATATACCCTCCGATATACCTCTTGGTATATGGATTCGGTAGCTATACGCATTCTCGCATCCTTTTTGTATTCACGTGGGAGACGAATACTGATCTGTTCGGGAGACCAATCTTCGTTGATCATCTTGTCCTCTATGTATAGTTTAAGCTCGGGTACTCGTTCCGTCTTGGGGGTATTGCCTCGTTTGGAAATACGATCAAGTGCTTTGACCTGGGCAATATCGGCACGATATTTACCGATCCCACGCTTTGGCTTTCCGGCTAACTCTCTTGATATCGAACTCTTGTTTCTTTTTAATTCGACCGCTATCTCGGTGATAGATCTACTGTCCAGGCACCACCTGGTCTCGATAATGCACCGTTCTCTCAGGTTGAGAGGGGACGCGCCACGACTTTTCTTCTTTTTATTCATATCTGATCAGTTTAATCTACTAATCAGGTGTTGCAATTAATTCTGGAACTTAGGATCCCCGTCTTTTCTTATGATCTTAATTTGTATAACATACTCGTAGTTTTTTTGATTAACGGAGGCAATTGGTATACCTACTTGACATATACCCCTATAGGGTATAGTATATAGATTATGCAAAAACCGGTAGTAACACGCCTTAACAGAGTAAAAGGTCAGATAGATGGTTTGATCCGACTCGTTGAGTCCGGAGCGGATTGTAAAAAAGTTGTAGAGCAATTCTCGGCCGCGGACGCCGCTCTAAAGCGTGGTGTTGAGGTTTATCTGCGTGATCATATGGATAGTTGTTTGGGCGAGTCGAACCCGAATACAAAAATGGAAATGGAGTCCATAATGAGCGCGCTTTTTAAAAGGAAGTAATGTTAAAAAAATATGTCAAAAGTTATAGAACTTACAAAAGATACATTTAATAGTGAAGTAATGGAGGCGGATACTCCGGTTTTGGTTGATTTTTGGGCTCCTTGGTGTCAGCCGTGTTTGATGATGGCTCCTATACTGGATGAAATAGCGGAAGAAATTGGAGATAAGGTAAAAATTACCAAACTAAATGTTAGTGAAGAGGAAAATCAAGAATTGGCAAATCAATACGGAATACAGGGTATTCCTAATATGAAACTGTTCAAAAAGGGAGAGGTAATCGGAGATTTTGTCGGCCTAAGACCAAAAGAAGCATTTAAACAGGAGATCGAAGAAGCTATATCTTAACCTGTTACCTTCCCTGGGGGGGCTGGGATGAGCCCCCTTTTCTTCTGTTACTAGTACAATTATTATTTATATAATTAAATATTTTTATTATGTCCATTTTCTCTGAAGAGCATAGATCAAGATTGGAAACTGCAAGGAAGATAGCAAAATTGCCTGAAGAAGCGGTTTCCGTATTGGATAAATTTGAAAGAATTGAAAAGTCGGATATACAGGTTGATGGGAATAAATATCCCGCATGGCGAGTGGTACATAACACCTCTCTGGGTCCCGGAAAGGGTGGAATTCGTTTCCATGATGCTGTTTCGGAAGAAGAGGTAAAAGCTCTTTCTCTATGGATGAGTATCAAGAATTCTTTAGTCGGACTTCCTTACGGTGGTGCCAAGGGCGGGGTTGCGATAGATGGTAGAGATCTGTCATTGGATATAAGAGAAAAAGTTAGCAGAGGGTATGTAGATGAATTCTATTCCGTACTGGGGCCTGATATTGATATACCGGCACCTGATATATACACGGATGCCCAGGTTATGGCCTGGATGCTTGATCAGTATGAGCGCATAAATGGCAGACACGAAAAGGCCGCTTTTACTGGTAAACCCTTGGAATTGGGCGGATGTGATCTTAGGATAGATGCCACGGCACGCGGAGGTTTCATAGTTTTAAAGTCTGCGTTGGAAGATCTAAATGGTTTAGATGATGATCCGACTGTTGCGATCCAAGGATTTGGAAATGCGGGATCACACATCGCCAAAATGTTGCATGATGACGGATTTAAGATCATTGCCGTTAGCGATAGTACCGGTGGCATCTATAACGAAAACGGATTGGACATACCCTCGGTAATTCAAGATAAAAAGAAGGAAGGAAGTGTAAAAGCTCATAAGAATTCCGTTAGCATAGAAACGGAAGAGATCCTTGAGATGCGATCTGATATATTGATACTCTCCGCCTTGGAGAATCAGATAACAAAAGATAATGCCTCTAATGTAAAAGCTAAATACATATTAGAGCTCGCAAACGGACCCGTAACACATAATGGTGATAGAATACTTAAAGAAAACGGTGTGGTGGTCATACCTGATATACTTGCAAATGCAGGTGGAGTTGTTGTGAGTTATTTTGAATGGGCTCAGAATAAGAACGGTCAATTGCTGGAGATGGATTACCTTTCAAAAAGGTTACGTCATATGATGAGGCGTTCCTGGAAGAGAGTTTATGAGCTTTATTTAAAAAATGAAAAAACTCATAATTTAAGGGATTACGCTTACTCATTGGCAATGGATAGAATAGTAAGAGCGGAGAGTTGGAGAGGAAATATAAAAGTTTCAAGTAATAATCAATAGATATGGAAGAAGAAGGCCAAAAATACGATCTAATAATAATAGGTGCCGGACCTGCCGGGCTTACGGGCGCTTTGTATGCAGCCAGGTATAAGTTGAAAGTTCTTGTTATTGGTAATATGCCCGGAGGAACAGCCACCGAAGCTCATAGGGTATGTAACTTTCCCACCGAGAAAGAGATAACAGGAACGGAGTTATCTCAAAAAATGCACTCCACTGCCACTTATCAAGGCGCTGAGGTTGTAATGGATAATGTGGATAAAATAGAGAAAAATGAGGGTTCATTTAAGATAAAAACCGACTCGGGAAAAATTTATGGATCAAAAGCGCTTATGGTAGCTGTGGGCACAAAAAGGCAGAAGTTGAATATTGAAGGAGAAGAAGAATTTGTAGGTCGTGGTATCTCTTACTGTGCCACTTGCGATGGTATGTTCTACAGAGGTAAAACCGTAGCGGTTATCGGCGGAGCTAATTCCGCCACTACCGCCTCTCTTTATTTGGCGGATGTGGCGGAGAAGGTGTACCTTATATACAGAGGAGGAGAACTAAAAGGAGACAGAGTTTGGATAGACAATGTTAAAAACAACGAGAACATAACCGTTTTGTATGATACCGAGGTGGAAAAAATAAAAGGAAAAGAGAAGGCAGAGACCCTAGAGGTCCTCTCCAAAAAAGAAGGCTCAAAGAAAGATATAGAAATTGACGGTGTATTTATTGAAATAGGGTCAACACCGAGTCTGGATCTTTTTGATGATCTGGGTGTAGAGAAGGACGAGAAAGGATACATAAAAGTGGGTCCGGGTCAGAAAACCAATATTGATATGTTGTGGGCTGCGGGAGATATAACTAACTCCTCCAATGGATTTAAGCAAATAATCACCGCGGCCGCGGAAGGAGCAATAGCTGCGAGTGATATATCGGATGAGCTAAGAAAGAGATAAGGGTCCCTTTTCTGGTGATAAAAGTCCTAGCTATTAATTTGATCTTAAAAGCTCTTCCCTTCCCGCGTAATAAGAGCACTTATCACAATCGGAATTATATCCGGGAAATGGTCCCTCAAGGAGATCTACAATATCGGATAATCTCTTCTCTATATCAATGGAGCCGATATCTACTCTGTCCACGTGCCCGTCAAACTCTATTTTTATCTCCGGTGCACTTTTGTTCTTGGGAAAATAGTGTAAAAGGTAAGCTCTATCAGAGACCATAAAACCGTTACTCTCAAACATAAATCCATAACCGGCTAACTGATCGCGGTAGTATTTCTGTTTATCTTCTTTGGGCGGGTTTCCCGATGATTTATAATCCGCAGGTACAAGTCTTCCGTCCTTTTCCAAAAGAACATCGTCTATTTTACCTTGGAGAACATAACCTCTTTTCTCATTTACCACTCTGAGGGAGCTCATATTCTCTCTCCAGTCATTTAGTTTATCCAGGTCCTCAAAAACCAAAACACCGTCTTCTCTAAGTTGCTCGGCTTCGGGCGGGAACGCTCCCTCTTTACGGTAACTGTCGTATCTGTTCTTTAAAATCTCGTCCATGGCCGTGTTCAAAAGAAGAGGTAGCATCGGCGGTTTCCTGAAGTGGTTATCAACCCAAAAACAGGCCGGGCACTCACTAAATCCGTATAGACCGCTCGGGCTCAATCTCCATAATCCTTCTTTTGTCTTCATATTATTCCAAACTATATTTTATAAGCTTCTCTTTTATTTCTTCATCGCTTACTTCAAAACCTGGTAAAAATTCAACCTTTTCATCATAGTTTATATCTTCATAGTATGTCAGCTGTTTTCGAAAAAGATTTTCATTGAACTCGTTTCCAAATATTTCTTTACCTTTATTTATTATCGGTTTAATTGAACCGGTCCTATTAAAAATAAAATAAAGATCAACATAATCTTTCCATTTTGCTCTTCTGCCTAGAGCGTAGGCCTTCATTGATGCAAGAGTAGTAAGATCTGGCATCAACAGGCCCTCTGGATGACTTTCGATAGCAATTTGAAATGGATAATGGAAGAATGTCATCTGAACTCCATTTATGAAAAATGTGTATTGACCAATCTCATCCTTGAAAACTTTTTCTATTTTCCATCCGTCTTCACTAATTTTTTTTCTTACAAAAGCATTTTTGAAATCTTTTATGGAGAACAGGTCAAAATCGATTGATCTTCTGTGCCCTATCTGTAAAGCTGTAGCTGTTCCTCCCACCAAAAAGAAATTATTCATAAATTTCATTACAGTTGGCAACAGTTTTAATTGTTCTTCGGTAAGTATATCTTTATGCATTTTGTTTGCAGTGTTTATCAAAATAAAGGTCAAAGTAGTTCTTTGTTTTAATGTCATAATTCTGTCTTCCCATCTCTGAGGGTTTGGAGTTCTTTCTGAATATTTCTGCGACCTTTTCAATTCCGAGGATTTCGATGAGTTCTTGTACGTCATCCCAGTCTCCGTAGTTTAATGTCGCTTCAACGATAGACTCCGGAGATAGCTCGGAGTGATTCTTTACCCACCAGACGAGGTTCTTTCTTTTCTTTATAAAACTTTGTAGTTTCTCCTTATTCATGATTTTATTTTATCAAAATAACGCTTTCCAATAAAGAAAAATAGACTGATAGTTTGCATTAAATTTCCCGAGGGTCATACGCCCAGTGTAAAAGAGCTTGACGCTGTTTCTTTCGGCATGACACATCTCCCTGTCGACAGTTTTTTGCAACCTGAGCCATGTGACGGTGCATCTGCTTCCATCTTTTAATCTGTCTTTTATCCTCCTGCGCTAAGCGTCTTCCTTGATAGTATCTACAGTACCACTGAAACCAGCCCCTCGGATCGTGGTCTTCATTTATCCAGCCCTTTTCTCTCCAGTATGATAAGGGTTTACTTGCGTTTATTTTAAAGTAATTAAGTTGCGGGTCGTGTCTTTCATGGCAGAGCTTGGCGTTATTAAACCAGCTCTTGGGAAATTCAGCTTTACAGTCCGTCATATACTTTCCTCCGAATACACCCATCTCAAGCATCTCCTTGGGAGATAGATCGGGGGTGAATTCAGGTTCAAAATTTCTCCCCGATGGTTCGGTCAGTCTGTATGTATAGTTCTTTTGCATCAGGTCATTGACCTTTACTGTCTTTTCATTTTTTCTAGACATGGTTTGTTAAGTACCAAACTAAGAGAAATACGGAGCCCCACCAGCAAACAAATGAGATAACGAAACTTATAGTAATGTAGACTTGGATCTTTCGGGGTAATAAGTCTTTGGATCGCCCTTCCCTCTCTCTTTTTAAAAGGTAAGGGCTTACATAAAAGGAAAGGAAAAATCCGTTTAAGATAAGGATCGGAAGTATAAAGAGGTGTGCCACGGGGATCCATGTTATAGGGTTTTGGGAGTAAAATATCACTCCACCCACTGTAGCTAGCAGAGTCCCGGCCCAGATCAGTGGTTTGGTCACTTTGTGAGTTCTGATGGTCGCTTCGGTCCAATAGGGTGAGACTCTCCCCAAAAAACCGTGTAGGTCTATAACAGAAACGGCACCGAGCCCTATTATGAAACCGGCTATGAATATGAAAAGTCCTAAAACTTCTACCATATATTTTATTCTTCCTCTAAGCTCTTTTCAATGTCGGTTTTTATTTCCTCAAATTCGTTCTCTATCTCTTTAAGTCTCCCCTTGCTCTCTTTTACGATCTTTGATGCCTCTCTGACCAATTTAAGTCCCTCTTCCACATCAACTTCTTTTTGGCTTTCAAACCACTCGGCTATTTCCGATAGTCTGGATAGATTACTGTTAAGGTCTGTTTTTTTGTTTGCCATATTTTACTTTATTCTTTTAATCTCTGATGTAATATCTCCATCATATACTCTAACATCTATTTCATCTCCGGTCTTTAGACCTTTTTTGCTTTTTATGACCTTTCCCTCTTTCATAGATATACTGTACCCCAACCTCATCTGTTTTTGCGGATCATTTGTCTGAATATAGCGATGGGTGTCGTTCATCCTACTAAAGGAGAGGTTCAAGGCGGAAGAAAAATTAACAAGACACCTTTTAGGAAGGTTACTTAAAAGTTCCTTTTTTACCTCTTCTATACTCCTCGCCATATATTTCTCCGTGCTCAACATCCTCTCATTCAAAACTTTCCTGCTATCTGAGATCCTCTGCCTTAGAGTTCCGGTGGAAAGATGAACTCTGTACTCGCTCTCTTTGTATTTTTTAAAGATGGAGTTCATCATTCTCTCCGCGGATTCAAATCCCCTTTTTATCTGTCTTGAATTTCTCTCTATTGCCTTTTCATAGTTGCTAAATATATTTCCTTCAAGCTCCCCCAGCTTGGCGTCCGCCTCATTCCAAGGTCTGCTTAAAACGGAGGCTACCATTGAAGGGGTTGACTCGGATACATCCGCCGCCAAGGATGCTAGGGGTATATCTTGGTGGTGCCCTATTCCCGCTATTACCGGCTTGGGGAAGAGAGCGATCTCTCTTACCAGAGCTTCACTGTCAAAGCCTGCCAATGACTGCATTGACCCTCCTCCTCTCATTATGACGAGAATATCTATGTCTTCTTTCTTCATGGCTCTTGCCGAGAGGGTCAGAGATCTTCCGGATTCCGGTCCTTCAACCGGAGAATGGAGGATCTTTACCTTAAAACCCGACCTTCTCAGATTGTTACTGAAGTCGTGGATGGCCTCTCCGCGAGTGGATGTAATAACGCCTATCTTTTTAGGAAATTCAGGGAGTGCTCTTTTCTTGTCATTATCAAAAATACCTTCCGCCGAAAGTTTCTTTTTGAGTTTCTCATAAGCTCTCTTTAGTTGCCCTTCACCCACCAGTTCAAAGGAGTGAATATGGAAAGAGAGCTTTCCAAAAGGTCCGTAAAACTCGGGGTGACCTTTGGCCAAGACCTCCATACCGACCTCAAGCTCAACTCCGTTTAAGACATAATTACTTGCCCACATGGTGGAGGGCAAGATGTCTCCCGTCTCTTTATCTTTTATTACGGGGTATGCATGCCCCTTGGCGGACATCTTCATCTCGCTCACCTCCCCCGTTATCCCTACTTTGAGCCCTCTTATTCTTGAGTTTAAAAGAGAGATGAATTCCGAGACACTGAATGTTTCTTTTTCAGCTTTCATTTTGGTCACGTATTAGTACTTCTTCGATAACTTGAGAGAAGACTTCAAAGGTATCACTTGCCAATACGGATTCTCCGTATATCTCAGAAGCCGTCTCACCCGCTTTTCCGTTTATGTAAGCTCCAAGGTACGCAGATTCTAAGGAGTCAGGATTGCGAGCCAGAAGTGCTCCGCATATTCCCGCCAAGGTATCCCCGAACCCTCCCTTGGTCATAAAAGGGGTACCGGTTTCGTTGGTGAGTATAGCTTCTCCGTCGGATATGATATCTATGCCCGACTTTAAGAGAATGGTGGCACTTATCTTTCCTGCCAGGTCTCGGACTACTTCTTCTCGTTTGCTCTGTTTATCCGGTAGAGTGTCTCCGTTTAGTATTCTAAACTCTTCCGCGTGAGGAGTGATAATAGCCGTCTTACCTTCAAGTGTTATGTTTTCATCAGCCAGAGCTCTTATGGCCTCGGCGTCAATTACCATGGGTATTTCCGTACTCTCTATTATTTCTCTTATGGCAACAGAGGTCTCTAAAGATCGTTTTAGCCCTCCTCCTATAATAAGCACATCGGAGTTTTTTATCTCTTCCAGTACTAGTTGTGTATGTTCTCTTTCCAACTCCCCATTAAGTGGCAAGGAAATAACATCCGGTAAGAAAGAAGATGCGATGTCCGCCGCTCTTTTGTGGGATATGACCGTCACCAGATCCGCTCCGGCATGAAGCGCTGAAACGGCGTTAAATATTGCAGAGCCGGTATATCGCTCGCTTCCTGCTACTATTAAAACCTTACCGAATTGACCCTTGTGCGATAGCGGGTCTCTTTCTTTGTAAAAACTTTTTATATCCATCTCTCCATTTTAACCTTACCGGTAATACTTTCCAAATTTAAAAAAATCCTAAAAAATCCACACAGGTATTGTCTTTTTTAAAAAAAGATGGTAGTTTCTTTTTATGGCAAGAAAACATAAAAGTTCTGCCGACCAAAATTTTAAAGCTTAGCTTACAAGCCACTGTTTTCAGTGGCTTTTTTGTATAGGAGGTTCTTTGGAAACAAATAAAGGAGGACACTATGTGTATGTTGGGTGCACCTGTAAGGGAGGAATGTGTTTCGTGTGGCCATGGTTATGCCAAAGTTGTTGGGGTAACACCGGGACAAGTTAGAATTCGTTGCGAAGAGTGCGGTTACTACTCTATGATCGAAACATCCACATTCCATATTCAGAAACCTAAAAAAAGACGTTATCATAGAACGTCAACATTAACGCTCTAAAAGTCCTCTAACACACGCTCCGTAAGGGGCGTGTTTACTTGTTAACAGGGCATTGTCAAAAAAAAGAAACTCTGCTAAATTAAAATAAATTTGGTTCTTTAAACCTAAAACAAAAAGGGGTGGGTTATGATTTACAGAGGTACGCCAACTAATTCAGTATGTCCTCATTGTAAAAAGTCCGGAGGAGTAACTATTGTGGTTACGATGTTTTCCAGAACGCTTTTGCATTGCAGTAAGTGTAAGAACGAAAAAGGGTATTTTTATTCTAAGTCATAGTTTCATTTTTAAAGAGCCATTCATCAAGATTGGCTCTTTATATTTTAAACTCTATAACATCACCGTCCTTTACTATATATTGCTTTCCTTCCGTTCTTATAAGACCTTTTTCCCTGGCTTGTGACTTTGAACCGCTCATAAGGAGTTTTTCCCATTCTATAACGTCGGCTTTTATGAACTTATCATGAAAATCCGAATGTATGGCTTTGCCGGCTTCCGGAGCGGTGGAACCCGCTTTTATATCCCAAGCTCTCGTCTCCTTCTCCCCGGTAGTGAAAAAGGTTATAAGATTTAACATCTCATAGCCTGTTTTAATGACATCCTCAATTCCCCCACTCTCCTCTCCGCTTATCTCTCTTCGGAAGGTGACTCGGTCCTCGCCTTCTAATCCCGCCAGCTCAAGCTCTGAACCTGCGTCTATCTCTATAACCGGTGCGTGAGGAGTATTATACTCAATAGCGGACATCAGCGAAGGCAGTCTCTCGTCAACCAGTTCCGTAATATTCCGAGCCCCACTCCTTTTATTTAAAACGTATAATACCGGTTTGTGTGTTAAAAGATTTAGTTCTCTAAAGAGTGCTACTTCATCTTCAGAGAACTCTTCAGAGGATACGAACCGCCCCTCTTGAAGAATGAATGAAAGCCTGTCTAAAATTTCTGCCTGCTTTTTGACCTGCGGATCACCTTTTTTAAGATCTTTTTCTATTTTGACCTTTCTTTTCTGGACGGACTGGAGATCCGCCATTATTAACTCAAGATTAATGGTCTCAACATCCTGTCTGGGGTCAACGGCACCTGAGACGTGAATTATATCGTCATCTTCAAATGTTCTTACCAGGTGCAGAATAACGTCAACCTCGCGAACATTGCTCAAAAATGCGTTACCGAGCCCCTCACCCTCCGATGCTCCTTTAATTAAGCCGGCTATATCCACAAACTGCGCTCCGGCCGGTATCATCTTTTGCGAATTGGAGAATTCACTCAAACGGTTCAACCGGACATCCGGAACAGCTACTACTCCCACTGATGGATCAATGGTACAGAACGGATAGTTCTCGGCCGGCACCGACTTTTCGGTCAAGGCGTTAAAAAGGGTTGATTTTCCCACATTGGGAAGCCCTACTATTCCTATTGAAAGCGACATAAAGTTTTCATTACGAGTAAGAATAGTATAACAAAATAATCTAAAAGAAAACCTTTTGCTCGGTTTTTTTAAATATTCTCTTTATTTTACGATATTTATCAAGATAACATGCATCTATGTTGCTCTAACCTCTTTATCTGTTAAAATATAGCTAATAACTTATTAAAATATGAAAAAGAAAATAATTTACTCATCATTAGCCGTTTTGGTTATTCTAGTCGCCTTCTCTATTACCGGTACCGCCTTAGGAGAGCGAATAGACTTCTCTGAACTTCCCGGTCCTATGCAGGCCTTTATGGGAGAAGTAATTGCTCTAAATCCGGCCGGTCCCGGTGAGGCTCCTCGTTATTACGATCTTCTAATAAAGAAAGTTAAAACCGGTTCCGGTTCCGGTGCCTATCGTGCCGGCGATATTGTTACCGCCAGAGAGTATGGAAGTAAGTGGTCCTCCGCTGAGAAAAATAACTTCTGGATAGTAAAGATGTATCTGACCGAAGCACAGGTTCAAGAGCTCCTCTCTCCTCAGACTGAACCCATTCCCGAAGAAGAGAAAAAAGAGATGGATGAAGAGTTTTTAGATGAGGAGGAAGAGCGAATGACAGCCCGCCGAAAATACTACATTCCCCCCGAAGCTCTGGAGCAGTTAAAAGAAGGAGGGATGATAAGTAAAGGCTACGTTAAAGAGAGGGAGAAGTAGTTCCTGATATTCGGTTCAATCACTAAGCACTTCCTAAACCGATCATTGTTTCATATTACATGCCGGTCCAATAGATATATGCGACTTTCTAATTATTCAAAGTGAGGAATTTTGTTAGTGGGTTTAGTGTGCTAAATTTGAATTAGTCTTGAACTTTAAAACAAAAGGAGGCGCTAATGAGAGAAAGTATAAAGGATGGGAAAATTGATAAGCCTGGTGATCTCTTGGTAAAAATTGAGTATGACCATATTGGTTCATTCTGTGATTTCATGGACTGCCGGCAAAATGGATTCTGGGGAATGAAAATAAATTTTGGTTTCAAAGGAGAACTTGGATACAGTATATGTTCTTCGTTATGCTCTTCTCATCTTAAGCTTATTCTCTGTATTGCGGAAAAAGCAAACAAAGAAAGTGTCCTGTCTAAGGATCCTAAAAAAGGACTTTATGTTTACTGTTGTAGAGACTTTTTGCAAAGAGTTGAGTCAGAAAACCCCTTCGTTCATAAAGATTACACCTCTGGTATAAACTATCTATGCGATTGCATAAATTGTGAGAACAGGGCTTTTTTAGGAGTCACTTATCGCTTTAAAGTTAGGAATGAAACCATTTGCTTGATAAGAACCTTTTTGTGCTTGGACTGTATAGAAAAGTCTATACATTTAGCTATAAGAAAAAAAGAGATCTGTAAAAATATTCTTCACAATAAATTTTGCTGACCTTTTATAAATGAGCCGATTCGTCGGCTCTTTTTCTTTTTTGAAATTTGATTTTGATCTTATCTACGCTGTGGTAGTATTCCTTACCATGGAAGAAAAGGAAAATTATGACGTTATTGTTATTGGAGGTGGTCCTTCCGGAATGATGGCTGCCGGAAGAGCGGCTAATAGGGGTCGCAAGGTTTTGCTCTTGGAGAAGAATAGAAGTTTGGGCAATAAACTATCCTTAACCGGCGGGGGGAGGTGTAATATTTTAAATGCCGAGGAAGATAAAAATAAGCTTTTAGATAACTATGGTGAGGCGAAGAAGTTTCTTTACTCCCCTCTTTCTCAGTTTACAATGGAAGATGCATGGGTTTTTTTCCAAAACCAAGGCCTTCCTCTTGTAGTTGAAGCCAGGAAAAGAGCCTTCCCTGAGTCACAGAAAGCGAGCGATGTCATCAGGACAATGGAGGGGTTTATGAAGAAAAACAGAGTAAAAGTTAAAAGAGGAATAAAGGTTAAAGGGTTTGAAGTTGAAGAAGGAAAGATCGTCGGTGTTAGAACAGATAGGGGACTTTTTACCGCTTCAAGCTTCATTCTCTCCACCGGCGGAACCTCTTATCCCGATACCGGCTCCACCGGAGAAGGCTTAAGGTGGCTTAAGAGTTTGGGTCATAGTGTAAATTCTTCCAAACCGGATCTGGTGCCCTTGGTTGTTAAAGAGAGATGGGTAAAAGAACTCTCCGGTATTACTCTCTCCTTTATGAAAATAACTTTCGGGACAGATAAGACGAAAAAGGAGGGAAAGTTTAGTAGGACAGGTAAAATTCTTTTTACACACTTCGGTCTTTCCGGTCCGCTTATCTTAAACTCTTCAAGAAAGGTAAAGAGTCTTTTAAATGAAGGTCCGGTAAAAGTTGAGATAGATATGTATCCAGATACTGATTCCGGTTCTTTAAGAAAAAGGCTATTCAACCTCTTTGAGAGAAATAAGAATAAATCTCTAAAAAATGTGCTCTCAATGGAGCTCTCGGAAGGACTAAGTGAGGCGATTATATCTCTGGCTTTGCCCGGTCTTTCAGAGAAAAAGGTTCACAGTATAACTAAAATGGAGCGGGAAAAACTGGCGGATACAATGAAAGCGATGCCTCTGGTA
The DNA here is from genome assembly GCA_051745565.1 of Patescibacteria group bacterium. Taxonomy (GTDB): domain Bacteria; phylum Patescibacteriota; class Minisyncoccia; order Phycocordibacterales; family CSBR16-193; genus SKVL01. Next base: position 12,614 of record JBNJEF010000004.1, on the reverse strand, counting down.
GTAACAGATACTATGGGTCTTAATTGGGCCATTGCCTCTGATGACGGGGTGGATCTAAGAGAGGTGGATACTAAAACTATGCAATCAAAAATGTATCCTGAGCTTTATTTAACAGGTGATGTTCTAAATATTGAAAAAGCGAGCGGAGGGTTCTCTTTGCAATGGTGTTGGACCAGTGGATGGGTGGCAGGATCTCATGCTTGAGTTATCAACATGCCGACATCTTTTTATGTTAGAATGAATCGAAAATATAAGGCGGTTTGTGCGGTGAAGAGGGGTGGAAATCCCCCACTAACGCGTAACGGTAAAAGTCCGATCCTGCACTTTGTACATTTTTATAGACCGCTCGGGCTCGCGTCAAGCCACTGATAAAATATCTTGGCGTCATTTGGGTCAAGTTTTTATTTATCCTTAACAAAATAAATCATGTATTCAAAGATCAAAAAAAGAAATGGAGAAACTGTTACGTTTGACGAGCAAAAAATAACCGATGCGATAACTAAAGCCGGAGAAGCTACCGGAGAGTTCGATCAAAAGCAGGCCCGAAAACTTACAAAAAAGGTCATTGAATACTCCAAGGAAAGAGTAAAGGGCAAGGTACCTAAAGTTGAAGAGATACAGGATTCGGTAGAAGATGTTCTACTTAATTCAAAGTATAAAAAAACAGCTAAAGCTTACATTTTATACAGGGATCAGCACAGACTTATAAGAGATATAACAAATTCCACCAATAATGGCTTGGTGGATGATTATTTGGGGCGTGCCGATTGGAAGGTCAAAGAGAACAGCAACATGGCTTATTCATTACAGGGTCTTAATAACTATATTTCCAGTGAAGTTAGTAAGAACTATTGGTTGAGCAGAATATATCCGGAGAACATCCGTGGCCCTCATAGTGGCGGGGACTTTCATATACACGATCTTAGTATTCTCTCTGTTTACTGTGTTGGATGGGATCTTTTAGATCTTTTAATGAAAGGTTTTACCGGTGTTGAGGGTAAGGTGTCAAGTAAACCACCCAAGCATTTCAGAGCGGCTCTGGGGCAGGTCACCAATTTTTTCTATACCCTCCAAGGAGAGGCTGCCGGAGCGCAGGCCTTTAGTAATTTTGATACTCTGCTTGCTCCGTTCATAAGATATGACGGTTTAAGTTATAAAGAGGTAAAGCAGGCCATTCAGGAGTTTCTTTTTAATGTCAATATTCCGACACGTGTCGGTTTCCAAACACCATTTACCAACATAACTCTGGATCTCTATATTCCTCGGTATTATGCCGATCAGCAGGTCATCATAGGAGGAGAGGCAAAAGATGAAACATACAAAGAGTTCCAAAATGAGATGGATATATTCAATAAAGCCTTTTTAGAAGTTCTCTCGGAGGGAGATGCCAGCGGGCGGGTTTTCACCTTCCCTATTCCGACTTATAACATAACTGAGGATTTTAACTGGGATAGCGAAGTAAGCGAACTGCTTTGGGAAGTTACGGCCAAATACGGTCTTCCTTATTTTTCCAATTTTATTAATTCCGATATGAGTCCGGAGGATGCTCGTTCTATGTGCTGTCGCTTGAGAATCGACAACAGAGAGCTTGAAAACCGTGGGGGTGGGCTTTTCGGTGCCAATCCTCTAACCGGATCAATAGGTGTTGTTACCATAAATCTTCCACGCCTGGGCTATGTCTCAAAAAGCAAAAAAGAGTTCAACGAAAAATTAAAAGAGCTGATGCTCTTGGCAAAAGAGAGCTTGGAGATAAAAAGAAAGGTCCTGGAAAGATTTACTGAAAATGATCTTTATCCGTATACTAAATTCTATTTAAAGAAAATAAAAGATCAAAACGGAAGTTATTGGAAAAACCACTTTTCTACCATAGGCATAGCTGGAATGAACGAAGCTATCGGTAATCTCTTGGGTGAGAATATCGCCTCTGAAGAAGGGCAGAAATTTGCCAAGGAAACACTTGATCTTATGAGAGGCACCTTGGCGGAAATTCAAGAAGAAACCGGTAACAACTATAACTTGGAAGCCACGCCGGCTGAAGGAACTCTCCATAGGCTTGCTCTTTTGGATCAGAAAAAACTCAGAAAGCCTCTTTTTGCCAATGGCCAAGGTAAGAATGTGAATGATCCTTTCTATACCAATTCAACTCATTTACCGGTCAATTTTACGGATGATGTATTTGAAATGTTAGATCTTCAAGATGATCTGCAGACTAGATATACAGGAGGAACGGTAGCCCATCTTTTCTTTGGCGAAAAAGTAAAAAGTGGCAAGGCTGTAAGGAATCTTATAAAGAAAATATGCGAGAATTATAAAATGCCTTACTTCACCATAAGTCCTACTTTTAGCATCTGTCCTGTACATGGCTATATTTCCGGAGAAGTTGCTGTTTGTGGTAAATGCCAAAGTAATTGCGAAGTTTATTCAAGGATCGTGGGTTACTTGCGTCCTGTAAATCAGTGGAATGACGGCAAGAAGCACGAATTTAACATCAGAAAAACCTATAAGAATGTTTAATGATAATTGGCGGATTTCAGAAATTTTCTCTGATAGATTATCCGGACAAAATTTCCGCCGTGATATTTACTCGCGGTTGCAATTTTCGATGTAAGTACTGTCATAATCCGGAGCTTGTTGTTCCGGAGAAATTTACTCAAGATATACCACTCTCAGAGATCTATAGCTTTTTAGAAAGTAGGCAAAATAAAATTGAAGCCGTGGTTATTACCGGCGGAGAACCGACGGAACATTCCGATATTGATAAACTTATGACAGAAATAAAAGATATGGGTTTTTTGACGAAACTGGATACTAACGGCACTCGTCCTTTGGTTATAGATGACCTCTTTAAAAAAGGTGTTGTTGACTATATTGCTATGGACATAAAAGCGCCTTTTCAAAAGTATTCAGGGATCACTTGTTGTTCGGTAGAAATTGAAAATATTAAAAAAAGTATTGAGCTGATCATCAATTCCGGTATGGAGTATGAATTCAGAACTACAGTGATCAAAGATCTCATTAACGAAAAGGACCTTCAGGATATGGCTAAAGAAATAAAAGGAGCTTGTAAATACTATTTACAAAGATTTATGCCTTCGGAAACTATTGATCCTGAAGTGTCGGAGTTGTCACACTATGAAGAGGAGGAGCTACATAAAATAGCCAACGAGTTAAAAGGTTATGTTGAAGAGTGTGATGTCCGGTAAAGTACTTCTTTTTCCGCTATGTAACCGATAGCAAAAGCGTAAGCATGATGAGTGCCAAATCTGTTTAGTTGGTGAGATGAAATATCACCGTTACTTTTTATTTCAATTCTCTGACCTTTTTCGTTCTTTTGTACTTTTAAGATCTGAGCATCAGCATTCTCGCTAAATCCAAAATAGAAGACCCTGTCTTTCTCCTTACCCAATTCCTTAACTCTATAGTTATCCGAATTCAGTATAAGGGCTCCGTCTTTACGGGTTTTTCCGGTTAGTGTTTGATACTCTCTAACTAAGGCGTTCATATTGGAAAAACCTTCTTTGTACTTCTGATTGATGTCCGTAATTACGGAAATATGAGGTCTGACTACAGTTAGAAGATACTTCATATCCCCTTCGTCTGATGAGCCTAAACTTAATACTAAAACATCCGGAAAGTTCTTTTGGAGGACTTTAACAGGAGCGCTTAAAATAGCGGGGATCCACTTTCTGTATTCATTATATCCGCTCGGGAGGTTTAGTATTGCTAGTGGCATTCCTATTTCTGTGTTGAAATTTTTGGGATTTGCCCTGACGGATAGACCTCTACTCTGAAGTCTTCTTTTTATTTCCATTTTAACAAAGTTCTTATTGGAGCTTCCGGAAACGGCTACAATGATCGGTCTATGGATCAAAAGAGTCAGCTTGGTAAAGATCTTTAAATAGTATTTAAGAATTGTTTTCAGAAAATTTTTCATATTTTAGGAATTAAAAAACTCTTCCATTCTGTCAAAAGCCATGTTTATATCTTCTACTCTTCTGCCGAAACTCATTCTTATATGTCCTTCTCCATTTGAACCGAAAGCTACTCCCGGCACCGTGGCTACCTGGATCTTTTCAAGTAGCCACATAGCAAACTCCTTTGAGTCTACTGTTCCTTCTTTAAGTAGTCTTTCTCTGTCTTCTCTTTTGAATTTGGAAGATGCAAGGGAGATCTTGGGAAATACGTAATATGCGCTATCGGGTTTTACAAAATCAAAGACATCTCCAAGCCTTTCTAGCCTCTGGCAAATGAGGTCTCTTCTTGTCTTGTATTCATCAGAAAATTCTTTTACTTTTTCACTTTCTATCTCCAGAGCACCCATGGCACCATATTGAGAGATAACCGGGGCGCAAGTAACCAGACTATCGTGAACTTTTATTATCTCTTTGATGTTCTCTTCATCGCTGTGTAAATAAGCGACCCTCCACCCGGTCATGGCAAAAGCTTTGGAAAAAGAGAATATTCTTATGACCCTCTTTCTTAGTTCCGGGATCTCAGCCAGAGAAAAGAATTCATTTTGGTCGTAAATAAAATCTTTATAAACCTCATCGGATATTAAAAACAGATCATTCTTTTCGGCCAGATCCGCAAGCTCTAAAAGTTGATCTTTGTTGTATATGGTGCCGGTGGGATTGTTGGGGTTACAGTAGAAAATAGCTTTGGTTTTAGCTGTAATAGCTTTTTTGTATCTCTCTATATCAAAACTCCAGCCGTTATTTTCATCCAAGGGTACGAATACGGGCTTACATCCTGATAAATTTATTACTTCTCTGTAGCTCGTATATGTCGGTTCGGGGATGATCACCTCATCACCTGGGTCTGTCAGCGCCATTACCGTGGCAGTTATTCCTTCAATAGAGCCTGCTGTAACGAGGATCTCTTTCTCCCAGTCATAATACATATTCTCTTTTTCCAGTGATTCCTCTATGAGCTCTCTTAACTCCGGAAGCCCGGGGGAAAGAGAATACTTAGCCACAGCCCCCCTTTTAAGGGCTCTTTCAACTCTTCTTTTAATAAATTGCGGGGTGTCAAAATCGGGTATGCCCTGAGCCAGAGAAATGGCATCCGGATATTTAGAGGCCTCCAGTTCTATCTGTTTTATCATTGAAAGATTTATCTTTTTTGTTTTTTCGGACATATAAAGTTATTCTGTTTTTTCTATTATTGTATAATAAGGGAAATTCTATCATAATGCTACTATACTTCTAATTTAACCTGATTTATTTAAAATGTCCCTGGAAAATTTTAAAGGTGAGAACCGATATAATAACGAAGAGAAAAATAATTCTAAAATGAACCGAAGAGAATTTTTAAAAAAAGCAGGCATTTTAACCGGCGGGCTATTTATAAGTGAGCACCTTTTGAAGTTGATGGAAGAAGAAACAGAGAAGAAAGAGCTTCCCAGGGAAGAGGTGGACGAAGAAAAAGAAAGAACAGTTACTGAATCAGAGACGGAAAATCCAACGGATGAACAGATGAAAATAGAAGAAGAGGACACTTTCTCCCTCTCCGAGGTTTTGGATTATGATAAAGAAGAGGATATAGAAATTAATGAGGAAACAATGGAGTCCATAAAGAATCACTGGAAGAAAAGATACAAAGAAGATCCTGGTCTTAGAAACAGTTTAGAACAGGCTTATTACAAAATGGGCGAATGGGTGCCTTATTTAAAAGAACAGTTTCGGAAAAATGAAATACCTGAAAAGTATCTTTATTTAGCTATACCTGAATCACATTGGCAGATGAAAGCGGTGTCCAGTCGCAGTGCTGTGGGACCTTATCAATTTACCCCTGCTACGGCCAGATCCTATGGCCTTAAAACATCATATTTTGCCGAACATCCTTCCAATTTGGAAGAAAGAAGCGACCCCATAAAGAGTGCTCATGCTTGTGCTGATCTTTTAAAGGATCTATATAACACTGGTGGCGACTGGGATCTTGCTCTTTCGGGCTACAATGGAAGTTTTTTTTGGCGTTATTTAAAATATACCCGTAATAACAAAGAAAAGGTTTCTTATCAGGGGTTTTTAAGATACTTGGAAGGTAAAATAAATGGTATAAAAAAAGAGATAAGATCCGATAGCTTTCATGAACACATAGTAAGTAAGGGTGAAAGTATGAGCAGTATCTCAAGGAAATATGGTCTCACTATAGATATTATATGTAAAACAAATGGCATAGATGACAAGAGTAAAATATACATTGGACAGTCAATAAAGATACCGATATCCGAATATAACCAGAGATCCCTTTTTGAGAGTAAAGTTAGAGGAATGGCTGAGAACCTCAATTATCCGGCAAAATTCAATGCCGTTTATGAACTTATAGAGGAAGGGTTTGTTGAAGATAGTAAAAGCCCCATTAATTTCAAGATTAAGAAGATAGACGGTCAAGATCAAAAATATATTTTTAAAAAAGAGGATGGCAGTATTTATCGTCTTTCTTTAAAATTTCAAGGAATAAGCGATAAAGATATACTGAAGTCAAATCCTCACATAGACCCTGCCAACCTAAAAGGAGGTGAAGAGCTTACAATGCCGAACAGCAACTCAGAACCTACTCTAAAAGCCATAGCCGAAAAGGATAACATCAATCTGGAGTATCTGAAGAAATTAAACCCCGCCGTTAAGGATCCGAGTAAACCTATACCAAAAGGATATAAAATAAGGATTTGATTTTATGGAAGTAGAAGGTATCAGTGTTTTAATTTTATCTATTGTAACAGCGCTTTACTTTTTACTTGTTTATAAAGCAGGTCTTGTTCCCTCTAATATCTGTTTAAATACCGATATCTATATTACTAAACCCAAGATCAGAAAAGGTTTTTTTGATTTCTCTAAGGGCATAGCTATTTTAGCAGTTATCATAATTCACACGGTATTTATCATGAACGCTTTTTCTGAAGATCTGTCAGTTTATTTTTTGCAATGGAATGAGGGCATAAATAGAGTAATGAGATTTGCCATTCCTGTTTTCTTTATCTCTTCCGGAGCACTTCTTTTTTTAACAGGATTAGATAAAGAGTCTTTGAAAGATTTTTATTTACCTAAGATCAAGCGCATATTCATCCCTTATGTATTTTTCTCTTTCTTTGCAACCTCTATCGATCCGGAGGGTTATACCGGTCTGTTAGATCATGTTTCGGTTGCATTTAAGGATCTCTTAACCGGTGGAGCTCTTACGCCTTATTGGTTCATACCTCTATTATTACAGCTTTATCTTCTGTATCCATTAATATGGTATCTTTTGGTTATCAAAAGAATAAATCCGATAACAGTTCTTACCGGTTCTTTTATTTTCTCTCTGATCTGTTACTTTCTCTTCTCTCCTTACTGGTTAGATTGGCAAGATAATTTGGGTGGATTTGTCTTTTTCGGACCCTACCTTTTCTTTTTTGTTTTGGGGGTCATTTTAAAGCCTTTATTTTTCACTAAAACCAAAGAAGCTTTACATTGGCTGTTTAAAATAAAATTTTTTCATTTTGCCTCTATTATTTTGCTTCTTTATTTTTTCATTGGCGCTATTGATCCACTACCCCACTATTACAATGTTCGTTTAGTTTATGGTCCAACACTTATGATGACCATATTTTACCTGTATTATTTTCTGCAAGGTAAAAAAGTCAGTATGGTAATTGAAAAAATAGGCAAAGAAAGTCTCTATATTTATCTTCTCCATTTTATTATTCTTCTGTTTTTACTTCCTTTTGTTAAATACTTGCTTATTTATGAAATTTATCCGGCTGTTATCTTTGTTTCTGTTATCATTCTTAACTTTGCAATAACTTACAGCTCTATATTAATAGTAAAAAAGGCAATAGTGCTCCTAAGGTAGTTCATCTTAGAAGGATCGCATTTCTAAAAAGTTTATAGTATATCTTTATCAACATTTAACGGGAAGAAAAGATAAGCTAATATTAAAAACAGAAGAGTAGATCTTTAACAAAGGAGGTTGGCATGGCATACAATGAAACCCGAAAGGTGTGTTTAGGGCAGTTAATGCGCCCCACAGCTCCTCTTAATTATCCAGGCGCAGGAGATTGTACCAAGTGTTTGCCAGACAAAGAAAAGAACTCTAAATGTGCACTTTACACGGAGGTTGACTATCGCCCAAAAGAATCATAAAAGGGCGCGAAATAAAATGAAAAAGAGGCTGTTTTAAACAGCCTCTTTATTATCTTTATTCTGTCTTTTTGTTCTCCCAGAGACCGTGAACGTTGCAGTATTCTCTTACAGAGATATTTTCGTTTTCCATTTCAAACTCCGCCTCGGGGTTATCTTGGGGTTTTAGGAATTTACGACAGTATACGTTGTCGGACACCGCCTCAATCCATTCTATGAAGTGATCTTCTTCCATGGGGTGAAGAATAGAGCCAACTTTAGCCTTTATCCCCTTTTCAGTTCTTTCTATAACAGGGACGTGTTTTTCTTGACCTTCATCTTCGGTCTTTTCTTTCTTTAATTCCATGGCCTCTCCGCAGCATACAAGTTCCCCTACTCCGGTATGTAGAACTTCTACTATGTTGCCACAGACATTGCACTTATATATTTCCTTTAATTTTGTCATATATTTATAGTTAATATTAATAATTATTGCCTTTTTTGATCTCTAAAAAATTTTTCAATTGAACGGTCGTAGGTTTGCTCGGTTTCTGGGGAAAAATAGCACGCCGGAAGCTCTCCTTTTTTTCTGTGGTGTTTAATACATTCGCAACATATACCTTTTCTTGGACAGCCTGGATAAGTGCAGTTACATTCCTTTAGATTTTCTTCTTTCTTGCATTCCATGCCTTTTTTATTCTAACATATCATATTTGCATGTCTCATCCCTTCTGATATCGTTAAAAAAAGTCGACTTTTTATACGATAAAATAAATAAAAACGATGGGAAAACAAATAGGAGAAGTTACTCACTTTTTTAACAAAGCCGGAGTGATGGTGATAAAGTTAAACGACGAACTTACACTCGGAGACGGTATTAAAGTAAAGTAAAATGATAAAGAGTTTGAACAGCAAGTATTTTCAATGCAGATAGAATACGAAGATGTTGAAAAAGCTAAAGCTGGCCAGGAAGTTGCAATTAAATCGCAAGAATCTGTTAAAGAAGGTTATAACGTTTACAAAGTTAAATAACATAGATTATAAAGAAAAAGAACTGAAGTTCAGTGATTTAGGTTCTTTTTCTGTTAATCAATCTATTGACATTGGAAAATAAAGGATCAGTATAAATTCAATATGGCAAAAGAGATAAAAAGAGCGGGAGGTAAGTTCACGCGAAGTCATACTTCGGTTATACCTGTTGCGGTGAAGATGGTTGATCTTTTAAATGAAATGCCGGAAGTCAAAAAAATCTCTCTGGGTATTATCAAAGCAGGCAAACCGTCAGGAGGCAAAAGGCGAATAAAAATAAAAAAAAGACCGGTTGGTTTTTTAATGACAGTTAGAGGAAATAACAGTATCCAGGAGATAAGTATATATACCTCAGAAGCCGAAAAGGTGGTAGAGAAATTAAAAAAAGAGACAGCTGAAACGGATATTGATATAGAGTACCTTCCTTGACTTGACAGTTACAGAGATTATTGATTTATTTAAAAAAGTATAGTTGGCCAGTTATTTTTTTTGTTTATCTGGCGTTCTTTAAAAAAGGAGTATCGTTATGAAAGAAAAAGTGATCTTTCGCAATGGCGAAAAGGTCTATCTCCGTCCTGTCTGTAAAGAAGATGTCAGTAAACTTCATGTTCACATTAACGATGAAGAAGTTACCAGATATCTTCTGGTACGTCACCCGATGTCTTTAGAGATGGAAGAAGAGTGGTTTGATGGGATCAAAAAAAAGATGGAAACCGATATAACCCTTGCTGTAGTGGAGCACAAAAGTGATGAGTTGGTTGGTGTAATAAGTTTGCATAAAATAAACCACTTAAATGGCACTGCTACTTTCGGTATCACATTGCGTAAATATTTTTGGCGTAAAGGATATGCCACAGAAGCGTCAATTTTGCTTTTTAACTATGCCTTCAAAGACCTGAACTTGCGTAAAATAAACTCTTCAGTCTTTGAAGGAAATGAGGTTAGTATAAAACTACATGATAAGTTGGGTTTTCAGGAGGAAGGTATTTTGGAAAAACAGCAGTACCGCAACGGAAGGTATATTAACGAAATACTATTTGCCTTGTTTCGCTCAAACTTTTTTTCATCTTAAAAAATACCCCCGACAATAACTGTCGGGGGAACTTTTTAAAAGGAGTTCTTTCCTTAAATTTTAAGGAAAGAAATTTCATCTTTGGATCTCACTCTTGGAGAACCATGCATACAAAGTGGGCAAGCGTTTCTTTGCCACTCCTGTATTTCAACTTCTAGCAGAGGTACAAGTACCCTTTCATCATAAGGGTCATTGGGTAAAACCAGGGGTCTGTGTACAAACACGCCCACGTAAGGAATCCAGTTAACAGGATAAAGATTGTCTCGATCAATCGCTGCTCTTGCTCCAAGCAAATTGTCACCTGAAGTGATCTGCGCTTCAACTTGAAGAACATTCTCGTGTGGAGATATTACCCACCTTTTCCATCTCATGCCGTTTTCAGCTAGCAGATCTTTCTCGGTAAATCCGCTTTTAGCATCAAACATCCTTGCTACATCATGAGCGAATGTTATGCCCTCATAACGTGAAGTAATAACCCAGTCTATCCTCTGTTCTTGGCTGTCTTTTAATTTCATAGCTTCCATTATTTTCAATTTTAATTGCATGGCCAAAAATTCGGATAGAAGCGGTTTATTAAGCACTAAAGAGCAGTCTATTCTTCCTTCACTGCAGTTCCCTGTAGGGGTACCTGGATGCGGTTTGATCATATCGCCGTCGTGAAGCCAGTAAGCACTGTTTTCTTCCAGGAGATCTATAAAAACAGACCCGTCCAGAGGTTCATGGTTTCTGAATAATTCTTGACAGTCCAATTTGTTTTGCTTAATGAAATCCTCAATAAGGTGACTTGATTTCTTTTTCTTCTCCATTTTGAACTCTCCTTTATTTTATAGAACATTTAAACGATATTTATCATTCATACCGCGGTAAAGATTACAATATGAATAAGTTAAAGTCAAAAATTATCAGATCGCTTAGAACGTAGCGACAGTTAAATGATAAATAAAATGTCTGTTATTTAAATACCTTTTATTTTTTTTCTGCTAGAATAGAAAAATATAATTAAAGTATAAAAATATGTATACACTATGTTCTGATTTGGAAAGCGTTTTTTTGCCAGAGTTATGGATAGAAGTGGCCGAGGCAACGGGGATAGAGGAACTAAAAATAACCACTCGAGACGTGTCTGATCTTAATGCCTTGACGAAAAAAAGATTGGAGGCTCTAAAAGAAAACAATATCGGAATAGAAAAACTAAAAGAGCTTATGAGTAAATGTGAACCCTTGGAAGGCGCTGTTGATACGCTGAACTGGCTAAGAGAGAGAATTCCGGTCGTAATTCTTTCCGATGCATTTATGGAACTTGTTCAACCCATGATAAAGAAACTTAACTATCCTACTATTATATGCAACTCTTTGGAGGTTGATGATAATGGTCTTATATCCGGTTACAAAATAAGAAAAGACGGAAAGAGAAGAGCTGTTAGGGCATTACAAACCCTAGATATGAGAACGATAGCTATGGGCGATTCATATAATGACGTTAACATGATATCAGCAGCTGATAAGGGGTTCTTTTTTAACGCATCGGAGAAAACGGCAACAGATTTCCCCGAATACCTCTCAATAAAAGATTACGAACACTTAAAGAAGTACTTGGCAGAGGTTATATAAAAAAAAGAGGAAGTTCGCCTTCCTTTTTTATTTTCTTATTAAATAACACGCAGGTATTTTTTTAGGGGAATATAAGTCTATTGATCTAACTTTCTTTATAGACTTTTATGCTAGTCTAATCTTTCGGCATTAAGGTCGTTATATATATTAAATCTAACAGCAGGTGAGATACACAGAGCACTCATTCCGTTTGAATTTTTGTGAAAATAATGGAGAATACCGTTCTCGTTTAACTTTTTGCTTATATCTAAGAGGTTCTTGTTTTTAATAACGCCTAAACTGAGAGACTGATCTGATATGAACCAGTACTGAAGGTCGGGTTCTAAACGATGGAAGTCACCATCAACAAGCTCTAAGGAATTGGAGATGAGCTTCATTGATGCAGAGTGGGCCAAGTTAATACACTCGGAGGTGCTACTTTTTTCCAGATCATTTTTAGAGAATATGATCTGCATAGAGTTTACTTTTTTCTTTTTGTTAACGATGCCAAGGGTGGGACCGATTATGGCCAGGCCGACTATTCCCAGCACCACATCTTGAGGTTCATTACGTGTTTCCTGCCAAGTCTTTAGTATCCAGCCCGCTGAAATTTTTTCTTCTTCTAACGATATCTCATTAAGGAGCCACATGGTTCTTTCACGAGCGCTCTGTATATCCTCCGGAACTATTGATTTGCTGAAGTTGTCACTGAATTCCAATTGACCGGCACTATATTCTGAAAGATAGATATCAATATATGTTCTCAAAAATTCCGAAAAGAGTCTGTTTTTCTCGGCAAAGGCAATAAGAGAACAAGCATGTCT
>JBNJEF010000034.1:0-6858 GCA_051745565.1 Patescibacteria group bacterium | reverse complement strand
GGTAAGATCGTGGCCAAGGGAACTCCCGAACAGGTGGCGCAAAATAAAGATTCTTATACCGGATATTACTTGAAGCCCAAACTTAAAACAAAAAAAAAGAAAGATAAGTAAATAGGATCTCTTAAATACAAAAACCCCGCTCTTTTAAAAGAGCGGGGTTTTCTAAAGAAAGCTTACGAAAGACTTATGTTGACCGCTTCCGGTCCTTTCATTCCTTCACCTAATTCAAAAGTTACTTCTTGGCCCTCTTTCAGGCTGTTGAAGTCAACACTTTCGTCAAGGTTATTGGAATGGAAAAATATGTCTTTGTTCTCACCTTCGCGTTTGATGAAGCCGTAGCCTTTGTCCATCAAGCGTGCGATAACACCTTGTTCCATTATTTTTTCTACTACTCTTATAATTTATCAAATAATGTCTGTCATCGAAGCAAAGAATTGACCTTTTCTCCCTTTCGATAGCTATTTGATTGATTAAAGTATACTATCTTTTTATTATAAGTCAATTATTTTTGGTTCTCCCGACCTCGGAGTTTGAGCGTTTTCCTTTTTTAAAGTGAAATGAACCGTAGGTTAAAATCATTTCCTTTAATAATTTCTTGGGTCTGGTGACGTTCTTGAATGATCTTTTGCGTATGGCGTTGAATACGCCCTCCGGTGTCTTGCTCTCAGCTTCAATGAGGCAGTAGTCGGTATCTAAGAAGTCAAAAAAGTGCGTATCTGAAGTGGCTACTAAAGGTAAATTATTCTCTTTGGCGAATTCTTGTGCCGGTAGGTTCTTGTTAATGAGTTTACAGTAGAACCAGGAGTGCTCCACTGCGTCAAAAAGGTGAGAATATTTATGAGTATATTCCATTAAACTCTGTTGTTTTGGAAAATAAGGGAAGAAAGGGTGAGGAGCTATAATGAAAATGTGCGGATTGTCTTTTTTGTATTTCTCCAGATCTTTAAATGTTCTTATTCTTTCGGCATCTTTTTTGCAATTGAGTATTATTAGATGACGGCTTTCGTTCTTTTTTTCGCCGATATTGACCTCTATTCCTGACAACATAAGAACACCCTTGGATTCGGCATATTTTCTGTGATCTCCATTAAGGGCACATTTGCCGTGACAGGTCAGTGCCAGAACATGAAAACCCAACTCGGCCGCCTTTTCTATACCCTCAAAGACGTCGTATTCTATATTTTGATGTTCAGGGTCTGTATTAGCGTGGAAGTGAAGGTTCGTTTTTAAAAGCATTGTCTAAGTTTATCCATTGATGGCTTTTTATTCAAGTTGTTAAAGTAAAAGCGCCTTTTTGAAGGCGCTTTTTGTTATTTTTTTACTGCTTCTATTGTAGCGACCAGGCTACTGGCCGCGAAAAGGATCATAAAAAACCATAAGGGAGGAATAAGCGGAAAGTTCCAGTATACTTTAAATACCAGAGCTAATACTCCGCACGAGGACAAGATGTAAAGGCTTCTAATACAAGAGTTTTCTTCTCTTTCCTTTTTTGTATTTACTACATTGCAGTCCTTTTTGAGAAAGGAGTAAGTTTCCAAAGTGATCATTAGGCAAAAAGGCATTAAGACCGACAAACCGCTTCGCTCTACAGCTATGTTCCCTGCGCCTGCAACGACGATGGACCTGTCACGTAAACAGTCTATCAGTTCTCCGAAATGTGTCTGTTGTTTTAATTTTCTTGCAGTAAAGCCGTCAAAGACGTCACTTAAAAGAGCCACTCCTACTGTCATAGGTATGAAAGAAAGCAGGATCCCTAAAGTGTACTGGAGAACATACAGCGCTGTTGCCAGAATGCCGGCAGTGGTTATCAGTGTAGCTGTGGTCAGTGTTTTCGGTTTCCCTTTTAGTGCTCTTGGTTTCTCTGCCGTGGCTTCTTTCAAAGAAACCTTGTTAAAGGTGCTCATCTCCACCTCCTTATTTGGTTTTTACAAGGGCGTTTTCTTTGCTTATTTAAATAAAGATACAGGCATCTGTCAATGCTATCTATCGGACCCTAAACCGGCCGAAGCGCAACTTGCTTCTTCTATAGCTTTTCTGGTTTTAGGTCCCACCTGCCCGAAACCGGTTGTTGTCGGTGTACCTTGAGATACTATGCCTTCTTCTGCTTGAAAATCTTGAACGGCTTTTTCCGTTACGGGACCAAAATATTTTGTTATATGAGGATGATGGAAGTGCCCCTTTTCCTCTAAGAATTTTTGTAATTTAATAACCTCTTCGTTGTAGTCACCAAAACGAAACGTTCTTTTTAGATTCACACATTCCAATATTTCCACTTCGTTTTCCTTTTGTGTCGAAGAACTGCGCGTGGTTTTTGTGGTTATTATATTATTATCATTTTCTTTCTCTTTATCCTCCTCGCTTTCCTTTTCCTGTCTCTTTTCCGGCTCTATATTTAAGGTTCTGTCTATATCAACCCCATTTTCACTTAACTTCGTTTCCATTTCTGATACCTCTCTTTCCAGTTTCTTTATTATTTCTTTATAAAAGCCAACTTCTTCTTCCGCCAGAACGGGTGAAATAAAAGTTAATGATGAGAATGCCACTAAAGCAAGAAAGGTAATAAAAATGTATAAATTCCTCATTAAATTTAATTTTATACCAAAGTAGGTATTATGGCAACTTGATCCATATATTTGTTATGTTTGGTTGTTGGGTATAAAAGATGCATATTTACATACGATCTATGTTATTCTAAATGTATGGTTAAAAGTCATATTTAATTTTGAAAATGGCGAAAATTTTAATAATAGAAGATGATGAATTTTTGCGAGGACTTCTTGCCAAAAAGCTGTCCGAAGATGGTCATGAAGTGGAGCAAGCGGAAACCGGAGAAAGGGGAGTTGAGCTTATTCCGGAATACAAACCCGGTTTGATCTTACTTGACCTTCTTTTGCCTTCAATGCACGGTTTTGAAGTATTGACATGGTTAAGAGAAAAAAGCGGGGATACCTCGGATACTCCTGTAATAATTCTTTCCAATTTGGGAAATGAAGATGATATAGAAAAAGGCTATGAGCTTGGAGCCAATGATTTCCTGGTCAAAGCCAAATTCACTCCCCAGGAAATAACTGAAAAAGTAAGAAAATTCACTGAGGGGTAGCGGTGCATTATCCCTATAGATAAAATTATGTTAGGGGAAATACTTTTTAACATACTGGAGGGAATAGGTCTGGGGTTCATATTGGAGATAAATTTCAATTATATTCTGTACCCTTTCTTTTTTCTGACTCTGCTTCTCGTCTTCTATTTTTTTGCGTGGAAAAGATTAGATCATTATTCTCGGCTTATGGATGCCTGTGTTATGGAGCTGTGGGAAAAGGAGGAGTATGAGATAGCTAAAGATGATGTTTCTGGCGATGTTAAAAAAATAAGGTTAGAAAGGTTAAAGGCGGATTACAACCATAAGATAAGATCCATCAGAAAGAAGAGGGACAGGGTCTTTAAATTCGTCCCTCTTATGAAGTGGATATATAAAAAGAAAAGAGGCGACAACACCCCGATGTATTCTCTGCCCTAATTATTTTTAGGTCAGTGTTTACATCTCTTAAGTATTTTGTATAATCACTGGCAAAGATCTTTTTAAGATATAAGAGTATGATCTCTTTAAAGAAAAAGTATTTAAATTTTAAGAAAAATAAAAATATTACCATTGCTCCGTTGATCGTGTTATCTTTCTTATCCGTCGCCGGAGTAATGACTACTTTGGATATGACCTTACCTCAAGAAAAACTTGCCTCGGTTTCATCTCTTGAGTTTGCAAAAGAAGTCGCCGGGAACGATGACATTGTTCTGGTAGATGTAAGAACGCCTAAAGAGTTCTATCAAGGACATCTCTCCGGAGCTGTTAACATTGATCATGGTTCATCAGATTTAGAACAGACCATTTCCGAGCTTGATACGGATTCTTTTTATGCACTCTATTGCCGTAGTGGACGGAGAAGCAAGGAAGTTTTTCGTATAATGGAAGATAAGGGCTTTAGTCGTGTTATAGACCTTAAGGGGGGAATAGAGGCTCTAAGGAGAAACGAAGAGGCCTTAAAGCATCTCAATACGAGTGAGTGATCATCGGTTACTTAATAGCCGATGTCTGATATAATGAAAGCTGTTAATAAATTTTCATTCTTTTCATCCGGAAGTGAAATGATCAAGATATTATGGTTTGGATTGAGAATGATCATGAGAATTCGTATCCTTTAAAAGGAATTATTAGATTAATGTAATTAAGTTTTATGAGTGAGAAAAAAATAATGATCCTATTATTATTAGTGGCCTTGGGATTTGGGGTCGCCTCGTTCGTGCTTTACAGTTTTGATTCCGACGATCATTCTGTGGAAGAAAATGGCGAAAACAGAACTGAGTCCGAGGGTGAAGATGAGGAGGTGAACGTGGATTCGGAAGATCTAACAGCATCTCAATTAGAGGAGCTGGTATCGTGTTTGAATAATGCGGACGTTGTTATTTACGGTTCAAAAACCTGTCCTTACTGTAATCAGCTCGTTAAGTCTTTAGGAGGAACCGATAATGTGGAGCCTATATATGTTGAGTGTTCCGATGAGACGGAGCGCTGTAGAGATGAGTTGATAGGTCGGGGCGTGCCGGAGATCCAGATAGAAGGAGAGATGTATCAGGGCTCTCGCGATCCTGAAGATATAGGGAGCGCCGTAAATTGTGAGATCGATCGTTAATAAGATGAATATGTTCGGGAGAATTGATTTTTTCGCCTTTTTCCTGATTTTTGTTTCCGTATTTTTTATCGGCCCTTTTTCCGTACAGGCGGAAACTGATAATGGTCAAGTGGAAAATACCGATAAGGAAATATCGGAGAGTAAAGAGAAAAAGACTGTTTACTTTTTTGATGATAGGTTCTGTCCCGTCTGTCAGGATGCCGGAGAGTTCGTTGAATCGGTAATTGACGACTATCCTCAACTGGAACTTAAAAAGGAAAGTATAACCAATACCGAACTTGTAGAAGAGGTTGCCTCTGGTGCCGGCATTGAAGATTACCGTATGATGGCTCCGATGATATTTATTAACGATCAGCTTTTGCAGTTCAACTCCTTCGGTTCAAGACAAGAGGAAATGATACGGGATGCCTTTGAAGGTGAAAGGGTAGAGGAAGATATTTATACTTATCCGCTCCCCTTTACTGATAGGGAGATAACGGTCAGAGGCTGGTCCTTGCCGGCAATAACTGTCGTTTTGGGCTCTCTTGACGGTTTTAATGTATGTTCCCTGGGTGCTCTTATACTGATACTTTCCCTTGTTATGGTCTTAGATTCTCGTAAATGGATATTTATCTACGGTGGAATATTTTTATTAACCGCGGTTACCATTTATGGAGTACTGGTCTTTGTTTGGGGGCAGGTTTTTGAGGTTCTTTTGGGTCATTTACCTGCATTTCAGTACGTAGTCGGGATAGCCGCCGGCGCGGGGGCGATTTACTTTTTTAAGGAGTTTTGGAGGTTTTACCGATTTGGTCCCACTTGCGAATCTTCTGACTCCGCCCTTGCCAAAAGGGCGACCAATAGACTTCAGAAGGTTTTCAATGATCCCTCCGGTAAACCGGCGGCTCTTGTAGGGGGTATTGTGTTCTTTGCTACGGTTATAACCATAGTAGAGCTTCCTTGCTCTATCGGCGTACCCATTGCTTTTACAGGCATTCTGATAGAAAAAGGTGTATCTCTGGGAGCTTATACCGGATACATTCTTCTCTATCTCTTCTTCTACATGTTAATGGAACTTATTATATTTACCGGAGCGGTAATGACCAAGCAGATCTGGTTTGCGGGATCAAGGATGATAACCTGGGTTACCTTTGTTGGTGCGTTGGTTTTGACCTATCTTTCTTTGCATTATCTTATAGGGTTATAATTTTAATTTAATAAGAAAATATGAACATAACAGTATATGGATCCGGATGTGTGATGTGTGGAGGAATGGGGGAGAGTATAAGAAAAGCGGTGGAAGAGCTTGAGATAGAAGATATTAAAGTGGAAAAAGTATGCGATACGGAAAAGATCGCGGAGGCCGGAATAACGGAAACTCCGGCACTGGCATTAAACGGTAAGGTGGTGATCTCAGGTAAAATACCTGATCCGGAAGAGATAAAAAAGTTAATGCAAGATAATATCTAAATATCACTTTTCTCTAAGAGTTTATTTCTCAGAGTCGTTTTAAATATGTTAAGGTCTCATAATGAAACTTGTCTCGCTTAACGTTGAGGACCGACATCATCTTGAAAAAGTGATGGGGTTTCTTAAAAAAGAAGATCCGGATCTGATCTGTCTGCAGGAGGCCTCCGTTGATATCTCTTCAATGCTAAAAAAAGAAGGTTACAGAGTAACCTTTTTACCTTTAACGCTTATGCCCGATCCTGATGGTTTGCTTTTTCCCAAGGGCAACCTTATGGCCTTTAAGGGTTCTCATAACATTGATATTTATCATTATTACAAACCTTGTGAAGGTATAGTTGTTTATGATCCCGACAGAAAAAGAGATACTATGTTTCAGGCTATTATTTTTGCAAGTATCAAGGGGATCTCGGTGGCGACCACCCACTTTACTTGGGCATCCAATGGAGAGGTGGCGACTAAAGAGCAGATAGAAGACATAAAAAGAATGTTTGAATTTTTAGATAAAAAACCGCCTCATATTTTATGCGGCGATCTGAATATTCCTAGGAATATAAACCGACTTTATAGAGAGGAGCTACTGCCTCGTTATACCGATGCCATTCCGGCAGAATACGAAAGCAGTTTGGATAGAGATCTGCACCGCTTGGGGAATGACCCGGAAAAGAGTAAGCTTTTTGATAGATTTATGGTTGATCATCTTTTACTAAAAGAGCCGTTTAAGGCT
>JBNJEF010000033.1:0-7280 GCA_051745565.1 Patescibacteria group bacterium | reverse complement strand
CTTTTCTTCTTTTTATTCATATCTGATCAGTTTAATCTACTAATCAGGTGTTGCAATTAATTCTGGAACTTAGGTTGGGGTTTTTATACTTCTTTTTCTATCTGTGATATAATGACCACTGAATTCGTTCATTAAGCCTGGGCGAAGTAATAATTATCTATTATGAAATACGTTTTAATATCTATTATATTGATCATTATAGGCGCGGGGATTTACCTTTTCATGCAAAGTGAGGTCAGTATCTTTAATGGAGACGGTTCAGATGATCTCACTCCTACTGAAGAAGAGGAAGAGGATCAAGGTGAAGAAGATGAAAGTGAAAGCGAAGAAGAGGAAGACCGAGATGATGAAGAGGTAAAGGAACCCTCAGAGGAGGTTATAGGGAGCTCTGTGGAGGGTCGTGATATTAAGGCCCACTATTACGGAGATGGAGAAAATGAGGTTCTTCTCGTTGGTGGTATTCATGGCGGATATTCATGGGGCACCTCCTTGCTTGCTTATGAGATAATGGATCATTTGGACAGTAATCCGGAGATCATTCCTGATAATCTGAAGGTAACAGTTATTCCCGTACTTAACCCTGATGGTCTGAGTAAGATAGTTGATACTGATGGACCGTTTACTTCTTCCGATGTTTTCGGGGAGACGGTTTCAGGGAGGTTTAATGCCAATGAAGTGGATCTTAACAGGAATTTTGATTGTCAATGGGAAGAGTTTGCTTTTTGGAAAAATAACGAAGTAAACGCAGGAAGTGAGCCGTTTTCTGAGCCGGAAGCCAAGGCTCTGCGCGATTATGTAGAAGATAATAAGCCGGTGGCGGTAGTTATCTATTATGGTGCAGCGGGAGGAGTTTATTCTTCAAGTTGCAATGATCACTCTCCGGAGGAGACGGGTGATCTTATGGATACCTATGCCGAGGCTTCAGGTTATCCGGCCGAAGGAACTTTTGATGCATATAAGATAAGCGGTGATGCAGCTGATTGGATGGCCAAGATAGATGTGCCGGCTATAAGTGTCCTTCTAGAAGAGCATGATTCATCTGATTGGAGCAAGAACCGCCGAGGCGTGGAGGCTGTTTTGGAGAGGTATAGTAACTAAGGTTTATGACTATCCTTGGTAGAGATGTAAGATCAGCGATCCTTTTTGTTATTATTATTACTGTTTTGGGAACAGCGCTCTATTTCTTTTTAAGTGATGAAGAAGACCCGGTTGTTGAAGAAGAGGAACCCGAAGAGATCTCTGATCCGGAGCCTGAATGGCCGGCACATTCGGTCATAGGTCAATCGGTAAGAGGACGTGATATTGATGTTTACGAGTATTCTCATCAAGCTTTGAAAGAAGATGAAAGAGCTCATGTTCTTTTTGTGGGTGGCATCCACGGTGGGTATGAGTGGAATTCGGTTCTTTTGGCTTATAAAATGATGGATCACCTAGAAGAGAATCCAAGCGTTATTCCGGAGGGGGTAAGTGTAAGTATTATTCCTTCGGCTAATCCTGACGGAGTTGAGGCGGTTATAGGGAAAACCGGCAGGTTTGATCCTTCTGAGGCCCCGCCTACCGAAGAAACCACTCACGGCAGGTTCAATGCCAACGAGGTTGATCTTAACAGGAATTTTGCCTGTAATTGGGCACCGCAAAGTACTTGGAGGAGTGAGATAATTGATGCGGGAAGTGAGGCTTTTTCCGAGCCGGAGGCGCGTGCTATTAAGGGGTATGTGGAAGATAGTCAACCGGATGCCGTAATATTCTGGCACAGTGCGTCAGGGGCCGTTTATGGCTCAGAGTGTAATGAGGGAGTTTTGCCAGGTACTATGGATATTATGAATGCATATGCAAATGCTTCAGGTTATCCGGCTGTGGCTTCTTTTGATCACTATGAGATAACCGGTGATGCCGAGGGGTGGCTTGCTTCTATAGGTGTCCCTTCTATAACCGTTGAGCTGAGTACTCATGAGGATCTGGAGTGGGGGCAGAATATAGCAGGTACTGAAGCGCTGTTTGAGTATTTCAATAAAGGGAAATAGTATCACTTAAGATCGTCTGTTTATTCCTAAGAAAAGCTTAAGCTTTTATGGTGGTACCAAGCTTTTCTCCGAGTACTGCCCTTTTAAGGTTATCTTTTTGGTATATATCAAAGACCACGATATTTACACCGTTGGATCGGCACAGTTCAATGGCTGATTTGTCCATTACTTTAATGTCATCGTTTTTGAAAGCTTGCTCCAAGGTCAGGGTTTCGTATTTTTTAGCTTCTGGGTCATCTTTGGGGTCTTTTTCATAGACTCCTCCCACTCCGGTGGCTTTGAAGATCGCTTGGCATTTAAGTTCCAAGGCTCTTATGGCGGCGGCCGTGTCGGTGGTGACATATGGAAGCCCTGTACCCCCGCTTGTTATTACCACTCTCCCTTTTTGTAAATGCCTGATAGCTTTCTTTCTTATAAAGGGTTCAGCGACGGCTTTCATCTCAAAAGATGTCTGAAGGCGTGTTTCTACATCTTTTCTGGTGAGGGCATCCTGTAAGGCCAGGCCATTAAAGACGGTTGCCAGCATACCCATATAATCGGCGGTGACCCTCTCAATTCCTTGTTTGCTTCCTGCTACTCCGCGGAATATGTTGCCTCCGCCTACCACTATGACTATGTCGGTGCCGGCGTTGCGAGCCTCTTTTATCTCTTCGGCCAGGTAAAAAATAAAATCGGGATCTATCCCGAACTTTTCATTTCCCATTAGTGCTTCGCCGGAGAGTTTGAGAAGTATTCTTTCATACTTTGGTGTTCTTTCTTCTTTTTGTGTATTCATAAAATTTAAATTATTTTATGGCATTATAAACAGTTTTCTTCGGAAAGCAAAGTTTATATCTTATTTGGAAGTTATTTTAAATGACATCAGTTATTATTTTTGCTAGTTTTATAATAACAACTTAAGTTTATGTCCAAAGAAATATTAACAGTCGGTGGCGGTAGTGGGCAGTATGTGCTACTTTCCGGAGTTAGGGACGTTCCGGATTTTAATGTTACGGCTGTTGTCTCAATGGCTGATAGTGGAGGCAGTACGGGGCGCTTGAGGGATGAATTAGGTGTCTTACCTCCGGGAGATATTTTAAAGTGCGTATTGGCGCTTTCTCCTCATAGGGAGGCCGGGCGAAGTATCTTGCAAAAAAGATTCAAAAATAACGCTAAACTGGCGGAGCATAGTGTGGGGAATATGCTCCTTACTATGCTCTCGCAGTACTGTAATGATTTTTCTCAAGGTGTGGAGGCGTTGGCTGATGTTTTAGAGACTAAGGGTCGGGTATTGCCGGTAAGTACCGACAGAGCTACTCTGGTTGCGGAATTAACCGATGGGTCGTGGCTTTTCGGTGAATCGGCTATAGATGTTCCCAGGGGTGATCAGAAGGAGAAAATAAAAAGGACTTTCCTGGTTCCTCATCATAGTGATTCAATAGACGTTTATCCGGAGGTTCTAAAAGCAATAAGGAAAGCCGACTACATTATCTTCGGTCCGGGAGATCTATATACCAGTATTATTCCCAATCTCTTGGTTGAGGGTGTGCATAAAGAGCTCTCTTCAGCAAAAGCCCAGTTCGTGTATATAGGCAATATAATGACCAAGTTCGGAGAAACTGATGATTTTGATTCTTTTGATCTTATAGAGAAGATGGAGGAATTCCTGCCAAGGAGTTTGGATAAGGTGATCTTTAACAGCACTAGGCCGGAGAGTGATATACTCGAGAAATATAAAGAGCAGAAGTCTTTTTTTATTGAGCATCCTAGAGAGGAATCGGGAAATAGAGAATTAATAGTTGAGGATCTTCTAAGTGTATCGGGTGGCATCGTCAGACATGACCCTGAAAAGCTTGCCGGTCTCTTGGAGAGAATTTTGTAATATCCAATATGTCCAGCGAAAAAATACCTTTTTCTTTCGGAGAAGATGAAGATAAAAATGAGAAGACGGACTCCTTGTTAGATAATTTTGAGAATTATAAAGAAGCAAGGAGGAAAGAGGTTAAAAAAGAGCTAACCGAAGAGCAATTCTCTGAATTACTGTCATTTGAGTTTAAGAAGTTCGTTGCCGGCAATCCTCCAATTGAGGGAGTTTTTTCACCCGAAGAAGAAATACAAGAGGTGCTTGAACTTTCAAATGAAGAAAAGAAGGCGAAGCTCGGGGAGTTCAGAGAAAAGTTGAGGAAACAGAAAGAGGCCTGGGCTAATTGTAGAATATTTATTGAAAGATCTATTGAATTCAATAATGATGTACCGAAAGAAGATCTGTTAGAGATCGTGGAGCAATTCGGAAAGTATTATGGCTTTACCGAGGAGCAAAAAAAAGATGCCGAGCATCTCATGGACATCTATTATCAAAAAAGGCAGGATGCTCTGGATATTCGTGAAAGATTTCCTGATGATCTTGATCTTATAGAGGAATTAACCGGAGTAAGATTTGATGATTCTTCGGAGTTTGAGGTGAAAGTGGGCCCGGCGTCGGTAGATATTCAAACCAACAGTGAAAATGTGATATTGATAGATCAAAGAGCAAGGGGTGTAGAAATAGAGGAAGAAGAAAATGAAAGAGATGAAGAGATCTTGGTGAAAGGTTTTTTCCGTATCTCTCGTACGCACCCACCTGTTTATTATACAGTTTTAAGTACCAGCGGGGGCTTTAGAGAGTTGCAAAAAGTAGATGTGCACGAGCAACAGCATATAAAGAATAGAATAGTAAGCAATATCTTTGAGGAAGATATTCCCGAGATAGAGAAGGATTATCTTATTGTCGGTCTTAATAAAGAAAACGACTCTGATGAGAGAGAAAGGATCCTTGATCGCTATTTAGATATGAAGATGAGCGAAGCTCTTGATAGGGTCAAGGATGAGATCATCTCTTTAAGTATTTCCGGACACAGCATTGAAGATCATGGTGTTTTTGATTTTGAAGAGAAAATAAAGATCAGAGAAGATCTCTTAAGGAGTGATAAAGAAAGAGGTCTTAAAGATCTTTATCTGGAAAAGTATGGCGAAGTGCTTAAAGAAGGAGTGGAGGCTTTTGGGGAGCTGGTGAGTTTGGGTTATTCTAAAAAAGAAGCGGTGTATTTGCTTGCGGATAAAGATCTACGGAAGTGGCCCAAGACAGTTAAAAGAATAAGCGGTTAGACATCAACCGCTGATCTGTGCTTTTGAAGTTCTTATTTTATGTTGTAAGATATGGTTATGTCGGCAAAAAGGTCAGCTATTTTGGAAAAAAAAGACAGAGTTGTGATACCGAGAACTTTTGATACTTATATGGCGGTTATAAAGAATTCTCCGGGAACAGAGATGTTCAAGAATGTTTATGCTAATGTGGATGGTGAAAAGAAAGACATAACTGACAACGGTGACCTTTCTTGTGCCTTTTTTGTTTCTTCGGTTTTGGTGATATTTAAATTGATAAAAGAGATACATATTACGGTCGCTTCAACGGTAGAGGATATGGAAAGAAGCGGTTGGGTAGATACTGAGAACCCCGAGCCGGGCGATGTTGTCATCTGGGGTGAAGAGTATTCAAATAAGGATAAGCACAAACACATCGGCTTCTTTCTGGGGGGAGATAGGGCAATAAGTAATAGTAAATATAAAAGGCATCCAGTAGAGCATCCTCTGGATATGAACGATAGGAAAGTGGAGAGGTTTTTGAGAAACGGATCTCTGAAATGAGTTTAGTTGGTTTATTTCAAATTAAGTTTTAATTAAAAAAGAAGGCAGGATACCTTCTTTTTTAATTGAGGATTTTAAAAACCTGTGTATTCTATCTTCCTGTTTTTTTATTCTTTGTTTTGTAGGTACTGAAACCTTTCCAGTTCTTCAGGGGTAAACTCTCTGTCAATCTGGGTCTTTCTTAGTTCTCTTAGCTCGTTTTCCTCTTCCTCGGTAAGCTTGGGGCCGGTCTTGGCCTCGCTTTCTTTTTGTTGCAGTCTTTGGAAATCCGCTCTTTCCTCGTCAGTTAGTTCTCCGTTTATTTGTTTTTTCCTGTAGTGATTTAATCTTTCCTGTTCATTAGGATCAAGGAGAGGTTCTCCTTCTTCCCAGATATCTTTTTCTTTTCCCTAGGTATTATTAATATTTGCTTCATTGGTGTTTATTTTTTCAAAATTTTCCATACTTTGTATTTTATCAGCTGCATAGAAAGAATTCAATAAAAACGGCTTAAGAAATTTATCCACATTTACTATGTAATATTTGGACACGATGAGATATGCTTAATTTGAGGTAATTAAAAGTTAATTATAAATTTATGAATAATGAATCTTTAATTTCTTATTCTTTCAGTACTGCGTGGTCCCTTTTCAAAACTTACTGGAAGCTAATGCTAGGGGCGGTTCTTTTGGTGTTTGTCATATTGACTGCTCTGGGGATGATGGGTTCCATTTTATTTGAGGAGGAGTCAGGTGGTTTGTCTCTTTGGGGTTTTGGGATCTTTATTATGGGGTCATGGTTAACTCTTGGTATACACAGAGTATTTTTGGAGTTATCTTCTGGTACACCCACCTCGGTCAAAAGAGTTTTTTCTCAAGGCGTGATGGCTGTTTTGTACTTGGTAGTTGCCGGGATCTTTTATGGAATAATAGCGACTTTAGGTTTCATTCTTCTTATAATTCCAGGTCTTTTTATCGCTATCAAGTTCTATTTCTACGATATTTTGATAGCAGATAAACAGCTCGGTCCCATAGAGGCCTTAAAAAGGTCCTGGGCAATGACCGCTGGCCATTGGTTCCAATTATTCGGTCTTTTAATACTTGTGATTCTTTTAAACTTCGCAGGGATGCTTGCTTTGGGAATCGGCTTACTCATAACTGTTCCGGTTTCGGCTATGGTGATGATCTGCGCGTACAGATATTTATCTAGCGAGAGTGAGAAATTATCTGTTGAGGAAGAGGTTGACTTCGGAGAGAGCAAAACAGAAGAGGTGGATGAACAGGTGGTTGAGGAGCAGGTGTAATAGAGGAATTAACGGCTTCTGATCTTCAGTTCTAGAAACTTAAAAATTAGTTTTAATGTCCAGTTTTAGCAAAAGAGGCATTTTTAAGGTCCTTATTTTACTGTCTGTTTTTTTATTGGTCTTTTGCTTCGTTGTTTACAGGGCCGGACTTTATCCTGAGAAAGAAAGGGGAGCTACAGAGGTTCCGAATATAACAGAAGAGAACACCATTCATTTTTCAAAAGCACCGGAGAGAGTGGGTGATGAGCTTTGGGTTTTCGGTGAGTTAGATCATGTATTTCTCTCTAACAATGGCAATTACTTTCTGAACT
>JBNJEF010000032.1:0-7356 GCA_051745565.1 Patescibacteria group bacterium | reverse complement strand
TAACATTTTCTCAAAAGAACGTTATTGTTAACTCTTTTTAAGAATGTTTATAATGTTCAATTCCGTACTTTGGAGTGGACTTTTTTATATTCCGTGGTAATATCATCCGAATAAATTTGTACTTTTTAAGGAGGTGTCGTCATGTTTAACGGCCAGTGGAGAGCTTCTGTGGATGACAAATGGAGACTTACTATTCCCTGCGCTTTGGCAAGGGAGATCGGTGATCGAGTTCTGGTTTACCAAAACGGCAGTGGTTTGGTAAAGATAGAGAAATTGCCAAAAAAAATAACGGATGAGGAGAGACCATATATCTGTCCTGTTAAAATAAAAAGGGGACCCACGGATATAAAAAGAGTGCTTATTCCCTATCCGTTAAGGAATTCCGAATCTTTTTCCTCAGGGAATAAGGTTACTGTAGCCGGAAAGGGAAGGTATCTGGAGCTCTGGCCCAGAGAATGACATTATAAAACCGCACTTTTGTGCGGTTTTCATTTATATCAGCTAGAATTTTTGTTTGTTATTACTTTTATAGCCTTTCCCTCGGTAAGAGCTTCGGCTGTCTTACTTCTGGCAGAAGTTATAATGCGTTGAAAAGTGCTTTGTGATACTCCCATCTTTTCTGCCGAGGCGACCTGTCCGAGTTTAAGAAGATCGCATAATCTAATGGCTTCCAGTTCATCCGCTTCAAGCTCTACTTCTTCCAAATTAGATAGTGGTATAGCTCTTGGTTTAAAATAGGTGGCATTCGGTTTTGAGTCTATAAGTCTATTTATTCTCGGTCTTACCATATTTATTGCATTTATTTTTCTATATTAAAGTTTTCCCGCTCTTTTCAAAAGAGAAAGGAGCGGGAAACTTTTTATCGGTCCTCTGACTCAGAGAGGCGATTTTCGATCTCTTGAAGTTCCTCCTTGAGGAGCTCTCTTTCATTTTCCAGTGTTTGACGTTCTGTCTGTCTTTGGCCTAACATGGGCCTTCTGAATCTGTTTCTGAAACCTCTGCCCATTCCGGCGAATCTCCTTCTCACGGATCCTTTGCAGTTACCGAGACCTCTTCCGGTCAGAGGACCTGCCCCTTCGGGGCCTGTGCCGTCTAATCTTGGCATAATGATTTTATCATTACTTATAATAGCTTTGATCGACCAAGATGATCGCGGAGAATTCATCTGTTATGAGTATATACCCATAACATATTTATGTCAATACTTTTTGATCTTTGAAGAATTACGGTTGTATTTCATCGCTCTCAACAGATGACCTTTAGGTCTTCTTTTATCACTCTGATAACGGACGGCATTTTGACCTTTCGTGATTCACCGTCTATATTCATTTCTTTTTCGTTACACCTTAATATTACTTCGGGAGCGGTTGATCTTTCTATGTATTTTTTCCCGAAATAATTTTTTCCGGTTAAAGATCTGAGTGCAAGCGAGGGAATGGCATAAAATGGGAAAGGTTTTATGACGTTTATATTAAGCAAGCCGTCGCTATCATCAGCTTCGGGGGCTATGTATACTCCATTACCGTATTGAGATGTGTTTGATACGGAGAAAATGAACACTTTACTGTTATGGGTCGTTCCATTCATCTTAAAAGTAACAGGCAGATCCTCTTTTTCTTTCCATGTTCTTGAGATTATTTTTATGTAAGCGCTAAGACCTCTTTCTTTTCTTTCGGCCATTCTTTTGGTTACCTGAGAGTCAAAGCCCACTCCAGTGGTCATTAAAAAGAATTCATCGTTAACTCTTCCGCTGTCTACTTTTCTTGTCTTTCTTCTTCTCAAGACCTCCAGAGCGAGGTCGGTTTTTATAGGTATCTTGAAATGTCTGGCTAACCCGTTTCCGGATCCTGCCGGTATTATCCCGAAAGGAGAACCTGTTCCGGCCGTTGCTCGGGCGACTTCATTTATTGTTCCGTCTCCTCCAACCGCAACCGGAGTGGCTTTTCCTTCTATGGCTTTTTTTGTTATCTCTGATGCGTGTCCGGGCGCTTTTGTTACAATGATCTCGTCTTCCGTTCTGAAATGATCTTGCAGTACTTTTCTCAGGCCGGGTTTTTTCTTTCCGGCGCCGGGGTTAATTATAAAAAGAAAGGGATTATTTTCCATTTTTAGATCTCTTCCTTCCTAAGATCTTCACCGCTATATTTAACAGACCAATTTATATCACCGTCCTCGTGTGAGTCGGTGGTGAAGTGGATTCTGTCATCCTTCCATTTTAAATCTCGGAAATCAGGCATAAAAGTTGTGTCTTCTTCCTGTTCTAAGGCCTCCAAAAGATCTTCTTCTTCCAGGGTGAATTTCTTTTCCATATCTTCTGTATCATCAACTGATAGCATATCACCCGAAGCGCGGGCGGTGTTTAGAGGATAGGCCAAAAAGCGCGAGTCTTTTGACCAGTGGAATTCTTCCACTGAACCTCTGGTTGGGTCTTTTACCATATTCAAGTTACCTGACTCGGTGTCCATTATCAGTATGAATGATACGGTTGTAGCTGCCGCGTAATCATTAACGGAGAAGGCCATTTTATCCTGATCAGGTGAAAATTTGGCTGTTTTATCAAAAAAGGTAAAATTATCCGGTTCGACCTGTCTCATGGCTACTTTAGGGGGCTCTTCAAATACACTCCAGTTTTCTTCCATCCATTGGCTGACTTCTTCAATGGTTATGGAGTGTTCTGCTTCCTCCTCTTTATTGAGGATCTCTATTTTTGTTGCTCTTGTATCTTCTTCTGAGTATTTCAGCTGTAGATCTTTTTGATCCTCCGACGTCTCTCTTTCTGGGGTCTTTTCATTTTCTTTGACCTCTTCCGTCGGGAAGTTTTGGTATATAACTATTCCGATGAGTACAAAAAGGATGATTATGGCTATATTTTTCATAATATTTTTTAGATCTATGATGTTTTAATTTTAATGCAAATTACTGAATGCAATGTGATTATAACAAAAGTTCTTGTCCACTTAAATACTTAAAACATCTTTTTAAATGTCTATTTTATATTATAATCATAATATGTCTCTTCAGGCTGATAGTAAAGAAAAGATCTCAGGGTTTACTCTTATAGAGCTTTTGCTCGTTATTGCCATTATCGGTATATTAGTTGCTATAGTTCTGGTATCCATAGGAGATGCTAAAGACTCCGCTTACAAGGCAAGGGCGGAGATGGAGTTGCGTTCTCTGCAGTCAGCTATGCATGTATACAGGATCGACCTGGGACATTATCCTGATGATGTTGACCGCGGTCTGCCTTCGGGATTTGAGTATTATCTTCCGTCAGGTGATTGGCCTGATGCTCCTTGGCCGGGGTCGGTTTACGACTGGGATAACTGGGAAGATCCCGATGACTCTGATGAGAATATTGTTCAGATAACCGTTCGTTTCTGTCCCCTTGGGGGGTCAATAGATGATTGCCGTTTTCCCGATTATGAATGGGCGGAGGATTTTGATGTTAATAGTGGCTTCTTTTATTGTATAAAAGGAAAATGCAGATCACATATTGACCGACCCTTGGATTACCCGGGTTACTGTGTTAACTGTCCTAAAAATGAGCCCCCTTTCGGTTTTGATTAGTTTTTTTGTTATCTCTTTTGGGTCTTAACATCAAAGAAGCGAAAAGGGTTGTTATGGGAATTGCCATAATAAATCCGATACTTCCCACCATTGTTCTTATGATCTCGGTGGCGAATATTTCCATGTTTATAAGCTCAATAAAGCCTTTTTCGCTTTGATAAAAAAGAAGAAGCAAGGGTAGAGAGGCGCCGGCGTAAGCCAGAGCAAGAGTGTTGACCAAGGATACCATATGCTCTTTACCGACGGACAAGGCGCGATTGTAGTTTTTCTTAAATGATAATTTAGGGTCTGTTTTGTAGAGCTCTCTAACCGTTGCCGACTGAGTAATTGACACGTCATCCAGTATACCTAAAACACCTATTATCATGGCTCCGAGAAGTAACCCTGATATATCAAGTAATCCTCCGGTTTGTAAGTTAAGGTATAGGGCTTCATGTGAAGAGAAACCGGATAACTTTGCGGCGGAAATACTGACATAAGAGAGTAATCCTATAAATGCCAGTGTTATGGTCGTACCCAAAAAGGCGGAATGGGTCACTCTGTTAAAGCCGTGAGTGATGTACATCGCCAGTGCCATAATGACTGAGGCGAATATTATGGTCGTTGGCACAGGCGATGACCCTTCCAGGAGTTTTGGCAGTAAAAAGAAGATTATTACGGCAAAACTGGCGAAAAGTCCCAGTAGGGAGCGGATACCTTTTTTTAAACTTAGTAAAAGAACGGCTATTATGAAAAGGCTCAGGAGCAGTAATAGTGGAAATCGCCTATCGGGTTCGTTTACAGTATACTGTGTACCTTCTTCTGTTTCATTTAAGGCGGTGAGGAAAAGGCGATCGCCGCGGCTGAATTCGTAAAAGTCGCTTTCCACTTCTACAACTTCTCCGGCATCTGCTCCTTCAAGAACTTTTACCCTCAAGGTTTGGTGGAAAGCTTCTATTTCTGTACCGGGAATGAAGCGGTATTCTTCATTTATTACGTCTACTATCTTGGCTTTTATGTTATCTTGGTCGTCTTTTCCTTCTTTAGCAATTACCTCAACCGGTGAGAATAGGGTCACGAAAAAGAAAACAGCCAAAAGTACTGTTATGTTCAGGTATTTTGACATTTTAATAGATAAACAACGAAATTTCTTAATATGGATTCAGAAATAAATAAGCATTCCGGCTCATTCTTTTTCTGCCAATTTTTCTTCCAACTCTTTTATTCTTTTTTTCAGTTCCAACATCTTTATTTCCCTTCCTTCCATTAAACGGTTGATCTTTTTTATTTCCTTCATTTTCTGTTCCAGTTTTTCTTTTTTTTCATTTATCTCTCTTAGGTCAAAGAATGAAAAGAATATACCTCCCATTGAATTGCTTTCTTCCCTTTTATTTTTTCTTATAAATGCTGAAATGGGTATTTTTTCACCTTCTTTGCTTATTATTGATGTTTCCCGATTCTCTACAGGATTTTCTTCTATGGTATTTTTTATCTCTTCTTTTTCTTCATCGCGAAAGAAATCAAAGAGTTTTTCTCCCACAATTTCACCTTCTTTGTACCCTGTTATTTTTAGGAAAGAAGGATTAACCTCAAGTATTATTCCTTGAGGGTTCGCAAAGCAAACGGGAAAGGGGATGAAAGAAAAAAGGTCACGGAAATCTTTGACGTAGATCTCCATCAGATCAATGTCATCCATAAGTTCTTTTATCTTTTCATCTTTTTCTATTTCTCTTACCATTTTTGCAAGAATTCATGATACTCATCCCCTCGATGGGTGCACTTTGTCTCTTCTCCTGTCACTTCTTCTCCTACCCCCAATTTGGCAATGAAGGCAATGTATGCACTAAGATAATCACAGAAGATGGGATGAAGTTCAAGATCACGGAGAATACATCGCATAAATCTATCTTTCTCGCTTATCTCCACCGCTTCCAGTTCTCCGACGGTGTAATGTTTCTTCCAAAGATCACCCGCTTTTTCCATAATGGTCTTTGGGGAAACCAGGTATCTCATGAAAAACCTGACAAGCATCGAGAACTTAGGGGCATTATACCCCATCTCTTTTATGCCTTCTTTATCCAAGTCAAGGACTTCGCTTGTAGCGAGCAGAGAAAAGGTTCGCATACCTATCGGGTGGAAATTAAGATCCGAAGAGTCTTTTTCATAGCTAAAAGATATTCCTGTCATATCTTTGATCTTTTCTTCCACTTTTTTAACACTTTCTTCTCCTCCTTTGTCAGTAATAAAGTGTTGGTCTGTTTTAAAAACAACACCCCTGACCTCTCCTTCGGTCTTTAGTAGTTTATCTATCTCTTCTTGTGTTACTTCGTATGCCATATTTATATTTTACCTTCACTTAATTATACAGTAGCTAAAGGAAGTATGGAAGAATGTTTTTAAGTTCCTAAGACATCCACTGCCGGTCATTTCGGGTATTTATCCACAACTGCTTTTTCTTTGTCTTTTCCGAGAAAAGTTCAAGAAAGATCATTCCGGTTTTATACTTATTTCTGGCGTTATTTTTAAGGTGATTAATAGATCGAATTAGTAATTGTTATTTTTAATAAACATTTAGTTGTAGTTTATGGCATAAAAAAGAGCTATAATTTAAATATTAATAGTGATATTAACCTTTAAGGTTTACAATATCTTTTTATTATTTTTTAAGTTAAAAATATGGAAGAAAATAAAGAGCAAGAAAAAAAATATGAAGAGAGTCCGGAGGTCTCAAATGAGAACTCTTTTCATGGAGAAGGTCAGGGGTTTGATAATAATACACCCCCACAAAATGAAGTAAAAAGGTCCCAGAAGTGGGCTATTGGGGGCGTGATAGTTATAGCGGTTTTCGTGATGTCTGCGGCTTTTATTTTATACACATTAAATCAAACAGAAGATGAGGCAGAAGTAGTTCAGACGGAGTCTGAGGATGAAGAAAACGAAGATGTTATTGAGTTCGGTCTTCTGCCTTTGCATATTCCGAGCAAGATGTCGGATCGTTTCGGTGCCCTTGAGAACTACATAAACGAGAACACTGATATTGAGGTGAAAATGAAGTATTATCCGACAGAGGGTGAGCTTGGAGGGTACAGTGCGGCGGTGCAGGATTTTATTGATGGAGAGATCGGGTTTGTTTACTTGGCGCCGGTTACCACTATTCAGGCATACGGTAATATCGGTGATGAAATGGAGGTTCTCGTTTGCGGAGAGCGTTATGACGGTTCCGCAACTTATCAAGGCGACCTTATTGTCAGAGAAGACTCGCCTTATCAGAGTGTTAAAGACCTTGAAGGCAAGCCGGTTGCCGGAACGAGTATATCTTCAACTTCAGGAAATCTAATGCCGTCGGCCATGTTAATAGAAGAAGGTATAGACCCGGAAACTTTCTTTGTTTCTGTTGATGAGGATAAAGAAGGCGGTCTCTCTTACCTCGGCTCGCATGATAAAGCGGTTGAAGCTCTGCTTTCCGGTTTGGTGGACGGTGCCTTTGTGAATGAGCAAACAATGTATAAATTCATGGAGGATGGCGCCGAAATAAGGTCCATCTGGAGGCATGATCCGGTTCCGGAGTTTCCCATATCGGCTAATAAGAATGTAGTTAGCGAAGAAGAGATAGACCAGTTTTATAAAGCGGTTCTGGAAAATGAAGACATAGAACCCAAGGTTTATGAGAGAATAGATGCTGACTATAACAGGTTTGTAGATGTAAGCATTGAAGATTATCTGCCCGTTAAGAATGCTATAGACAGAGTGCACGGGGAGGTTTTTTATGACCTTGAAGAGTGGGGTAAGGATCCTGAAGACAGGGAAGAA
>JBNJEF010000031.1:0-7992 GCA_051745565.1 Patescibacteria group bacterium | reverse complement strand
AGATCTCGTCGGTATACCTGGAAGGGAAAATATCTCTTATATCTTCTTTGTAGTGAGAACCGTCGCGAGGAGTCTGATGGTCGATCGGTTCATTTTTTGAGAAGGTTATCGCCAGGGGCAGAGAAGCAGCCGTACCCATTTTAAGTTCTCCGTCCTCTTTGTAATATTCCGCCATATAGCCCCAGATGAAGATCTGATCGGCGCTTCTTCCGAACTCATGATGTTCAGCGAACACCTCTCCGTTATGGTTTGCGGATATGACATTCTCTTCCAAGTGATCATTTATCAAAGATCTTTCGGGACCGGGTACTCTTTCTTCTATAACATCAGATCTTTCGGAGTACGTATGTTCTGCGGATTCTTCTTTAAAGGAGTAACCCATATTATCAAAGTTTGCATTATGGACGTAATTACTGAAACCCCATATTAATATTATAGGTGATAGGAGTAAGATTATCAGGGCAATTATTATTATCCAAAGCCACTTTTTTTGACGATCAGTCTGTTTTAGCTCTTCGTCAAAACCTGTTTCTTCTTTGGGAATAATAAAGATAGCTACTAGATAAGCGATAATGAAAGGAATGAATCCTGTTAAAAAGAAAAGTATAACGGCAGCTAATCTGAATATAACGGGGTCCACCTTAAAGTATTCACCCATTCCGCCGAAGACTCCGGCTAGTACTTTGTCATCTTTGCTTCTTTTGATCTTTTTCATATAAGAAAGGTATGTTTATTTTAAAAGTAAACTGGTCTCAGTGGTTATAATTTTAACATTTTTTATAAAAATATGAGGCGTGGTAGAATACATAAATTAAAAGCGGTTAATGATCTAAGTATAATGAAAGAAATAATAAAATATGAAGATTTCTCAAAACTTGATATTCGTGCCGGTTACGTTCAAGAAGCGGAAAAAGTGGAGGGGTCCGAAAAGCTTATTCGTCTCTCTGTTGATGTGGGAGAAGGGAACCATAGGCAAGTGGTTGCCGGTATAGGCAAAAGCTACGATCCAGAAGATATGCTAAAAAGACAGGTGATCGTGTTGGTGAACCTGGAGGCGAGAGAGATATTCGGATACAAAAGTGAAGGTATGATATTGGCCGTATCGGGTGAAGAGGGTCCGGTGATCATAGCTCCGGTTGCCGATGTGCCATCCGGAAGCATCGTTTCCTAGAAGGATATTTTCTATGGAGATAGTCTTATAGAATCAAATATCTTTACAATATCTTCTACCGGCTCTGATGAGTTGGCTACAATAACGGCAATGGGCCGAGTTTCTCCTCGTGCTTCTATTTCAAATATCGCCAGTCCGAATTCTTCAAACTCTCCTCCTTTTTGGGGTATGAATCCTCCGACAAAGGCAGGGTCTTCGCTTAGTGAATGAGCTGGTTCCATGTCTCTGTGCTCGGGATCAATATAAACGGAACTAAATTCCCCTCTGCTCATTTTTAAAAGAGAGGACCTGTTGAAGTAAAGATATTTTGATAATCTGACAATATCATTGAAGTTGGATGAGTTTTGCGGAGAGCTTATTGGGTCTTTGATATAAGTGTCACGCATTCCCAGGGTACGAAGATACTTTTCCAAAGATACTTTTGCATCTTTGCCCAAGCGGTCGGCTATCGTGGCGGTTGCCTTCTCTGAAGACTCCGTAAGGATGGCTGCTAAAAGGGTGAAAATAGTTACTTCTTCGTCGTCTTCAAATCGGGAACCGTCCGTCTCTTCATCCTCTGTTTCTTTAGATATAGTTACAGATGTTCCTATAAAGAATTTTTCACTGGCAACAAGGGCAATGGGTAATTTAGTGAAACTATGTATGGGAAATTTTTCTTCTGTTTTTTCGTTAGAGAAAACAAAATCACTTTTAAGATCAATGGCTAAATAATTTTCCGCTTTGACCTCTCCAACACTGTTAAAGTAGGAAAAATCATCGCGGGAGTACCCTTCTTCAAATACCAGTACCGGCATCCCAGGTCTTGCTTCCTCGTAAAGCCTTTTGGCATCTTCTGTTTCCATGCGAATACATCCGGCGGAGGTGGAGGAAACCACATCTCTCCCGTCGGGATGATACGGCCATCCGTGCATGAAGTAGTTCCCGAAGAACTGTATGCTGTAAGGCATGTAGACCTCATACAAGCTGGAAAAGTGCTCTTCCGCCTTCCATTCAACCGAGTAAAGACCTGCAGGCGTCTCCGTCCATGTCCCGCCTCTTCCTTTGGCGGCTATGGGAAAGTCAAACTGAACTTCTCCTTCTTTATAAAGGCGAATCCGCATATCTTTTAAATTTGCCAAGATAAAACTGCTTTCACTTTCTATGAAGGCCTCTTTTACACTATTAAAATAAAACTCTTCTTGGAGTGAGAGTTGAGGACCGTAATCAATGGCAACCTCTTCTCCTTCAAAAGAGGGAATAGTTATATTGTAAATAGGAAGTCCTTGAATATATATATGAAAAAATACGGCCCCCCAAAGAGATACACCGTATATCAAAACCACTAGCCATAAAGGCATGGGCATGTAAGCGATCCGTGAGAATATTTTCATAATTAGTCGGAAGTTTTAAGTGTTACCGAAAACTTACCCTGAAAGATCGGGTTATTTTTCATTATAACCCTATTTTCATTTTCAGGGTGTTAATTACTTACTCTTTCCGATGTTATTTTTTCCGGTTAGTATTTATTTATATGAAAATAAAAAAGGCTATTATTCCCGTAGCCGGTATGGGAACCAGATTTTTACCGGCAACCAAAGCTCAGCCTAAAGAGATGCTTCCGGTCGTTGATAAGCCGGTTATACAGTACATAGTAGAGGAGGCGGTCTCCGCCGGTATAGAGTCCATAATATTTGTAACATCACTGGGTAAAAGAGCCATAGAGGATCATTTTGATAGGAATTTTGAATTGGAATACCGACTTCGCCAGAAAGATAAAAAAGAACTTCTGGATAAAATAAAATCTGTTGAGAGTCTCGCTGATTTTGCTTTTGTCAGACAGAACGAACCCAAAGGAGACGGGCACGCGCTACTGAGCGCCGCTCCACTTCTCGGGGATGAGCCGGTTGCCGTACTTTTCGGGGATGACATCATTGATATGAACCGTTCGGCAATAGGAGAGCTTATTGAAACATACGAGCGTCTTAATGCACCGGTTTTGGCTGTACAGAAGGTGGCTAAGAATAAAGTTTCCCAATATGGAGTTATAGACGGGGAAAAGAAGAATAAAAAGGAGTGGCTTGTTAATAATTTTATTGAGAAACCTGAACCAAAAGAGGCACCGACAACCGAAGCGGTGGTTGGTCGTTATGTAATAACGCCAGAGATATTAAATATTCTCAAAACTCAAAAACCGGGGAAAGGAGGGGAGATAAGACTTGCCGATGCTTTTATTACCTACATATCAAAAGGAGGATCACTTTATGCCCGAGCTTTTGATGGAGTTCGTTATGATTGCGGGAGTAAATTTGAATTCGTTATGGCTCAGATTGAGTTGGGCTTAAAACATCCGGAAATAAAAAAGGAACTGAGCTCCTACCTCAAGAAGCGTTTTAGGTAAAATTTGTTTTAGATAAAAAAGAGTAAATGGGTTATAATAAAAGAAGTTATTAAAATATTAGACCTCATTATGAAAGAAAAAGTAAAAGCTATTGCTTTAAAAAATCCTTTATTTGCAGAAACCTTTTATTTTTCCGCTCTTGTTTCCGCGGCGATATTGGCACCATTTATAGGAGTACAGTTAATAACCGGCTCAATTGTAAACGCCACTCTTTTTCTCGCTGCTTATTTAATAGGTGTTGGAGGGGCTGTTCTGGTTGCCGTGGTTCCGAGTATTTTGGCTTTAACTATGGGCTTTTTGCCTGCGGTTTTGGCTCCAATGGTCCCATTTATCATAGGAGGCAATATAATCCTTGTCTTAATTTTCAGTTATTTCAAAGACAAAAAGCTTCTCTTCGGCATTCTGTCAGCTTCCTTTGTAAAATTCCTTTTCCTCTACGCTTCCGGTTACGTGGTTATCAATTTACTTTTAAAAAATGAAGCGGCTGCCTCTGTTGCCAATATGATGAGCTGGCCCCAGCTCTTAACCGCTCTTACAGGAGGAGTCATAGCTGTATTCATTTTAAAAGCCATAAAAAAGATATAAATTAAAATAGTATGAAAGAAATAAAACTTAGATTGGTCTATCTTTATCTCTTCTCTTTAGTCGGGTTGGTTTTGGTCATTATTGGAAGCGTTCAGCTTATTAATCTGGGTTTGACCACTTGGGTTTTCACCGAAGCCGATGAGGTTAATGTATATCCTACACAAAAAATGCCTGATCCTGAAAGTGAAAGCGAGGTTGACCCCGAAGAGGAAAAGAGAATGGAGGAAGAACGTGCCGAGTATTTGGAGAAAGAGAGAACTGCGAGAAGGCAGAGAAAGGCCGCTGAGGCGCTTGCGATGATAATAGTTGGTTTACCTCTTTATCTGTATCATTGGAATATGATTCGCAAAGAAAGAAGTTAGTATCATTGTTTAAATATGAATAGGTACTTGAAACTCCTGA
Source organism: Patescibacteria group bacterium (assembly GCA_051745565.1). Classification (GTDB taxonomy): domain Bacteria; phylum Patescibacteriota; class Minisyncoccia; order Phycocordibacterales; family CSBR16-193; genus SKVL01. The sequence goes on along the minus strand of JBNJEF010000031.1, from coordinate 3,457 downwards.
TAGCTTTAGGGCTTCCACAAACGGCGGGGCTCATTGGGTCTTTTTTCACCACGCCCAATATTTCAACCTGGTATGAGGGGCTCTCAAAACCCGAACTGGCTCCTCCAAACTGGATCTTTGCTCCCGTTTGGACCACCATTTTTGTTCTTATGGGAATAGCTTTCTTTTTGGTTTGGAATAAAGGAATGGAAAGGAAGGACGTAAAGATAGCTTCAGTCGTTTTTGTTATTCAGCTGGTATTCAATACTCTTTGGTCCGTTATTTTCTTTGGCATGCAGAGTCCTTTCTGGGGATTTGTATGGATAATTCTTCTGTGGCTGTTGATAGCTCTCAATATATTCATCTTTTTCAGGATCTCCAAGATCACCGGCTGGCTCCTTGTTCCATACATTCTTTGGGCCAGCTTCGCCGCTTACCTTAATTACGCTATCTGGATGCTTAATTAAAGATAGATCTACTTTTTGATCTGAAGGTAGCCGGTTTCCAGTATTTTCTTTCTTCTTTCTTCAGGTAGGTTATTAAGGTAATTATCAAAAATATCTTTGACCACCGGATTTTGATGAGCTTTTCTTATTTCCGTTTCCGTATCTATTTTATACAAGGAATCTATTCTCTTTTTGACCATCTCAAAAGTTGTGGGAATTGGCTGCCCTCCACCGCCGATACATCCTCCGGGACAGGCCATTACTTCTACGTAATCATAGGCCGAGTTATCTTTCTTTACTTCTTCAAGTATTTTTCTGGCATTTCGAACAGTAGAGACAACCGCCACTTTTAATTTTTTATCTCCGATAGTGATCTCCGCCTTCTTTATTCCTTTCATACCCCTTACTTCCTCAAATTCAAGTCTACCCATATCTTCTCCGGTCAACTTAAAGCAAGCGGTTCGCAAAGCGGATTCCATTACACCACCTGATGCTCCATAGATCGCCGCGGCTCCGGTATACTCTCCTTGAGTATCAACCTCTCCGGGCTCCAGTTCGGGTAAATTAATATCGTACTTCTTAAGTAAAACCGCGAATTCGCGAGTGGTTAAAACGTGATCTACCGGTAACATCCCGTCTATTTTTAATTTCTGCAAAGAGGCCTCGTATTTTTTTGATGTGCAGGGCATAAAAGATACCACTACTATATTTTTTGGATCAATTTTCTCTTTTTCGGCCCACCACGTTTTATATATAGCTCCGGCGTGTATCTGAGGGGAGCGGGCGGTGGTTAGGTGATCAAGCATATCCCGATAATGCAGTTCCATGAATTTAACCCAAGCGGGACAGCAGGAAGTGAACATGGGCAGATCTCTGTTCTCTTTTATTCTTTCAATCAACTCTTCCGCTTCAACTATGGTGGTAATGTCGGCACCCATATTAACGTCAAAAACTTTATCAAAGCCCAGTTCTCTGAATGCCGTATATGCCTGTGCGGTCAAATTCGTACCAACAGGCATACCGAATTCTTCGCCAATGCTGGTTCTGACTGACGGGGCCATCTGAGCAACCACCACTTTTTCCTTGTCGTTTAAAGCTTTTTCAACTTCTTCTATCTGAGTTATCTCACGTACCGCTCCAACGGGACAGTGAACGGTACACTGTCCGCAGTATATACAGGAGGTTTCCAGTTTTTGGGTGTGCCCCGCATGAGTTTGATTGCCCTTACCTTCCATCTTAAGGAATCCCACTCCTATCTTTTCACAGATCTCCACGCATTTGTTACAGGCGATGCATAATTGAGGATCTATTTCTGCCGCTCTGCACATTTTATATACATCGGCGTCTATTTCCGGTCTTTCATATTCATTTCCAGATACACCGTATTTATCCATTTTCTCCGCGACTTTACAGTAAAGTCCTTTTTGGCACTTGGGACAGTTCTTTTTATGACCCGCCAATAGTAATTCCAGGTTGGTCTTTCTGAGTTTTTCAACTTCAGAGGTGTCTGTTTTTACGGAAAGACCCTTTTTCGCTTTAAGGTCACAAGAAGTGGTTACTTTTCCGCTCTTTTCCACCTCAACAAGACACGTCCGGCAACGTGATTCTGTTGGAAGGTCATCATGATGACAGAAGTGGGGTATATCTATTCCATTTCTAATGGCCACTTGAAGAATACTCTCTTTAGGCGAGGCGGAACACTCTTTTCCGTCTATGTGAACTTTAATTTCTTTCATTTTTCTTTTAGAACGTTTGAATAATAAGATAGAACGGGTACGCTTATTGATCTTCCCAAACCGCAAAAAGAGGTACTCTCGGTTGCTTCCAATAACTTGAAGATGTCTTTCCAAGGTATTTCATCGTTTTTCTGCAGTAGTCTGAATAATTGGTGTGACCCCATACGGCAAGGGGTACATTTCCCACAACTCTCTTTCCGGTAGAAATCAAACCAGCGTTCAAGCAGGTCCTTGGGGTCTCTTTTTATGTTATAAACTTCCAACCCTCCGGCTCCACTCATTTTTCGCTCTTTTAGCTGTTCTTGATTTAAAACCTCTCCGGAGGCACTTCCTCCTATTTGAGCAAAAAACTCAAAATCGGGATAGTTGTCGGTTTCTTGAAGGACTTTTTCAATTTCCCAGTCGGCCGGAAGGCGATAGACACCGGGATTTTTAACTTCTCCGGATATGGAGTAGAACCTTTTGTTCTCAAACGAGCCCTCGTCAACGAGAGCCACGTTATAGAAGGTTTCAACATTATTGATGATCGTCGGTTTACCGAACAGTCCTTCTTCCGAGGGGTAGGGGGGTTTCATTCTCGGTTCCGTTCTTTCTCCTTCAATGGCGTTAAGAAGAGCGGTCTCTTCTCCTCCTATGTAGTTGGGTTTTTTGATGTAGAAGCCGATGTAGTAACCGTTGTGATTATAGTTATTAACTATATCATAGAGCTCCTGTCCGGCTCGGCCGTAGTACTTTTGATTTATATTAAAGAGGGCCTCTTTGCTACCTAAATAATCAAGAGCCAATATCATTCCCTTTACGACCATTTCCGGATAATTATCCAGTATGAAGATATCTTTAAAAAGCCCGATCTCACCTTCGCTGGCATTGCATATAACATACTTTCTATCAGCTTCCATTGAAGCCACCTCTTTCCATTTTTTGGCGGTAGGGTATCCCGCTCCTCCTCGTCCGATTAATCCGGCCTCTTCTATTTTTTTAACGATGTCCTCACTCATTAATTACTCTGCTTATTTTGTTTTTATTATATCAGAAAAAAAGAAGATCTAATTTTAATAAAAGTGGATTTCCGGAAAAACTAAAGAGACCACAGGCAAGAAGGTGCTATAATTAAGCGAACACCATTTCTAATTTAATCGGGTTTTATTACGTCATTAGCTTTTCCGGGGTATTTAAGAACCGGAATAATTTTTCTTTATCAGAAAGTTATTGTAGGTAAAAGTAAATTCAGTATCTTTTTACTTTTTATCCAGATACCTTTCTCCTCTGTCCGAGAAAACAGTTACGATCTTTTGG